>NZ_LSZO01000222.1 GCF_001580025.1 Ventosimonas gracilis | reverse complement strand
GTGCTAGCTGACGTGCAAGAGGATTAGTCCTAGATACGGAAGACAGCATTGGCATTGCGCTGTGCCTCCAACTTCAAAGCCATCTCTTTAGCGCGGCGCAATGCGTTGGCTTTGATCATCACCTGCTCGACCTCTTGCTGATTCAGCCCCTTCGTGAAGGCCGCAACGGCCTTTTCCGCCGTTTTTAGCAGCTCCTGCATGGTCTGGGCTGTCTTCGCCATTTCAACCGCTCTACGGCGCTCAGAAACGGCCACAGCGGCCTTTTCCGCCAATGGGCAGGCTGCGGCCTCAATCTTGGCATTTAGGCGCTCTGCAATCGCTTTAGGGGCTTCCTCGACCCGCTGCAAGCCAAGCAGTCGCTTTCCCAGCACTTTCGGCTGCAACTCGTCCGGCTCGATCTTGGGCACCTGTCCGGCTTTTTCGATCTGGGCGTAGAACTGGCTTACACGCTGATGCTTAGCCTTGCTGCCCTCGATGCCGCGCTGTAAGCCGTGCTGATTGCCCACTTGCTCGGCAAAGTCCGTCTGCATGCCCCGCAGCGCAGCCGCACCTCCAAGGAAACGGCGACAGTTCAGCCGTCCTGTATCAGGGTCTTTCGGCACCACGTAGGCGTACATGTGCGGTGTTTTTTCGTCTCGGTGGATGCCTGCGTAGATCACGTTTTCTGCGCCATGACGCTTACGCAGCCAGTCCAGCGCGTCCTGAAAATAGGCATCCTGCTGTTCGCGGGTTTTACCCTGCATCGCTTCAGGGCTTGCTGCCATCAAGTACTCGATGCACTGGACGGCATTCTTCCGCATCTTTTCCGGCAACGCTTCACGGAACGCAGCCATACCCTCGGCCACTGAATGCGCCCCGATATGGGTGTTTTCAGGTGTCCGGCTTTTGTCCGCGTTTGGTGTCTCCTGCGCCCGGAAAGCATGCTTCATCGAACGGTGCACGGCCACCGCAGACTTAAGCTTTTGCACGCGCAAAATGGCATACCGCATGACGCCAGTGTACCGCGTGCCGCGCCCCATATCAAAGATATGTGGACTCACTACACAATTTACGAAGTAAATTGCCGTTCGGGGCTGCGCC
>NZ_LSZO01000221.1 GCF_001580025.1 Ventosimonas gracilis | reverse complement strand
CGGACTCGTTAATAAAGCAGGTCCCTGGAAACAATACCCCAAACGCATGCTACAACTCAGAGCACGCGCCTTTGCCCTGCGCGATATATTTCCTGATGCGCTAATGGGTTTAGCCATTGCCGAAGAAATTCGCGACATTACGCCGCCATTGAATGAGCCGCCGATTAAAACCCTGCCCGCCTACCCGCAAGAACAACTGCAAAACCATCTAAACGAATGGCAAACCGCCATCGAAAACGGCAAAAGCGCAGAAAGCATCATTGGCATGGTATCCAGCAAATACCAATTAACCGACCAACAAAAAACCCAAATCCGCGCACTGGCGGTTAAAGCAGTCGCCGAAGAAGAGAACAACCATGAGCAAGATTAATCGGGACAAGAAAGTGCTTTTCGACATCCAATATCTTTGGGGGAGCTTGCTTGGGTTTATCAACCAAGCCACCCTCCCAAACAGCAACCCGTATTGTATTGAACATAGAAAAATCTGCGCCTCCCGCAATGAACTGGAAAACTTTTTAATCGACCTGCTGGCAGAAACCATCGACAAAAAAATGGAATTCTGGATTTGCACAGAACCCGCCAAAGAGGGATTAAATGATGCAACTGATTGAACTCCAACAAGGCACCCCCGAATGGCACACACACCGCCAAACCCACTTTAACGCCAGCGAAGCCGCCGCCATGCTGGGCGTATCCCCCTACACCAAAAGGGACGCACTGCTTAAACAAAAGAAAACCGGCATCACGCCCGAAGTGAATCAGTATCAGCAAGCGATATTCGATA
Organism: Ventosimonas gracilis; assembly: GCF_001580025.1. Classification (GTDB taxonomy): domain Bacteria; phylum Pseudomonadota; class Gammaproteobacteria; order Pseudomonadales; family Pseudomonadaceae; genus Ventosimonas; species Ventosimonas gracilis. The sequence goes on along the minus strand of NZ_LSZO01000221.1, from coordinate 2,458 downwards.
AAGGCCATTTAATCGAATCGCTATTAAGACCCATCGCCGAACAACAATTAGGCCAAGAACTCTATCCCTGCGTCGGTGTACTGGAAGGCACCAAACTATCGGCCAGCTTCGACGGTTTAACGATGGACGAACGCACCGTTTTCGAGGCCAAAACCCTCAATAAAACCCTGCGCAAAACACAAGGCAAACCACTACCGCTGCACTACCGCGCACAGCTAGAGCAACAACTACTGGTATCCGGCGCAGATAGAGCCTTATTTATCGCCGCCTCATTAAACGATGCGGGCGACATCAGTGATCAACTAACAGTTGACTACTTAAGCGACCCCGAACTAAGACAGCGCATTATTCAAGGCTGGCAACAGTTTGAAAAAGACCTTGCCGAATACCAGCCCGAGCCGCTGCCCGCACCCCTTACCGCCCACGCCTCCCTCGACGGACTCCCCGCATGATCTGCACCCTTCATCACGGCGACGCCCTCAACTGGCTCGAAACCCTCCCCGATCACAGCGTTGACGCCCTGATCACTGACCCACCGTATTCCAGCGGCGGCCTCACCGCAGGCGAGCGCAAAGCCACTCCCTCTGTTAAATACGTGAAATCCGGGCAAGCGAAACAGTGGGTTGACTTCATCGGCGACAATCGCGACCAGCGCTCACAACTGCAATGGATGCTGCTGTGGCTCGCACAATGCCGCCGCGTCCTGCGCGATGGCGCGCCCGCCTGCCTGTTCAGCGACTGGCGGCAACTGCCGCTGGCCACCGATGCCCTGCAATGCGCAGGCTTCATCTGGCGCGGCATCATGGTTTGGGACAAGACCGAAGGCGCACGCCCGCATCTCGGAAGACCCCGCGCCCAGGCCGAATACATCATCTGGGGCAGCAAGGGATCCATGCCCCTCACCCGAAACGCTCCCGTCCTGCCCGGCGTCATCCGCGAAGTCGTGCGCCAGCAAGACAAGCACCACATGACTGGCAAGCCCACCGCCCTTATGCGCCAACTGGTACGCATATGCGAGCGCCATCCTGACGGCACGGGCGGCATCATCCTCGACCCGTTCGCGGGCAGCGGCACTACCTTGGTCGCTGCCGCCCTTGAAGGCTACCGCGCCATCGGCTGCGAACTGTCCGAACACTACTACCACGTCACCCGCGAACGCCTGGCGGCAACGTTTCCGGACAGCAACCAGCACGCCCACGATACCGCCATCGAACAAGTGTCACTGAACATCTAGAGGAGCGCTGCCATGAACTACCTGTCGCTCTTTTCCAGCATCGAAGCGGCCAGCCAGGCGTGGCAGCCGCTGGGCTGGCAACCCGTCGCATTTGCGGAAATCGAGCCATTTCCGTGCGCCGTGCTGGCGCATCACTACCCGGACATACCAAACCTTGGCAACGTCACAGAAATTACCGACGAGCAAATCAAAGCATTGGGGGCTATCGACGTCGTGGTAGGAGGCTCACCTTGCCAAAATTTGTCGTTGGCAGGGAAAAGGGCAGGACTGGCCGGGGCGCAATCCAAGTTGTTTCACGAACAAATCAGGATATTCCATGCAGCTAGACATTTTTGCGGTGCAAGATGGCTCGTCTGGGAAAACGTCCCCGGCGCATTTTCCAGCAACGGCGGAGCAGACTTTGATTGCGTGGCTGGAGCGATGGCAGGATGCCGCCTCGATGTCCCCGCAGATGGCTGGGGATATGAAGGCATGGCGCTGGGCGAGCATGGACTTCTCGAATGGGCCGTGCTTGACGCGCAATGGTTCGGACTGGCGCAGCGGCGCAAGCGCGTGTTCGCTGTCCTCGATGCTGGAAACTGGCAAGGTAGACCGCCGGTACTTCTTGAGCGCGACAGCCTGCGCGGGGATTGCCCGCCGCGCCGTATGGCGCAAAAAAGCGCTGCCAATCCCGCTCATGCAAGCCTTGATCGTGCAGGGTGCGAGCAAGCTGTTCCAGAAATCAGCATGTGCCTGAATGCGGGCGCAATGGGCAGAAGGGATGCCGAATCAGAAACGTTTGTTGTCCACGTTTGCAAAACGGCCAATACCCAATCAAACGGCTTGGGCATATCAAACGAGGGTGCAGCCTACACGCTCGATACGGCACCCAATCAAGCCATCGCCCAAGATAGCGGCGTGCGCCGTTTAACCCCGCGCGAATGCGAACGATTACAGGGATTCCCCGACGACTACACCTGCATTGCGTGGCGCGGGAAATCCGCCAAACCCTGCCCCGACAGCCCGCGCTACAAAGCATTGGGCAACAGCATGGCCGTACCCGTCATGCGCTGGATAGGTCAGCGGATTGACGCGGCCACAAAATTTGAAGCCTTGGAGAAAGCCGCATGACGATCATCAATCCAGCCGAAGCCTTACGCGCGAAAATTAAGGTCGCAATGAAAGATGAAAACAAAGAAGCCGCCGCACAGAAAAAAAGCCCCACAAGTGGTATGACACTCTGGC
>NZ_LSZO01000220.1 GCF_001580025.1 Ventosimonas gracilis | reverse complement strand
ATTTTCGAACGTTTGAAGTACCTATTTTTACCAGTCATATCAGGAAGTTATCATGCCATAAAAACATGTTTGCTTCCTAAGACCCTTAAAATAAGCAAAAATTAAAAAATCGAATGGCTTGAAAAAAAAGAGAAAAAACCAGGCGCATAATATGCTCAAAAAAAACCAAAGCAAGGTGATAGAAATAGACCATTTGCTTGGGAGTATCATGTTTTCTTTTTTTCTTTAAAGTATTCGGCGCTGTATAGCTTCATTTCCTTAATTTTCTTGATTTCGGCGCTCTGTTGCTTAATGAGGGCCTCGGCTTGCGCCAAAATACTTTGCAGTTCCTGGTATTGGTCATCCAGCCCGTGTTGTACGCTTTGCTGTTTGTCTGCGCTTGGCTGTGCCGGGCGTTTTGTTAAATTAATCTGATGAGTGTTTTTCATTTAAATGGTCTTCTGTATGCAGTTAAAAAAATATTGGTTTAAGCGGTATATATTCTGCTCGGTAACTAATCCATCAGGAGGAAATAGCCTAAAATAAATACACGCAATCAGAAATGCGCTGATAAATTGATAGGTCAATTTTCCGGTTCTCTATCGTTCCCTAAGACTTTCATCCACATATTGTTTTAGTGGGCTTAGGAAATAATCAATAATCCTGCGTTGGTCGGTTTTTATTTCGGCACGTACCGCCATACCGGGCGAGAGTTTGATTTTGCGGTTTCCGACTATGAGATGGTCTTGGCTTAGTTGTATGCGTGTGCTGTAAACCAACCCTAATCGTTCGTCTTCAATGGCATCGCTGGAGATGCTTTGTACTATTGCAGGTACTGCGCCGTATTTGGTAAAGGTAAAGGTTTCTATTTTGACTTTGACCGCTTGACCGGGGTAAACAAAACCGATGTCTTTATTTTCCAGCAGGGCTTCGACTTCAATGGGCTGGTCTTTCGGGACGATAACCATAAGTGGTTGTGCTTCGGTGACTACGCCGCCTGCGGTATGGATAGCCAGTTGTTGCACATTGCCTACAACCGGTGCCTTTAAATACATAAGGCGGTGCTGTTGTTCGGCTTTGTGCAGTTCTTGCTCAAGATTTGCAGCCATTTGTCTGGATTGATTGAGTAAGTCCAGCAGGGCGCGGCGGTTTTGTGCCAGTAGTGTTTGTTTTTGCTGTTGTGCTGATTGTAAAGCGGCTTCAAGTTCGATACGGCGAGATTGCTGTAAGGCTAATTCGCGCTCAGCTTCTAATCGCTCTTGCTCTTTTTCCATCCAGCTATGGCGCGAGGTATGGTGTTTTTCCAGCAGTTTTTTATAGGCCTGCGTTTGTTCCTGCACCAGCGGCAGGGTTTGTTTGAGTGACGCTATCAGGATTTGTGCGGTTTGTAATTCGGCGCTGTGTTGTTTAATGCTGCTATCGGCTTGCGCCAAAAGACTTTGCAGTTCCTGGTATTGGCCGTCCAGCCAGTGTTGTGCGCTTTGCTGTTTGTCTGCGCTTAGTTGTGCTAAGCGTTTTGTTAAATCGGCTGGAGGTTTCTGATTATCGATGGCTTCAAGCAGAGCCTCGGCGCGGGCGTTGTCGATTTGCGCAGCGGTGAGTTCATTTTGCAGCCGGTTAATATCGGCTATTGTCAAACTGCTGTCGAGTTCAACCAGTAAATCGCCTTGTTCAACGGCTTGACCGTCTTGTACATAAATCGCTTTTACAACGGCTACGGTGCTGGGTTGTATCAGTTTGCTTTTGCCATTGGGGACTACGCGCCCGCTGGCGGTAGCGACAACATCCATATGCCCAAGGCATGCCCAAAGGAGTGCCAGTGCCGCAAAAACCATCAAGCAGCGCCCAATAACGCGCGGAGCGGGGTGAAGCGGATTATCCTGCAAGGCAAGGGCAGCGGGCAGAAACTCAATTTCATACGGTTCGCGCGGCGGCGCATCCATGCTTTTGCGCTGCCGCCAAGCGGCTTTCCATACCCTGCGGTAGCGTTTAAATAACTCAAGATAAGCAGACATTGTGTTTAACCTTGTTGTAATTGATGCAGATAGCGGTAATGTCCGTTTTCTTTTTGCAGCAATTGCTGATGTGTGCCGCTTTCTATAATTTGCCCGCGTTCCATCACCAGTATGCGATTGGCATGACGTACCGCGCTAAGTCGATGGGCAATAATAATGACGGTGCGGCCTCGGCAAATGGCTTGCATATTATCTTGAATAATGCGTTCGGACTCATAATCCAGGGCACTGGTCGCTTCATCAAAAATCAAAATGCGCGGATTGCCCATTAAGGCACGGGCTATGGCAATGCGCTGGCGTTGCCCGCCGGATAATGAAGCGCCGTGCTCGCCAACAATAGTGTCGTAACCTTCCGGCAGTTCCAAAATAAACGGGTGTGCTCCGGCGAGTTTTGCGGCCTGGATAATCTGTTCTATCGGTGCGCCTGGGTCGGTCAGGGCGATATTTTCCCGAATGCTGCGGTTAAACAGGGTGTTTTCTTGCAGCACAACGCCTATTTGTCGACGTAATGAAGTGACATCCGCCAAGGCTAAATCCATCCCGTCTATCAATACCCGTCCGCGTTCTGGCGCATAAAAACGTTGTATCAGGCGGGTTAACGTGCTTTTACCCGAACCGGAACGACCCACAATGCCGATGACTTCACCCGGGTTTATCACAAGGCGAATACCGCGCAGTATTTCACTGCCATCGGCGCGGTAGCGAAAATGCACTTGGTCTAATTCAATACGACCCAGCAAGGGCGGTAATGCGCTTTTGCTGGTTTGGCCAAGTTCAGTGGGGCTATTAAGAATATCGCCCAAGCGTTGTACGGAAACGCCCGTTTGTTGAAAGTTTATCCACAGTTGCGCGAGCCGAATAATAGGCTGTGATACGCGCCCGGCCAGCATATTAAAAGCAATCAACTGGCCTACGGAAAGCTGCCCTTGCATGACCAAATGAGCGCCCATCCAGAGCGTAGCGGCGGTGACCAGTTTGCCGATTAAATTAACGCTTTCGCTGGCAAGGGTGGAAAGCACCTGAGTTTTAAAGCTGGCGGCAATATAAGCCGCTTGCTGGTTATCCCAACGCCTTGCCATTTGCGGATGAGCGGACAGTGCTTTAACCGTATCCATACCGCTGACCACTTCAACCAGAAACGCCTGGTTTTCCGCACCACGATTAAAGCTTTCTTGCAAACGCGCCCGCAAAGGTGGAGTAATCAGTAGAGAAATCAAAAAATAAACCGGCAACGAGGCAATCACAATCAAGGTCAGCCAGCCGCTGTAAAACAACATCACGCCGATAAAGACTACGGAAAATAAAATATCCAGCACCAGCGTAATGGCATTGCCGGTTAAAAAGCTGCGGATATTTTCCAGCTCGCGCACGCGAGCGACTGAATCGCCCACACGTCTGGCTTGAAACCAGGCAATAGGCAAAGCCAGCAAGTGATTAAAGAGCTTGGAACTGAGTTCCACATCAATACGGCAGGTGGTATGGCTAAAGATATAGCTGCGCAATCCCGAAAGCAGACTTTCAAACAGCATAATGACGAGCAGGCCAATCACAATAACGTTTAGCGTGGTCGCACTGTGGTGAACCAGGACTTTATCCATCACCACCTGGAAAAATAACGGGGTTAATAAAGCAAAAAGCTGTAAAGCAAAAGAAATTAATAGTACTTCAGCCAATAACTTGCGGTATTTAACAATGGCCGGAATAAACCAGGTAAAGTCAAAGCGCGCCAACTCACCCACAATCGAGGCTTGCGAGCGAATTAAAATAATTTGCCCGTTCCAGCGCTCAGCCAGTTGTTCTGTCGTTAAGGTTTGTGGACGCTCAGTGTATGGGTCATGAATAAGCCACTGATCTTTATCACGGGCGGCAAGAATAAAAAAGTGGCCGTCTCGGCTTTGTAATAAAGCGGGTAATGGATTGTGCTCCAGTCGTTTGATGGCGCTTTTAACCGATTTTGCCATTAAGCCAAGATGGCGGGCGGCGAGCAGAATTTCTGCATGGGTAAAAGTGCTGCCTGATTTGCCGTATTGATGCGCCAGTTGTTCGGCGGATGCAGACACACCATGAAATCGCGCCAGCATCACCAGGCAGGCAAGGCCAGTGTCCGGCGCTGGGCTTTTTGTTGTTGCGTTGGATATTGATAATGGTGCATCCATAATAAATTCTATATTTCCTGAAATATCAGTGTATTAGTGAAAATTTATACAACATGGATAGCAAGAGCGAAAAGAATCATAACTTATTGGAATATGTAAATTTATATTTCGTAAGCTCTGATTGCGACTAGTTTTTGTCCGCTGGCGACAATCAGGGATGGCGAGTTTGCTTCTCAATAGTGAGAAAACCTGCAAGGAAATGTCGCCGAACTGGCAGTAATCGTTTGCAAAAACGCTAAGCTATGGACCTTCGGCCGGACTGCCTGTCAGCGCCTTAACTTTTTACAAGTGGAGTTTCGCTATGTCGTTTTTCACTGCGGCCAATGCTGCCGACTTCCAACAACAATTACGCAGCGCTTTGGCGCAGCACCTAAGCGAAGCTAAACGCGCGCAAGTGGCGCTGTTTGCTGAGCAGTTTTTCGCCATTGTCGCGGTGGAGGAGCTGGTAGGGCGGCGTTTGTCGGATTGGGTGGGCTGCACGCTGTCGGCGTTTAGGCTGCTTTCGCGCTTTGATAAAAATCAGCCACAAATTGAGGTTTTTAACCCCGATTACGAAAAAAACGGCTGGCAATCGACGCATACCGGCATTTATGTGCTGCATCCGAATCTGCCGTTTTTGGTCGATTCGGTGCGGATGGAAGTCAACCGCCGTGGCCACAGCGTCCACACGCTGCAAAGCAGCGTGCTCAGCGTGCGTCGTGACGAAGAGGGCAATCTGCTCGAACTGCTGGCAAAAGGCACGCAAGGTGAAGGCATCAGCAGCGAGTCGCTGATTTTTATGGAAATCGACCGCATTGCAGAGCCTTCCGCTTTGCGCGATTTAAGCGCGGCGATTGCCGAGGTATTGGGTGATGTACGCCTTGCCGTGGCGGATTTTGTGCCGATGAAGAGCAAGGTGCAGGAGTTGCTCGCTTGGCTGGATAACGCATCAGTTAATCAAGATCAGCAGTATCTAGAAGAAGTCAAAGCCTTTTTACAGTGGCTTGCCGATGACCATTTCACCTTTTTGGGTTACGAAGAGTTTCGTATCGACGGGCAGCAGATGCACTATGAGCCAAGCGCTCTGCTTGGATTATCGCGTCGTCTGCGCGCTGGGCTTGATGCAACGGAGCTGCACCTTGAGCCTTATATGCTGGAGTATTTAAGGCAGCCTGAACTGCTTTCTTTTGCTAAAGCGGCGGTGCAAAGCCGCGTACATCGCCCGGCTTACCCGGATTTTGTCTCGCTGCGGGTGACCGATAAAAGCGGCAAAGTGGTTAAAGAATGCCGCTTTTTGGGTATCTACACCTCCGCCGCCTATACCGAAAACGCACGCAGTATCCCCTGCATTCGTCATAAGGTCGATGAAGTACAGCGCCGCGCAGGTTTTCTGCCGCAAGGGCATTTGGGTAAGGAACTGGCGCAGGTGCTGGAAGTCTTGCCGCGTGATGATTTGTTCCAAACGCCGGTCGATGAATTGTTTGCTACTGCAATGGCGATTGTGCAGATTCAAGAGCGCAACAAAGTGCGCCTGTTTTTGCGCAAAGACCCGTATGGGCGCTTTGTCTATGCACTGGTCTATGTGCCGCGCGAGATTTATTCCACCGAAGTGCGCATTCGCATTGAGCAGGTGCTAAAAAACCGCTTGGGTGCGACTGACAGCGAGTTTTGGACTTATTTTTCCGAATCGGTACTGGCTCGCGTGCAATTTATCCTCAAGGTAGACCCGAAAAAACCGCTGGAATTTGACGCGCTACAAATCGAGCGCGAAGTGATCAATGCCTGCCGCAGTTGGCAGGACGATTACCGCGCGCTAGTGCTCGAATCCTCAGGTGAGGCCGAAGGCAACAAAGTATTGGCGGATTTTCCGCGTGGCTTTCCGGCAGGCTACCGTGAACGTTTTGCGGCGACTTCCGCCTTGGTCGATATGCGTCATTTATTGCTCTTGGGCGAAACCCGGCCGCTGTCGATGAGTTTTTACCAGCCGCTTAGTGGCGATGGTAAAACGCTTCACTGCAAGCTCTATCAGCAAGGCGAGCCGCTGGCGTTATCCGATGTGCTGCCGATTTTGGAAAACTTGGGGCTGCGCGTACTGGGCGAATTTCCCTGCCGTCTGCGCCATAAAGACGGGCGCGATTTTTGGATTCACGATTTTGCCTTTACCCCGGTCAGCGGTGCGGCGGTGGATTTGCAGCAGTTAAACGACACCTTGCAAGAGGCCTTTGTGCAGATTGTCGCAGGCAGTGCGGAAAACGATTCGTTTAATCGCTTGGTGCTGTCCGCCGCCATGCCTTGGCGTGAAGTAGCGTTATTGCGAGCGCTCGCCCGCTACTTAAAGCAAATCCGCCTGGGCTTTGATTTGGGCTATATCGCCACTACTTTGGGCAATCACACGGATATTGCGCGTGAACTGGTGCGCTTGTTCCGCACCCGTTTTTATCTTGCGCGCAAACTGTCCGCCGAAGAATTGGCCGATAAGCAGGATAAGTTGGAGCAGGCGATTTTGAGCGCGCTGGATAAGGTCGCCGTATTGTCCGAAGATCGTATTTTGCGCCGTTATCTGGATGTGATTAAGGCGATTTTACGCACCAACTTTTACCAAAGCGGCAAGAATTACTTCAGCTTTAAATTAAATCCTGCCGCTATTCCTGAAATCCCCAGACCCACGCCCAAGTTTGAGATTTTTGTCTATAGCCCAAGGGTCGAAGGCGTGCACCTGCGCTTTGGCAATGTCGCCCGTGGCGGGCTGCGCTGGTCTGACCGCGAGGAAGATTACCGTACCGAAGTGCTGGGGCTGGTCAAGGCGCAGCAGGTGAAAAACTCGGTGATCGTGCCGGTCGGCGCGAAAGGCGGCTTTGTCCCGCGCCGCCTGCCCGTCGCCGAAGGCCGTGATGCGGTGCAAGCGGAGGGCATTGCTTGTTATCGGCTGTTTATCAGCGGGCTTTTGGATGTCACCGATAATCTCAAAGATGGGCAAATCCTGCCGCCGCCGGATGTGGTGCGTCACGACGCGGACGACCCTTATTTGGTGGTCGCTGCCGATAAAGGCACGGCGAGTTTTTCCGACATTGCCAACGGCATTGCCGCGGATTACGGCTTCTGGCTGGGCGATGCCTTTGCCTCTGGCGGTTCGGTCGGTTATGACCATAAAGGCATGGGCATAACCGCGAGTGGCGCTTGGGTTTCGGTGCAGCGGCATTTCCGCGAGCGCGGTATTGACGTGCAGCAAGATGCGTTCACGGTGATCGGTATTGGTGATATGGCCGGTGACGTGTTCGGCAACGGCATGCTGCAATCGCAATCGTTGCAACTGGTCGCGGCTTTTAACCATCAGCACATCTTTATTGACCCCAATCCAAAAGACGGTGCGGCTTGTTTTGCCGAACGCGAGCGTCTGTTTAAAAAGCCGCGTTCCAGTTGGGCGGACTATGACAAAAGCCTGATCTCGGCAGGCGGCGGCATTTTTGAGCGCAGCGCCAAAAGCATTGCGATCAGCCCGCAAATGCAGCAGCGCTTTTTTATTACTGCCGATAAGCTCAATCCCACCGAACTGATCAGCGCACTGCTGAAAGCGCCGGTCGATTTAATCTGGAACGGCGGTATCGGCACTTATGTCAAAGCCAGTACGGAAAGCCATGCCGATGTCGGCGATAAAGCCAACGACGGCCTGCGTGTCGATGGGCGCGACCTGCGCGCCAAGGTGATAGGCGAGGGCGGCAATCTGGGCATGACCCAGCTTGGCCGGGTGGAATACAACCTCGCAGGCGGTGCCAGCAATACCGACTTTATCGACAACGCAGGTGGTGTGGACTGCTCCGACCACGAGGTCAATATCAAAATCCTGCTGCGCGATTTAATCGAAAGCGGCGAGATGACCGATAAGCAGCGCCGCGAACTGCTCGCGCAAATGACCGAACAAGTCGGCAGTTTGGTGCTTGGCAATAATTACAAGCAGACCCAAGCCTTGTCGCTGGCATTTCGCCGTGCCCGCGAGCGCGTCGGCGAATACCGCCGCTTGCTGGCAAGCCTTGAGCGCCGCGGCAAACTGGATCGCGCGCTGGAATTTCTGCCGACCGATGAAGCTTTAAACGAGCGCACCGCCGCCGGTAAAGGACTGACGCGGCCGGAACTTTCCGTGCTGATTTCCTACAGCAAGATTGACCTTAAAGAGCAGCTTTTAGCTTCAGCGGTGCCGGACGATGCCTACCTGCTGCGCGAGATGGAAAGCGCCTTCCCGCCGCTATTGGTCGAAAAATACGGGCAGGTCATGCGAGGCCACCGCTTGCGCCGTGAAATCGTCAGTACGCAAATCGCCAACGATTTGGTCAACCACATGGGCATTACCTTTGTCCAGCGCTTGACCGAATCCACTCGGCAAAGCGCCGCCAAGGTCGCGCGTGCTTATGTCATCGTGCGCGACATCTTCCACCTGCCGCACTGGTTTCGGCAAATTGAAGCGCTCGACGGCAAAGTCAGTGCCGATCTGCAACTGCAACTGATGGAAGAGCTGATGCGCCTGGGTCGCCGCGCCACGCGCTGGTTGTTGCGCAGCCGCCGTGCCAGCGAGATGGACGCCGCCGCAGCGGTTACCCACTTCGGCTCAAAAGTGGTGGCCTTGGGGCTAAAACTTAATGAACTGCTGGGCACTGAAATGCTGGAGCAGTGGCAGCAGCGCTACGAAGGCTTTACTGAAGCGGGCGTGCCGGAACTGCTGGCGCGAATGGTCGCCGGGGTTAGCCATCTGTATACCTTGCTTTCGATTATCGAAGCGGCGGAGATCAGTGGCGAAGCGGCCGAAACTGTCGCCAAATCCTACTTTGCCGTTGGCACTGAACTGGAACTGAACTGGTACAGCCAACAAATCAACCGTCTGCCGGTAGAAAACAACTGGCAGGCACAGGCACGGGAAGGCTTTCGTGACGAGCTGGACGAGCAGCAGCGCAATATCACCATCGCCTTGCTGCAAATGCCGCAGACGCAAAGCGAGGGCGATGAAAGGCTGGCCGCTTGGCTCGCCCGTCATCAAGAGCAGGTACAGCGCTGGCGCGGTGTACTGGCCGAATTGCGCGAAAGCAACGCCGCTGACTACGCCATCTACGCGCTACTGGGGCACGAACTCTTAAGCTTCGCGCAGGGCGCAGCGAGTTAACTTTCCCCCTCTCCCCGCCCCTCCCATAAATGGGGGAGGGGAGAGGGAGGTTTTTTGCCAATACAACGTACGGATAAATAATCGGCGTGCGGCTGGAAAGTGTTATTGGCTCTTGGTTATCCATTAACGGGTCGCGGAATACTGTGCGCCTGCCTTTTCAATAAATTTTCAATAAATAGAGAGACACAAATGAGCGATAGCTTAAGCAATATCCCTTACGATGAACTGCAAATAGGCCAGAGCGCAAACTACCAAAAAACGGTTGGGGAGCGCGATATTCAGTTGTTCGCGGCGATGTCGGGTGACTGTAACCCGTTGCATCTGGATGAAGACTTTGCCAAGACCACGATGTTTAAGCAGCGTATCGCGCATGGCATGTTTAGCGGCGCATTGATTAGCGCGGCGGTTGCCTGTGAGTTGCCAGGGCCTGGAACCATCTATGTCGGGCAAACGATGAGTTTTCTAAAGCCGGTCAAACTGGGCGATTGCTTGACAGTACGGCTTGAAGTGTTGGAAAAACTGCCCAAGTTTCGCGTCAAAATCGCCACAAAAGTGCTTAATCAGCATGAAGAACTGGTAGTAGACGGCGTGGCGGAGATCATCGCCCCACGTAAGCAGCAGCAGGTGCTGAAGGTTAATCTGCCGCCCGTGACCATCGGTTAGGCAAAAAAAGACCCACCGAAAGGTGGGTCAATAACCGTGATTAGCCTGATGAGGAGATAATCTGAAAGCTGCACTGCTGCGGTTTTCAGTTTATCCACTGGCCGCGAAGCCAGTGGTTGTAATCTTAGAGAAGACAATTTTGATAGTCAATAGCTTTTGAGAAGTTTTTTCATTTTATTTTTCAAAAGCCATTCAAACCAACTTCCCCACGGCTTGTGGCGGTTTTCAGCCGCTAACAACCAGTCGAATTATCCGCGTATTTAAGCCAGAACTTATTACCAGCGCTCTTACCGCCGCAAGGCTTTGCGCTTAAGTTTTAGCAAGTTGGTTTATTTCTTGCTTTCTCACGGCGCGCAAAAGCCATTGCTAAAAAAACCGCAACAAACCGTGAGAGACACATGCAAGTAAAACGCTTTTTTGCCGCTGATATGCGCCGTGCCATGCAACGGGTACGGGCTGAATTAAAAGACGACGCGGCGATTATCAGTAGTCGCGCGTTGGCCGGAGGGGTGGAATTGACGGCATCCAGCGCGGCTCCAGTCGCTGAACTGCCGCCGGTTAATCCAGAACTTGCGGCTGAGTTGCGCAAGACCCAAGCGGCGATTGCCGAGGCGCGGGTGCGTTTGACGCACAGTGAAACGGGCGAACCTGGGCAGCTTTTTAAAGAAGCCCAATCAGCCAAGCCTGCGCCAGCAAGTCCGCCATCCGCGCCGCTGGCACAAACCACCGTGCCGGTGCTGGCGCAGTTTCGTGAAGAGTTGGCAAGCCTTCGCGAATTGGTCGAAGTACAGCTTGGTAGTCTGGCCTGGTCCAGGCAGCAAGCGGAAAAACCCGAGCAAACCGGCTTGTGGTTTCGCCTGGCACGATTGGGATTACCTGCCGAACTGATCCAGCGTTTGCTGCAAACGGTAGAGCACATCAAAGAACCGCGTTTGGCTTTTCGTCATCTGCTGGCGCAACTGACCCAACAAATTCCCATGCAAAAGCAAGACCCGCTTAAAGAGGGTGGATGCATTGCGCTGATAGGCCCTGCCGGTGCCGGAAAAACCACCACACTGGCCAAGCTCGCGGCGCGTTATGTGCTGGAAAACGGCCGCGCACAACTGGCGCTGGTGTCGATGGACAGCTTTCGTATCGGTGCGCACGAGCAGCTTAAAACCTTGGGGCGTATTCTGGATGTGCCGGTTTTTCAAGCCGATACGGCTGAAGAATTACCCAAATTGCTGGAGCGCCTTTCGCATAAGTCTTTGATATTGATAGATGGAAACGCCGGAGTCAGCGCATTACCCGCGGCCGCCTGCAAGTCCTATCTGCTGCTGCCAGCGACCATGAGTGAGGTGGTGCTTGCCAGCACGGTAAGGCATTACCAAAAGCAGCAGCCACTTTCCGGTTTGGTGATTACCCATCTGGATGAAGCGGCGAGCCTTGGCGAGTTGATTGGCCTTTCCATAGCACAGGGGCTGCCGGTGACTTGGCTTACCAACGGTCCTTGCATCCCCGATGATTTGCAAAACGCCAGCAAGTATCAACTGGTCGCCAAGGCGCTCGCCCTGCAAGGCAGCATTGCTCCCAGCGAGCTGCAAATGGCGACGTTATTTGCAGAGCTTGGCGCTCATCAAAAGCACAAAATTTAACCCGCAGGAGACTTTATGACGGCACCCTCCGCTCGCAAGCATGCTTATTCCGCTGGCGCGTCCTGCTGCGCGCAGCAAGCATTGATTGAGCAATATGCCCCGCTGGTCTCCAAAATTGCCTGGCATCTGCTGGCCAGACTGCCCGCCAATGTGCAAATCGAAGATTTAATGCAAGCGGGCATGATGGGTCTGCTCGAAGCGCAGAAGAATTTTGACGACAGCAAAGGCGCGAGTTTTGAAACCTTTGCCGGTATCCGCATTCGCGGCGCGATGCTCGATGACGTGCGCAAGGGCGATTGGGTGCCGCGTTCGGTACACCGGGGCAGCCGCCGTATCAGCGAGGCTATCCGTAAAGTTGAAGCAAAAACCGGCAGCGAGGCTAAAGATTGCGAGATTGCTGCCGAACTAGACATCAGTATCAGCGAATACTACGCCATGCTCTCGGCGAGCAGGGGCAGCCGTCTGCTCAGTTTGGAAGAGTTGCTGCAAGACAGTGAGGCACCGGGCTTTGCAGCAGAAAGTGAACTGCCTGCTTCACCGCTCTCACAGCTTGAAAACGAGCGCTTTGAACAGGCACTGGCGGCGGCCATTGATGAACTGCCCGAACGAGAGAAACTCGTACTTTCGCTGTATTACGACGAAGGACTGAACCTGAAAGAAATTGGTCAGGTGCTAAGCGTCAGCGAGTCGCGTGTCTGTCAATTGCACAGCCAATGCGCCGCCCGCTTGCGTGCACGTCTGAGTGATTGGCAAGAAGCAAACCAAGGCTCTGTTAAAAAAAGGAGCCGACGACGACCTCAATAGGAGAACTTAAGTTGGACAAGAGCATGAAAATCCTCATCGTGGACGATTTTTCGACCATGCGGCGGATTATCAAAAACCTGTTGCGTGATTTGGGCTTTACCAACTTAAGCGAAGCGGACGACGGCAACAGTGCATTGCCGCTGCTAAAAAACGGCAACTTTGATTTTTTGATTACCGACTGGAACATGCCCGGCATGAGCGGTCTTGAACTGTTGCGACAGGTGCGTGCCGAAGAGCGTCTTGCCCGTTTGCCGGTACTGATGGTCACCGCCGAAGCCAAGCGCGAGCAAATCATCGAAGCGGCCAAGGCCGGAGTTAATGGCTATGTGGTCAAGCCTTTTACCGGCACGGCGCTTAAAGAAAAAATCGAGAAAATCTTCGAGCGCAACCTGGCATGAACTGCGCTGAACCAGGGCAGCCACTTTCCACTACGCGTGAGCAGGGGCTGTACCAGCAGGTCGGCAAACTGACCCGCGAACTGCATAACGCCATCGTTAATTTTCAATGGGATGAACCCGCCACTGGTCATAAAAACGCCTCCAAAGTCGAAGGTGCGAGCAAGCGTCTTGACTACGCGGTGGAGCTGACCGAACAAGCGGCCAACCGCACCATGGATCTGGTCGAGCAAAGCGCGCCTCTGGCCGCGGATGTGGTGAAGCGCAGCGCAGCGCTCAGCGCTGACTGGAAAAGACTGCTCGCTCGTGAGATGACAGAAGAGGAGTTCCCCGATTTTGCCGCGCGCATGGGCGCTTTTTTGGCAGGTTGCCAAGCAGGCGGACAAAAACTGGCTGAAAACTTAAATGAAATCCTGCTGGCACAGGGTTTTCAGGATTTAACCGGCCAACTGATCAAGCGCGTCACCGCCCTTGTCGTCGGCATCGAGCGCGACCTGCTGCAACTGATGTTGACCGCTGCCGGTGTGCAGCACCTTGTGGAAAGTGAAGGCGAGGCGGCTTTTCGTTTGCAACAGCAGGTCAACAGGCACAGCCGCGCTCTGGCCGAAGGCTGCGGTCCTGCCGAACAGGCGCAAACGCAAGATGAAGTGGACGAATTGTTGTTAAGTCTTGGTTTTTAGCCTTGCCCTCTTTTTTCCCATCTTTTCGATGACTCTTACTTGCGGGAAGGGCGTTAAGGGAGCAGGAGAAAACGGCTTTAGGAGTGATGGAATTTGAGCTTTATCGCTGATGAGGAAATCCTGCAAGACTTTCTGCTGGAAGCGGGAGAAATCCTCGAACAACTGTCCGCACAACTGATTGAGCTGGAAAGCTGCGCACAAGATACTGATCTGCTCAATGCGATTTTTCGCGGCTTTCACACCGTCAAAGGGGGCGCGGGCTTTTTGCAATTGCAAGCCTTGGTGGCCTGCTGTCACGCCGCCGAAAATGTGTTCGACAGTCTGCGCAAAGGATTGATTGGCGTCAGCGCCGAACTGATGGATTCGGTATTGGCCGCGCTCGATGCGCTGGCAACGATGTTTGATGAGGTCAAACAGCGCAAAGAGCCCACGCCCGCCGATAAAACCTTGCTCGATACCTTGGCGAAACTGGCAGGCGCGGGTGAGGACCCTGTCCTTGCCAGCGCCTTGCCAGCGCCCATGCCTGCGGCTCCGGACGCAGCGGGCAGTGATGAGATCAGCGAGGATGAATTTGAAGCCTTGCTCGATCAATTGCACGGCAAAAAAACAGTGCCCGTCGCTTTGCAGGCAGAGCAAAGCGCAGCCACAGAAAAAACCGCCGATTTAATCAGCGATAACGAATTTGAAGCGCTGCTTGACCAACTGCACGGCGCGGGCAAGTTCAATCCGCAACTGGTCGCCACGCCTGCCAAGGAAGAACCACCCAAAGCCGCCAGCAAAGCACAGACCAGCACCGTGCGAGTGGATACCGCGCAGTTGGACGACATTATGAATTTGGTCGGTGAACTGGTTTTGGTGCGTAACCGCCTGCTGCGTTTGGCTGCGCAAAGTAGCGATGAAGTGATGGTAAAAACCCTCGCCAATCTCGATTTAGTCACCGCTGACCTGCAAAACGCGGTGATGAAAACACGCATGCAGCCGATTAAAAAAGTCTTTGGCCGCTTCCCGAGGCTAGTGCGCGATATGGCGCGCAGCTTGGGCAAAGAGATTGCGCTGGAGTTGGTCGGCGAAGACACCGCGCTGGATAAAAACCTGGTGGAAGCGCTCGCCGACCCGCTGGTGCATCTGGTGCGCAACGCCGTCGACCACGGCATTGAAATGCCGGATGTGCGTGAGGATAAGGGCAAGCCTCGCAGCGGGCGCATTGTGTTGCAGGCCGAACAAGAGGGCGACCATATTCTGCTTTGTATCAGCGACGACGGCGCTGGTATGAACCCCGAGCTGCTGCGCCGCAAAGCGGTAGAAAAAGGGCTGCTCGATAAAGACACCGCCGCGCGACTATCTAAAGAAGACTGCTATAACCTGATTTTTGCGGCGGGTTTTTCCACCTGTAGCGAGGTCTCGGATATTTCCGGTCGCGGCGTGGGGATGGACGTGGTGAAAACGCAAATCACGCGACTGAACGGCAGCATCCACATTGAATCGCAACCAGGCCAAGGGACACGCATTGCCATCAAACTGCCGCTAACGCTCGCCATTATGCCGACGCTGATGGTGCTGCTGGGCGGTCAAGCCTTTGCCTTCCCGCTGGTCAATGTCAGCGAAATCTTCCAGCTAGACCTGTCCGCCAGTCATCAGGTGGACGGACAAGAAATGGTGTTGATTCGTGGCCAAGCGCTGCCGCTGTTCTACCCGCAGCGCTGGCTGGTGCAAGGCGCTTGCTGCGAAAAACCTGAACAAGCGCACGTGGTGGTGCTGTCCATCGGCAATCAACGCGCCGGTTTCGTAGTGGACCAGCTTATCGGCCAAGAAGAAGTGGTCATCAAGCCGCTCGGCAAAATGCTGCACGGCACGCCCGGCATGGCTGGCGCGACCATCACCGGCGACGGGCGCATCGGCCTGATTTTGGACGTGCCTGGGCTGCTGACCCACTACGCCAGACAGAAAAGGGGCTGATGATGGCGATACGGGTATTGGTGGTCGATGATTCGGCGTTTTTTCGCAAACGCTTGACCGAACTGCTCTCGCTAGACCCGAAAATAGAGGTGATCGGCAGCGCGAGCGACGGGCAGCAGGCGATTGA
Organism: Ventosimonas gracilis; assembly: GCF_001580025.1. Taxonomy (GTDB): domain Bacteria; phylum Pseudomonadota; class Gammaproteobacteria; order Pseudomonadales; family Pseudomonadaceae; genus Ventosimonas; species Ventosimonas gracilis. The sequence goes on along the minus strand of NZ_LSZO01000220.1, from coordinate 46,502 downwards.
GCAGACCCTCGCACTTAAACCGGATGTCATCACGCTGGACTACGAAATGCCGGTTCTGGACGGTATTAGCGCACTGCGCCGCATTATGCAAAAGCGCCCGACGCCGGTCTTGATGTTCTCCTCGCTTACCCATGAAGGCGCACGAGTCACCTTGGACGCGCTGGCCGCAGGCGCGGTGGATTTTCTGCCAAAAAACTTTGCAGAACTTGCCACTCGCCCGCAGCAGGTGCAGCAACTGCTGTGCTCGCGCATTTATGCCATTGCCCAAAGCAGACAACTGCCGCTGCTGGGAAGCATGCCAGCGCACCAGCAAACGAGCCTTGCCGCCACTAAAGCGCCGCTGCCACGCGCTTACAAACTGGTGATTATCGGCAGCTCCACCGGCGGGCCGGTCGCCTTGCAGCGCATATTGCGCGAGCTGCCGGCGGATTTTCCCGCGCCGCTTTTACTGATCCAACACATGCCGGCGAGCTTTACCAGCGCCTTTGCCGAGCGCCTTAACGCCGCCTGCAAAATTGCCGTTAAAGAAGCCGAAGACGGCGACTTTTTACGCCCCGGCAGGGCATTGCTTGCCCCCGGCGGCAGACAACTTTTATTAACGGCGCAGCAGCGCGTGCGACTGGTTAACGGCGATGAGCGGCAAAGCTACCGCCCCAGTGTGGATATCAGCTTTGCCGCCGCCGCCAACGGTTACGGCAACAAGGTATTGGCACTGGTCTTGACTGGCATGGGCAGCGACGGCTGCGAAGGTGCAAGGCTGCTAAAAAAGGCAGGCAGCCAAGTGTGGGTGCAGGACGAGGCCAGTTGCGTGATCAACGGCATGCCGCAAGCCGTGGTCAAGGCGGGCCTCGCCGATGCGGTGTACAGCCTCGCCGACCTCCCGGCTTATCTGCAACGTGCTTGTTCCGCTGTTTAGTCCATTTTTAGTCCATGTTTAATCCATTGAGGCGAATCTATGAACCTGTTTTCCCTGCTCGGCATTGCGCTCGCACTGATAGCCATTTTGGGTGGCAATTATCTTGAAGGCGGCCATATCGGCGCACTGCTTAACGGCCCGGCGGCGCTGATTGTGTTGGGCGGCACGCTAGGTGCAAGCTTGGTGCAAACGCCTTTTAGCGTCTTTAAGCGCGCCTTGGGCATGGCGCGCTGGCTATTGATGCCGCCGCGTATTGACCTTGAGCAAGGCATTCAAAAAGTCGTGGACTGGAGCCAAACCGCCCGCAGTCAAGGCTTGCTGGGACTGGAAACACTCGCCGAAGCTGAAGCCGATGATTACGCGCGTAAAGGTTTGCAACTGCTTTCAGACGGCGCGTTAAGCGAGAAAATCCGCGCCACGCTGGAGCTTGACCTGATCGCCCAAGAAAGCCGTGACCTGCAAGCGGCCAAACTCTTTGAAGCGATGGGCGGCTACGCACCCACCATCGGCATTATCGGCGCTGTGCTTGGGCTGATTCATGTGATGAGTAACTTAGAGGATGCCAGCAGCTTAGGCCAAGGCATCGCGGTCGCCTTTGTCGCCACTATCTACGGCGTAGGCTTTGCCAACCTCCTGCTGCTGCCGCTCGCCGGACGCTTAAAAGCCGCCGTCAGCCAACAAGCGCAATACCGCGAAATGCTGCTCGAAGGGCTCCTGTCCATCGCTGAAGGCGAAAACCCGCGTTCGATTGAACTGAAATTACAAGGCTTTATGCATTAAACCCAAACCTCAAGGAAATCCCATGTCCCGCCGCCGCGCCCATGAAGAACACGAAAACCACGAACGCTGGCTGGTCTCTTACGCCGACTTTATTACCCTGTTGTTTGCCTTCTTTGTGGTGATGTACGCGAGCAGTTCGGTCGATGACATCCGCCATCAGGAAATCGCTAAAGCGCTGATTAAGCTGTTCGACCATCCCGAGGCCAGCACCCCGATTGAACTTAAACCAGACGGCTCGCTGATTGAGCTGCCCGCTGTGCCTATCCCGCCCACACAAGACCCGGAAGCGGAAGCGGTTCAAGCGCTAGAGGCCATTGCCGAACAAATCCAAAGCGCCTTGGGCGATGAAATCGCGCAGGGCGAAGCGCATATTCGTGGCAATGAACTGTGGCTGGAAATTGAACTGAACTCCGCCTTGCTGTTTCCAAGCGGCGCCGCTGAACCGCTGCCTGATGCCGTCCGCGTGCTGGATAAAGTCGCTGGCGTACTCAGCGCCTATCCCAATCCGGTACGGGTGGAAGGCTTTGCCGACGACCGCCCGATTGCCACCATCAAATTCCCCAGCAACTGGGAACTGTCCGCCGCCCGCGCCGCCCGCGTGGTGCGCATACTGATGCAAGACGGTATCGACCCCAGGCGCCTTGCCGCCGTCGGCTACGGCGAATATCAGCCGCTCGCCGACAACCAAAGCAGCCAAGGCCGCTCGCGCAACCGCCGCGTAGTGCTGCTGATCTCGCGTCATCTTGACTTGCGCCATGCGCCGATTGACCTTCACAGCCCTCTCAGGCTTGCCGGAGAGGGGCAGGGGAGCGGGCAAGCTGGCATATGATTTGCTAAAACCACCCATTCATCCTTGTTGTCATTTTTATGACGCAAGCCAAGCAACAGGCAAACCGATGAACCACGCAAGCAAACCCAGCCAAGACGATCCGCTGCTGCAATGGGTTACTTTTCGCCTTGCCGGTGAAAGCTACGCCATTAACGTGATGCAGGTGCAAGAAGTATTGCGCCCGGCGGAAATCGCCCCGGTGCCCGGTGCGCCGCCGCAAGTGCTTGGCATTATCAATCTGCGCGGCCATGTGCTGACGGTGATCGACACGCGCCAGCCGTTCGGCCTGCCACCTGCAGAACTCACCGAAAGCAGCCGCATTTTGGTGATTGAAGCCGAAGGCCAGGTCATTGGCCTGCTTGCCGATAGCGTGGCCGAGGTGGTCTACTTGCATCAGTCCGCCATCGAAAACCTGCCAAGCCTTGCCAGCGAAGAAAACCGCCGCTTTATTCAAGGCTTATGCAAACGCGGCGAAGAACTTTTAATTTTGCTCGACCTGCCGCAACTGCTGGCGCAGCAGGATTGGCTAAACCACGGAAACCCCTGATGAACTTAACCGAACTCTCCCTGCTGCTCGCAGGAGCGGCCTGTTTCGGCCTGGCACTGCTCGGCTGGCAGCTTTACCGCGTCAAGCGCAAACAAGCCTTACTCCGTAAGAAGAGCGAACAACGCTTGGACGAACTTAAGCATTTGCTAAACCGCAGTGCCGTCCGTGCTGAACATCTGGCAAAACTGATTGGTGATCTGCGCGAGCAAGTCTGCACACAGGGCGAGCGGGTTCAGCAAATCGAGCAGCAAGACCCGCGCAAACTGCCCATCACGCAAGCGGCAAGGCTGGCCAGACTTGGCACCAGCAAGCAAGACCTCGCCAAAGTCTGCGGCCTGTCGCGCAGCGAAGCCGAGCTGCTCGCCAAGCTCAGCAGCAACCGCTCAAGCGAAAGCAAAATGCAAAGCGCCGCACGGGCGTAGGGTCTGTTGTTAAAGGCAAAAAAAGGCGACCCGAAGGTCGCCCAATTGCCTTGCGTGCCCATGTTCTGAAAGAAACACCCCTATTCCTTTCAGATAACCCCCTTATTGACCGCAATAACAATGCGCCTAGCATAGGCGCGGGCGGCCAGTGGAAAACTGACCCGAGTCAATAAAGTGGCGTTGGGTTGCATGGCCTAAACTACGAAAATAGCCGGGTGATAAAAGGAGAACGCATATGGCGCAGTATGTAAGCGGGCAGCGTTGGCTGAGCGACAGTGAAAGCGAATTGGGGCTGGGCACAGTGCTAAGCCAAGATGAACGCATGGTCACGCTGCATTATCCGGCCAGCGGGGAAACGCGCCGTTACGCTTTACAGCGTGCACCGCTGACGCGCGTGCGTTTTTCGCCAGGGGATGAGATCAGCCATTTCGACGGCTGGCGGATGATGGTGCAGGAAGTCGAAGAGGCGCAGGGGCTGCTGATTTATCACGGGCCGAATGCGACTCGCCTGCCAGAAACGGAGCTTTCCAACTTTATCCAGTTTCGTAGCGCGTCCGACCGCCTGCTCGCCGGTCAGATTGACCCATTGGCCTGGTTTACCCTGCGCTATCAGACCTTGCAACAACGCAGCCGTCTGTTGCAGTCGCCGCTTTGGGGGCTGTGCGGCGCACGCGCCGAGCCGATCGCCCACCAACTGCATATCGCCCGTGAAGTGGCCGACCGGGCGCGGCCACGCGTGCTGCTCGCTGATGAAGTTGGCCTTGGCAAGACCATTGAGGCGGGTTTGATTATTCATCGGCGCCTGCTCAGCGGTCGTGCCCAGCGGGTGCTGATTGTGCTGCCGGAAAATCTGCAACATCAGTGGCTGGTCGAACTGCTCCGTCGTTTTAATCTGCATGCGTCGTTGTTTGATGCGCAGCGTTTTATCCAAAGCGATGGCGACAATCCTTTTGAAGACAGCCAATTAGTGCTCGCCTCGCTGAGCTGGCTGGTGCAGGACGAACAGGCCGCAGCGGCGTTGCAGGCGGCGCATTGGGATATGTTGGTGGTCGATGAAGCGCACCATCTGCTCTGGCATCCGGAACAGGCGAGCGGTGAATATTTACTGGTGGAGCGCCTCGCCGGACAAATCGATAGCGTGCTGCTGTTGACCGCAACACCGGAGCAATTAGGCCAAGACAGCCATTTTGCCCGTCTGCGCCTGTTGGATCCGGCGCGCTTTCATGACTTTGCCGCGTTTCGTGAAGAAGCGGCGCACTACCGGCCGGTTGCGGGCGCTGTCCAGGAATTATTGGAGCAACCGTCACTTTCGCCCCGCGCCAAGCAGCAGATTGCCCATTTTTTAGGCGAAGAAGGCGAAACACTACTGGCGGCGCAGTCCACCGACAGCGGGGCGAGAGACCGCCTGATACGCGCACTGATGGATCGCCACGGCACCGGCCGCTTATTGTTTCGCAATACCCGCGCCGCTGTGCGTGGCTTTGCTGAGCGCGACTTGCATCCCTTTGCGCTGGAAAATCCAGTCGAATATCAATCGCTGATGCCGGGCGAGCACGCCGATTTATACCCGGAACTGAGCTGGCAACTGCAAGCGACCGGGGATGAACGCCGCTGGTGGCAGTTTGACCCGCGTGTGGATTGGTTGCTCGATACCTTAAAGATGCTGAAACAGTTCAAGGTATTGGTGATTTGCGCACACGCCGAAACCGCACTGGATTTGGGCGATGCACTACGCAAGTTTGGCATTGGTGCGGCGGTCTTCCATGAAGGCATGAGCCTGCTGGAGCGCGACCGTTCGGCGGCCTGGTTTGCCGATGCCGAATTTGGCGCACGGGTGCTGATTTGTTCGGAGATTGGCAGCGAAGGGCGCAACTTCCAGTTCAGTCATCACCTGGTACTGTTCGACCTGCCCAGCCATCCCGACTTGCTGGAGCAGCGCATTGGCCGCCTCGACCGTATCGGCCAGCAGCAACGCATTCAAATTCATCTGCCTTATCTACAAAATAGTCCGCAAGAGCGCCTGTTTCAGTGGTACCACCAAGCGCTCAATGCCTTTCTCGCCACCTGCCCGACCGGCAACGCCTTGCAGCAACAGTTCGGCTGTGAATTGCTGAGTTTGCTGGAAGGCGGAGACCCCACCGCCTGGCAGCAGTTATTGGAAAAAGCCCGCCAAGAACGCTTGCGGCTCACCGAAGAATTGCAACAAGGCCGCGACCGCCTGCTGGAAATCGCCTCAAGCGGAGCAGGGCAGGGCGAGCAGCTCGCGCATGCCATAGGCGAACAAGACGAACAATTTGCCCTGCCGGTGTATATGGAAATGCTGCTCGATGCCTTTGGCATTGACAGCGAAGAACACTCCCAAAACGCACTGATTTTGCGCCCGTCTGAAAAAATGCTCGACACCAGCTTCCCGCTGGGCGCGAGCGAAGCCGTCACCGTCACCTATGACCGTGAACAGGCGTTATCACGTGAAGACATGCAGTTTCTTACTTGGGAGCACCCCATGGTGCAAGGCGGTATGGACTTGGTGCTGGCAGGCACAATGGGCAACAGCGCGGTCGCGCTGATTAAAAACAAAGCGCTAAAACCCGGCACCTTATTGCTGGAAATCTTATTTACCAGCGAATGTGTCGCGCCGAAAACCTTGCAACTGTCACGTTTTTTACCGCAAGCGGCGATGCGCTGCCTGCTTAATGAACAAGGGCAGGATTTAGCGGAAAAAGTCGCCTTTAATACCTTAAATGCGCAATTGGAAAGCGTTGCCCGTAATAACGCCGCACGCTTTATCAAAGCGCAACGTGAGGTTATCGCCGCACTGATTAAAACCGCCGAGCAGCAAGCCGCCCCGCGCCATCAACAGCGAGTAGCAAAGGCGCAAAAGCATTTTGAACAAGCGCTGCAAGAAGAAACAAACCGCCTGATAGCACTGCAAAAAATCAATAAAGCGGTTAGCCAAAATGAAATTAAAGCCTTGCAACAACAACGCGAACAAGGACTGCAACTGCTCGGCAAAGCACGTCTTCGCCTTGAAGCGATCCGTGTATTGGTCGCGGCTTAAGTTTATTGGATTGATAAGTAATAATTTTACATTTTGATACAAATTGGAATTTGTTTTTTTATTGCTTGATTTGTATCGTTTACAGTCTTGATAGCTGATCAATTGTGGAAGAGATATTATGGCGCTTACCATTGAAGAAAAAGCGCTGGGTAAAAAAGATTAAGGAGAAGGAGAAGGAGAATAAAATTTATAAGGTATGTGTAGATACAGGCGCAGTTAACTGGAAATCCCACATACAGTTAAAATTGATGGGAGTATAAAGCTCTTGGCGGAGTCGTTTTGTTGCGGCTCTGCCCGAACGGATATTGTGTAGAATGCACGAAAATAAAGAGTATTGGCATGGTTTCTGCGCTGCGTATTTTTAAGCCCTTTTTTCTTGTTATCTTGGTCTTGTGTCTTTTTGCAATCACTGCCTGTAAAGATAATAAAAGCAAAATCATCCCATACCCCAAAAACTTTCCGCAAGAGTGCATTGATTATCTGGATAAATGGATGCGCTACATAGAAAAGGCGAAAGCAAGTAATAGGTTTGATAAAGAAGCCATAGCCGCTTTCCAATCACATCGAGAAGCGGTGCAATATATTCTTGATAAAGAGTATCGAGATAACGAAGAACGAAGGGATTATTGTAAAATGGAAGAGATCCACTGGACCTTTTTCGATCCTATTGATAATATGCATAATATGACGCAGGCCGAGCTTGAAAAAGCGATTGATGTGGAATACGATAAAAAAAGGCATAGAGAGCGTGGAAGTAGATACCAATACTGAGCCATCATCAGAAAGTGTTATCTGCTTTACTCTGTAATAGGTTTTGATCCTGTTAATCAAAACCCTTTTGCCGAAATAAAATCCACATCGGTTTTCGCCTCGCCGCACATAAGCGCTTCTATCACTTGTTCCAGTGTGCGGCCTTCAAACAAGATGGCGTAAAGCCCGGCGACCAGCGGCATATAGATATTAAGGCTCTCGGCCTTGGCTTTGAGTGCGACCAGTGTATTGACCCCTTCTGCGGTTTCGCCCAGGCGCTCGATGGCCTGTTGCAGGGAAAGACCAGTCCCTAAGAAAAAACCCACGCGGTAGTTTCGGCTTTTTTCCGATGAACAGGTCGCAATCAAATCGCCCACACCTGCCAAGCCCAAAAAGGTCATGGGATTGGCACCCAAGCGCACGGCAAAGCGCGTCATTTCTGCCAGTGCGCGGGTAATCAGCAGGCTGCGCGTGTTCTCGCCCATGCCAAGGGCGGCGGCCATACCGGCAATAATCGCGTAGACGTTTTTTAGCGCGCCGGATAGTTCCACGCCGAAGCGATCGCTGCTTGCATAAACGCGAAAGGTGCGCCCGTGCAGCACCGCTTGCACGCGGCGGCAGAGCGTCTCGTCCTGGCTTGCAATCACGCTGGCGGTGAGCGCTTGTTCCGCGATTTCGCGCGCAAGATTAGGGCCTGACAGCACGCCGATACGCGCATCCGGCGCAATGTCGGCGAGAATTTCGCTCACCAGTTTAAAGCTGCCCTGTTCGATACCCTTGGCCAGGCTAACCAGGCATTTGCCGGATAACAGCCCGGCAACCGGTTGCAGGGCGCTGCGCAGCACGCCCGATGGCAGCGCGACAAAAATCAGCTCGCAAGCGGTCAGCGTGGCGCTTAAATCGGTGGTCGGGGTAACGGCGGGGTAGATTTTGATGCCTTTAAGGTAACGCGGGTTTTCGCGCTCGTTAGCGATAGCCTTGGCCTGCGCACTATCGCGCATCCACAGCAAGACCGAATGACCGTTTTGTGCCAGCAGATTGGCGCTCGCCGTGCCGAAACTGCCGCCGCCCAAGACGGCAATGGGTTGTTTTTCGCTCATAAAAAATCCGTTACCGATGGCAAAGCGATATTATAGGCAGCCGCCGCTTGGCTTTAAGACGCAAAAAAGCGGGAATTTTGTAGATGGCGGCCGGCTTCTATGCTATAAGCGCCGCCGTTAAAGTACGGCGCAAAGCAAGCTGCAAAGCAACTAATGTGACCGTTTTTCTAAGCACTTTCAAGGAATTAGCATGACCAAGCCAACCGCCTACAGCCGTGAAGACCTGCTGCGTTGCAGCCGCGGGGAACTGTTCGGTCCGGGCAACGCGCAGTTACCCGCGCCCAATATGCTGATGGTTGACCGCATTCGCCATATCAGTGAAAGCGGCGGCAAATACGGCAAAGGCGAGATGGTGGCCGAACTCGACATCAATCCCGAACTGTGGTTTTTTGGCTGCCATTTTGAGGGCGACCCGGTGATGCCGGGCTGTCTGGGCCTGGATGCCATGTGGCAGTTGGTAGGATTTTTCTTAGGCTGGCAGGGCAATCCCGGGCGCGGACGGGCGCTGGGTTCTGGCGAGGTCAAGTTTTTCGGGCAGGTATTGCCGACGGCCAAGCAGTTGACCTACAACATTCATATTAAACGTACTATTAACCGCTCGCTGGTACTGGCCATTGCTGACGGTACGGTCAGTGTCGATGGACGCGAGATTTATACAGCCGAAGGGCTTCGCGTTGGTTTGTTTACTTCCACCGATCACTTCTAACGAGGTTATCCCGATGCGTCGAGTTGTTATTAGCGGCCTTGGTATCGTCTCCTGCCTTGGCACGGATAAAGCAAGTGTTACGGCCAGTTTGCGCAGCGGCAGGGCGGGCATCCGGCATAACCCGGCCTATGCCGAAATGGGTTTGCGCAGCCAAGTTTGTGGTTCGGTCGATTTAAATTTGGAAGACTGCATCGACCGTAAACTCTACCGCTTTATGGGGGATGCGGCGGCTTTTGCTTATCTTTCCATGCAGCAGGCGATTGCCGATGCTGGTCTTAGCTCTGAACAAGTTTCCAATCCGCGTGTGGGTCTTATTGCCGGTTCTGGCGGCGCTTCGACCTTTAACCAGATGGAAGCTATCGACATTCTGCGCGAAAAAGGCGTTAAGCGGGTCGGCCCCTACCGCGTGACGCGGACGATGGGCAGCACGGTATCGGCTTGCCTTGCCACACCTTTTGCCATTAAGGGTGTGAATTACTCGATTTCCTCGGCCTGTGCGACCAGTGCGCACTGTATCGGTCAGGCGATGGAACAAATCCAGATGGGCAAGCAGGATTTGGTCTTTGCCGGTGGCGGTGAAGAAGAGCACTGGACCCAGAGCTGCCTGTTTGATGCTATGGGCGCGCTGTCTTCACGCTACAACGATTGCCCGCAAAAAGCCTCGCGCCCTTACGATGCCGAGCGTGACGGCTTTGTCATTGCCGGTGGCGGTGGCATGGTGGTGGTGGAGGAACTGGAACACGCCAAACGCCGTGGCGCGAAAATCTACGCAGAAATCGTCGGCTACGGCGCAACCTCAGACGGCTACGATATGGTCGCGCCCAGTGGCGAAGGCGCGGTGCGCTGCATGCGTCAAGCGCTTTCGGGCATTAACGAGCCGCTGGATTACTTAAATACCCACGGCACCTCCACGCCGGTCGGCGATACGGCGGAAATCCGTGGTATCCGTGAAGTCTTTGCAGGCAATGCGCCGAAAATCAGTTCGACCAAGAGCTTATCCGGTCATTCGCTGGGCGCTGCGGGCGTGCACGAGGCCATTTACTGCCTGCTGATGATGGAAGGAGGCTTCCTGGCCGGTTCCATCAATATCGAGCAGCTGGATGCAGAAGTGGCCGACATGCCCATCCTGCAAAAAACCGAAGAAAACGCCAAAGTGGACTTGGTGATGAGCAACAGCTTTGGTTTCGGCGGCACCAATGCCAGTTTGGTGCTAAGACGCTGGATCGGCGATTAAATAAAAAGCCCGCCTAAGCAGGCGGGCTTTTTTGTCCCTCAAGCGATTTACAGCGCTTTTTCCAACTCGGGTACAGCGCTAAACAAATCCGCTACAAGTCCGTAGTCGGCGACTTGGAAGATAGGGGCTTCCTCGTCCTTGTTGATAGCCACAATGACTTTGGAGTCCTTCATACCGGCCAAATGCTGGATAGCACCGGAAATACCAACCGCGACATAAAGCTGCGGGGCGACGATTTTGCCGGTCTGGCCGACCTGCATATCGTTCGGCACAAAGCCCGCATCCACCGCCGCGCGGGACGCGCCGACCGCCGCACCGAGCTTGTCCGCCAGTGCGTAAAGCAGCTTGAAGTTATCGCCGTTTTGCATGCCACGACCACCGGAAACCACGATTTTCGCGGCGGTGAGTTCTGGACGTTCGGATTTGGCGAGTTCTTCACCGACAAAGGCCGATTTTCCGGCATCGGCAGCAGCTGTTACCGCTTCCACGCTGGCGCTGCCGCCTTCAGCGGCCACTGCGTCAAAGCCGGTCGAACGCACGCTGATGACTTTGACTGCTGCCGAAGACTGCACGGTAGCAATGGCGTTACCGGCGTAAATCGGACGTTTAAAGGTATCTGCCGAAACCACTTCGATAATTTCAGAAATCTGGTCAACATCGAGTAGCGCCGCTACGCGCGGCAGATAGTTTTTGCCGTTGGTGGAAGCCGGTGCCAAGACATGGCTATAGCCATTTTGTTGTACCAGACCCGCGACCAAGGGCGCTACGTTTTCCGGCAGCAGATGAGCGAGTGCGGAGCTTTCTGCAACCAGCACTTTATTCACGCCCGCTACTTTGGCGGCGACTTCGCTTAATGCGGCGAGGTTTTCCCCAGCGAGCAGCAGATGAATATCACCGCCGATTTTTTGTGCGGCAGCCACAGTATTTAGGGTTGCGCCCGCCAATACGCCAGCGCTGTGTTCGGCAATTACCAAAATAGCCATGATTAAATCACCTTCGCTTCGTTTTTCAGTTTTTCGACCAGTTCTTCTACCGATTTAACCTTGATGCCCGCCTGACGTACCGGCGGTGCTTCGACTTTCAGCGTCTGCAAGGTGGAGGCAACCGATACGCCAAGGCTGTCTGGGGTGAGCGTTTCCAGTGGTTTTTTCTTCGCTTTCATAATGTTCGGCAGCGAGGCGTAGCGCGGCTCGTTTAAGCGAAGGTCGGTCGTCACCACCGCGGGCAGGGCGAGTTCAACGGTTTGCAGACCGCCGTCAATCTCCCGTGTAACTTTAAGTTTCTCGCCCGCGACTTCAACTTTGGAGGCGAAGGTGCCTTGCGCATAACCACAGAGCGCGGCGAGCATCTGGCCGGTCTGGTTGTTGTCGCTGTCAATGGCTTGTTTGCCCAGAATAATCAGAGAAGGTTGCTCTTTATCCACCACCGCTTTAAGCAGTTTGGCAACCGCCAAGGAATTTAAATCGGCGCTGCTTTCAACCAAAATCGCGCGGTCTGCACCTAACGCCAGCGCGGTGCGCAGTTGTTCTTGCGCGGCAGCAGGGCCTACCGAGACGGCAATAATTTCACTGGCAATGCCTTTTTCTTTTAGCCGTACGGCTTCTTCTATGGCGATTTCACAAAACGGGTTCATCGCCATCTTGACGTTGGCCAAGTCAACGGCGGAGTTGTCCGCTTTCACCCTGACCTTGACGTTGTAGTCAACCACTCGTTTGACCGCTACCAATACCTTCATGGAGTTCCTCGTTGCTTTGAACTGAACGAAAAATGCCGCAGGCGCTGGCAGGCAAACCGGCGCAGACGCTGCTCATTGTGCGCGAGGGTCTTTTGACCCCAAGCACGGTATCTTGACCGTATCAATCCTTTACGGTCAACACTTGTGCCAAGTGGCTTAGCTACAAAAGTCGCAAACAAATAGGCGGCAGACGCATTTCCCTAGAAATTAGCACGCCAGACACCGGCTGCCGCGCTAAACTGTTTGGCTTCCAACAACAGGCTTACAAGAGGTAATTTGCAATGACCGATATTGTGATTGTGAGTGGTGTACGCACCCCGATGGGTGGGTTTCAGGGCAGTTTGGCGACGGCAACGGCGACTGAACTCGGCGCCTTTGCCATTCGTGAAGCGGTAAAGCGCGCGGGCATTGCGGCTGAGGATGTAGAGGAAGTGATTATGGGCTGCGTGTTGCCCGCCGGTTTAAAGCAAGGTCCTGCCAGACAAGCGGCTCTCGGCGCGGGCTTGCCGGTATCAACGGGTTGCACCACGGTCAACAAACTCTGCGGTTCGGGTATGAAAGCCGTGATGCTGGCGCACGATTTGCTCAAAGCCGGTACTAACCAAGTGATGGTTGCCGGTGGCATGGAAAGCATGAGCAACGCACCTTACGTGCTGCCGAAAGTGCGTACCGGTCTGCGCATGGGACACGGCGAGGTCAAAGACCATATGTTTCTCGATGGTCTGGAAGATGCGCGTACTGGCCGTCTTATGGGGTCGTTCGCACAAGAAACCGCCGATCAATACGGCCTGACCCGTGAAGCCATGGACGCTTACGCTATTGAATCGCTTAAACGCGCACAAAAAGCCATTAAAGACGGTACCTTGGATAGCGAAATTGTGCCGGTCACGCTAAAAACCCGCAAAGGCGAAGTCACCATCAAAGATGACGAGCAACCACTGACCGCCAATCTGGAAAAAATCCCCACGCTGCGCCCGGCGTTCAGCAAGGACGGCACCATCACCGCCGCCAACGCCAGCTCGATTTCCGACGGCGCCAGCGCGCTGGTGCTGATGACGGCTGAAGAAGCCGCCAAACGCGGCCTTAAACCGCAAGCACGTATCGTCGCGCATACCACCCACAGCCAAGAGCCGGGCGAATTTACCCTCGCGCCCGTCGGTGCACTGTCCAAACTCTTTGCCAAAACCGGCTGGAGCAAGGACCAGGTTGACCTGTTCGAGATTAACGAAGCCTTTGCCATGGTGAGCATGTTGCCGATTCAAGAGCACGGGCTGGATGCGGCCAAAGTCAATATCTACGGCGGCGCTTGTGCGCAAGGCCACCCGATTGGCTCAACCGGCTCGCGTATCCTGGTCACGCTGATTAACGCGCTGCAAAAAACCGGCGGCAAACGCGGCATGGCAACGCTTTGCATCGGCGGCGGCGAAGCCACCGCAATGGCTATCGAGCTACTCTGAAGCCTTCTACCGCCTCTTTTTATGAGGGGCGGTTTTAGTGGAAATCGTTATTTTGAACCTGCAATCGCATTACCACGGCATTCTTGAAGCGCTCGGCGAAGACCCTTGCCGCGAAGGATTGGCCGATACCCCAAAACGCGCCGCCAAAGCCATGCAGTACCTGTGCCGTGGCTATCAGCAAACGCTGGAAGAAGTCACCAACGGCGCACTGTTTGCCACCAGCAGCAGCGAAATGGTGTTGGTAAAAAATATCGAACTGTACTCTTTGTGCGAACATCACCTGCTGCCCTTTATCGGCAAGGCGCATGTGGCTTATCTGCCGAACGGCAAGGTGCTGGGGCTTTCCAAAGTCGCGCGAATCGTCGATATGTACGCTCGCCGCCTGCAAATCCAGGAAAACCTGAGCCGCCAGATTGCCGAAGCAGTGCAGCAAGTCACCAATGCCTTCGGCGTTGCCGTGGTCATCGAAGCGCAGCATATGTGCATGATGATGCGTGGGGTGGAGAAGCAAAATTCCAGCATGGTCACTTCCGTAATGCTGGGGCAATTTCGCAAAAATGCCGCCACGCGTAGCGAGTTTTTAAGTCTGCTGGATTGACCCATGCGCCATGACGAACGATGAGGCAGCGCTGTTTCGAGCGGCCATGCGCGGCGTTACGCCGATGGCTCAAGACCGCGCCGAAACCGGTCGCCGCCCGGTCGATAACGCACGTTTTGCGCTGTTACGCCAACGCGCAAGCCATTTGCCGGAAACATGGGTTTCACCTGCCTTATCTGACCAATTTGTGGTCGATGTTGAAGCAGAAGAGCGGCTGTACTTTGCATCGAACGGTGTGCAAAAAAGCCAGATGCAGCGCTTGGTTCGCGGACAACTGGCCTTTTCGGGCAGCCTGGATTTACACGGGCTGACGGTAGAACGCTCGCGCGAGCAGTTAGTTGGCTTTATCGCCGAGGCGCAGCAACTGGCTGTGCGCTGCGTGCGCGTTGTTCACGGCAAAGCGAGCGGTGCTTTGGGTAAACAGGCATTGCTAAAAAGTCGGGTGAACAGTTGGCTGCGCCAGCATCCCGAAGTGCTTGGCTTTGCCTCCTGCGTGCCCCGCCACGGCGGCAGCGGTGCGGTCTATGTGCTGCTAAGAAACCCGGGAACAGACCCTAGCCCGCTTGCAGAAGCGGGCAGGGCAAAATCGGCCGTTTTACGGTGACTATTGACGCAAACTCGCGCAGTAATCTTGCTCGGGCAGCGCGGCGCTGTACCAGACAAAATCGGCCATTTCTTGCGTAACCTGCTGGCCGACTTGCGCAAGTATCAGCACCTTGCTGTCAGAGCGAGCTAAATCCGCCAAATGCAAGGGAACGCCCCAATCGCGCCGCACATGAAAAGCGCCGGCAATCAGTAGCGCAGGTTTCGGTGCCGCCAACAAACGCTCGGCCATGCGCCGGTCGCGCTGCTGTTGCACCGCCAGCATGTTGGGCAATTGCGTTGCAGGCAGCAGATTGCAATGCGAATCGCGTATCTGCTCGCGTAGTGCGTTAAGCACCGGCTCTGCGGTGGATCGATCGCCCTTTAATGGTGCCAGATGGCGGTAAATTTGCATCATCTCACCGCGCTCAAGATTGGCGGGCAAGAGCGGCCAAGGCTGCGCCAGCGTGTAACGAAGCAGCGGCTCATAAGCCGCCCAATCCCAACCACTTCGCCAATTCAGTGCTGCGCGCAAATCGGCTGACGCTTGCCCATTGCGTAACGCCAACCGGGCTTGCGCTACCGATGGCTGTTGCCCATCGTCCAGCATTTCCAGCAGCAAACTGCCTTGTCGGCGGCGTGTTTGTAGCGCTTGCAGCAGCCAGAGTTCCAGTGCGTGGTGGTCCAGGTTGTCGTGCTGTTCACCGACCAGCACCAGCGGCGCAGCGGCCAATTGCTGGATAAGCTCGTCCACCGTCAACGTCCGCCCGCTGGCTAAATCCACAATCCGCCCTAAATCGGTATGTGCCAAACCCTCGCTGCTTTGCCAAACCGGCAGCGGTGGCAGCGGCTTGCTCTGGCAGGCAGTTAGTAAGGTCAACATCAGCAGCAGAAAATAGCTAAGGAGCGTTTTTTCTTTCATTAACCCATTTCTTAGAAAAAATTCCAGCCTACCTGAAACAACCGCTCCACTTCGCGGATGTATTTTTTTTCCGGCAGGAACAGAATGACGTGGTCGTTTTCGGCGATCACCAAGTCATCAGCAGCAATCAGTACTTCTTCGCCTCGGATAATTGCGCCAATGCGCGTGCCGGGCGGGAGCGCCAGTTGTGCGCAGCTACGCCCGACCACTCGGCTGCTTTTGGCATCGCCGTGGGCGACCAGTTCGATGGCTTCGGCCGCTCCACCGCGCAGCGAGTGGGCGCTGTGAATATCACCGCGCCGCACATGGCTAAGCAGCGTGCCGATGGTCGCCAGTTGCGGGCTGATGGCAACATCGATGGTGCCGCCCTGGATTAAATCGACATAGGCCGGATTGTTGATCAGCGTCATCACTTTGCGTGCGCCCAAACGGCGGGCGAGCAGGGAGGACATGATATTGGCCTCGTCCGATTGGGTGAGCGCGAGGAATAAATCCGTGCTGGCGATATTTTCTTCCAGCAGCAGCTCGCGGTCTGAGGCGTTGCCGTTTAGCACCAGGGTATTGTTAAGCACTTCAGCCAATTGGCGGCAGCGCGTTTGGCTCAGTTCGATGATTTTGACTTGGTAGTGGGTTTCTATCGCCTCGGCGAGCCGCTCGCCGATATGTCCGCCGCCGCCAATAATGATGCGGCGGTAGCGGTCTTGCTGCGGCTGCAACTGCGCCATGATGCCTTTGATCTGTTCTCGCGCAGCAATAAAAAACAGTTCATCGTCTACCGCTATCTGTGTTTGCTCGGTCAGTTCCAGCGACTTTCCACGGCGGAAAATGGCCGCCACCCGCCAGTCGATATTCGGCAGCCGCGCGTGCAGTTCGGCGATGGAAAGACGCGGCAAAGGGCCGCCGTATTGCGCCTTGGTCGCCACCAGTTGCGCCTTGCCGCCGGCAAAGTCCAGCACTTGCAAGGCACCGGGGCATTCAATCAGGCGGCGGATATAGTGCGTGACCAGTTGCTCCGGGCTTATCAGTACATCCACCGCAATGGCTTCGTGGCTGAACAGGCCGCTATGAGTGAGATAAGCGCTCTCGCGCACGCGGGCGATTTTGACCGGCGTATGGAACAGGTGATAGGCGACCTGGCAGGCGACCATATTGGTTTCGTCACTGTTGGTCACGGCCACCAGCATGTCGGCATCTTCCGCGCCCGCTTGGCGCAGCACCCAAGGAAAAGAAGCCGCGCCGCGCACGGTGCGGATGTCAAGGCGTGTGGCGAGTTCACGCAGGCGGCCTGCATCGCTGTCTACGACGGTAATGTCGTTGGCTTCGCCGGCCAGATGTTCGGCCAGTGTGCCGCCGACTTGTCCGGCACCCAAGATGATGATTTTCACAGCAGTGCGGCTTGTTCAATGCCGTTCGGCGGCAGACTAAAGCGGATTTTGTGCACTTTAACCTCCTGCATGGTGCGCACATCACGAATGCCGGGCAGATTGCGCACACGCTGTTTAATCGCCCACAGGCTTTCATCATCGCGGCACAGCACTTGCACGCAAATATCCGCCGTGCCCAGCGTAGTGGACAGATAACTGACCTCTGACCAGCGTCCCAGTGTATCAATCACCTGTTCGTGTTCTTTCGGCGCGACATTGACAAAGAGCAACGCAAGTTTGGCCGGGCCTAATTTTTCTGGATTAAGAAAGGCGAGCACTTGCAGCACGCCTTGTTCCTGCAAACGCTTGACTCGCACGCGCACGGTGGCTTCCGGCACTTGAAGGTGGCGGGCAATCTCGCGGAAAGCACGCCTGCCGTTTTCCTGCAACTGGCGAATAATGTCAAGGTCGAGCGAATCAAGGGATGAAGTGGGCATGGCTTTATTTCTAAAGAAGGGCGGGGATTTGCGCAAGTCCCAAGGTTTCCTCAAGGCCAAAGCGCAGATTCATGCACTGCACTGCTTGGCCGGATGCGCCTTTGAGCAGATTGTCAATCACCGAAAGCACCACGACGGTATCGCCCTTTTGCGGGCGGTGTACGGCTATCCGGCAGATATTGCTGCCGCGTACGGTGCGCGTAGCGGGATGACTGCCCGCGGGCAGTACATCGACAAAGGGCGAGCCTTGGTAGTGCTGCTCGTACAGCGCCTGTAAATCTCTTTTATGGTCAATGACCTCGGCATAGAGCGTGGCGTGAATGCCGCGAATCATCGGCGCAAGGTGCGGCACAAAGGTCAAGCCTACTTCACCGCCGGCGGCAAGACGTAAACCTTGGCGAATTTCCGGCAGGTGACGATGCCCATTGACCGCGTAGGCGCTTAGGCTCTCGCTCGCCTCGCAAAGCAGCGAGCCGACGTTAGCCGCGCGGCCAGCGCCACTGACACCGGATTTGCAGTCGGCAATCAGTCTGGCGTTATCGGCAATCCCTGCATTAAGCAGCGGCCAAAAACCCAGTTGTACCGCCGTTGGATAGCAGCCCGGCACGGCAATCAGGCGGGCATTTTTGATCGCCTCGCGGTTGACTTCGGCCAATCCGTAGACGGCTTCATCCAGCAACTGCGGCGCACCGTGCGCCTTGCCATACCATTTCGCCCATTCATCTTTATCCTGCAAGCGAAAATCGGCAGACAGGTCAATCAGTGTGCAGCCTTTATCCAATAACTCAGGAGCCAGTTCATGCGCCACACCGTGCGGGGTCGCAAAAAACACCAGATCACAGGCGGCCAGTAGCTTGGCATCCGGTGCGGTAAAGGAGAGCGCGTCATAAACGCCACGCAGATTGGGAAACAGTTCGGTAACGCCAATGCCTGCCTCGCTGCGCGAAGTAATCAGCGCGACCTCTGCTTTTTCATGCTGCGCCAGCAGGCGCAGCAGTTCCACTCCGGTATAACCGGTTCCGCCTACAATGCCGACTTTAA
Organism: Ventosimonas gracilis; assembly: GCF_001580025.1. Lineage (GTDB taxonomy): Bacteria > Pseudomonadota > Gammaproteobacteria > Pseudomonadales > Pseudomonadaceae > Ventosimonas > Ventosimonas gracilis. The sequence continues at coordinate 27,964 of NZ_LSZO01000220.1, read as the reverse complement.
TCATGCTTGCCTCCCAAAGCTCAGGGTCTGTCCCCGCTTCAAACGCGAGCCGCGCTGCTGCTCAAAATTTCGCCAGACTAGGCGCAGCATGCAGCCAATGTGTACAACCTTGGCAAATGCTGCAACGCCGTATGGCGAAATTTTGGGTGCAGCCCGAAGGGACGGGGCAGATTTTCCGCGCCGCTGCGTTACTCGTCGCTCATTTGCATGAGCAAACTTCGCTTCTCGCGCCTTGCTGCGCGGAAAATCTGCCTCCGTCGCGGCCACGTTTGAAACGGGGACAGACCCTAACATAATAAAGAGATGACGCAGCGCTTGCTTGCCTTTACCATCGGCGGCCGTTTGGAGAAACTGATGCTGTATTTGTGGATTAAAGCCTTTCATATCGTCGCCGTGGTTTGCTGGTTTGCTGGTTTGTTTTATTTGCCGCGCCTGTTTGTCTACCACGCGGGCAGTTCCGATGCGGCCAGTCTTGCGCGTTTTTGTTTGATGGAGCGCAGGCTCTATCGTGGCATTATGCTGCCGTCGATGCTGGCGACCTTAATACTCGGTTTGTGGCTTTTGCACCTCAATCCGCTTTGGCTGAAAATGGGCTGGCTGCATGCCAAGTTGCTGCTGGTGGTTGTGTTGATTGGCTACCATCACATTTGCGGCGCTCAAATCAAACGCTTTGCACGTGGGGAAAACCGGCGCAGTGAACGGTTTTTCCGCTGGTTTAACGAACTGCCGGTCGTAGTGTTACTGGCGATCGTTATCTTGGTGGTGGTTAAACCTTTTTAAGTCAAGCTTATGACCGACCATACACTGCTGCTGGTCAATCTGGGTTCGCCGGATAGCCCAAGCCCGCGCGCGGTTCGCCGCTATCTTGGGTCGTTTCTGATGGATAAGCGCGTCATCGACCTGCCTTGGCCGCTGAGAAGAGCGCTGGTCAGTGCCATTTTATTGACAAGGCCCAGGCAATCGGCCAAAGCCTACGCCTCCATCTGGTGGCCGGATGGTTCGCCGCTCCTGGTCATCAGCCGCGCCCTGCAACAGGCCTTGCGAGCGCACTGGACAGCGGGCAGCGTGGCGCTCGCCATGCGCTACGGCAGCCCGTCCATTGGGCAAGTGCTGCGGGCGTTAAATCAACGTGGGGTCAAACAAATTACCCTCGCACCACTTTATCCACAGTTTGCTGAAAGTACCGTTGGCAGCACGCTCGCTGAAGTACAGCGGGTCATCAGCGCACACGGGCTGCGCTTTAATCTGCGTCTGTTAAAGCCGTTTTATCAGGAACCTGCCTATATCGAAGCCTTGGCCGCGAGCGCCCAGCCTTGGCTTGAGCAGGAGTTTGACCATCTGTTGATGAGCTTTCACGGCCTGCCCGAGCGGCATATCCGCAAACTCACCGACCCGATCGATACGCAGCACGATTTACAAGCGCAAAGCAGCCGAGGCTTGCGTCAAGAATTGCTGGATGTTTGCTACCGCAGCCAATGTTTGCGCACCGCCGAATTATTGGCCGATCACTTGGCACTGCCCCGCGATCGCTGGTCTGTTTCCTTCCAGTCGCGCTTGGGGCATGCCAAATGGATAGACCCTTACACCGAAAGCAAACTCAGCGAACTGGCGCAACAAGGCGTTAAAAAACTCCTGGTCATCAGCCCGGCTTTTGTCGCCGACTGCGTGGAAACCTTGGAAGAGATCGCCATCCGAGGGCGCGAACAATTTATCGCTGCCGGTGGGCAATCCTTACAACTGATCCCTTGCCTTAACAGTCACCCAAACTGGGTCAAAACCCTCGCGCTTTTGGCGCAAAAGGCTTAAAAGAGTCTGTTATCGACTTTTTAGCGCCAGCATCTTCAATAGGGCGCTTGCGGATTACTACGCTTTTCGGCACTGTGTGCCGCCCGCAAGTTGCTGCTCAATCGATGTTTAATCCGCTTTTTCGCTTCTTTGAAAACCGCGTCAGCCCTTATCCAGCGGGCGAGCCGCAGATTCCGCCGCGCGGCTTTTTTGCCTTTTTGTGGCTTTGTACCGCCGGTATGCGCGGCTGGATTTTGTTGTTGGTGGTAACTTCAGCGCTGCTTGCGCTCTATGAGGCGATGCTGTTTGCCATTATGGGGCAGGTGGTGGACTGGCTTTCGGTCATCAGTCCCGCACAGTTATGGCAAGAGCAGCGGCTTTGGCTGATCGCTTTTGCCGCGATTTTGCTCGCAAGCGTGCTGCTGCTGGCGTTGCATACTCAAGTGCTGCACCAAGTGCTTGCCATTAACTTTCCCATGCGGCTGCGCTGGTTGTTTCACCGCTTGATGCTGGGTCAAAGCATGGCGTTTTATGCCGATGAATTTGCCGGACGCATTACCACCAAAGTGATGCACACGGCATTGGCAGTGCGCGAAGTGGTTTTTGTGCAGGTGGATGTGCTGGTTGGCGTTAGCGTTTACCTGATCGGTATTTTGGCGCTTACCGCCAGTTTTGAATGGCGCTTGATGCTGCCTTTTGCCTTTTGCCTTGTGGCTTGCCGCTTATGGCGCGATTTGTGGGTATTTTGTGCCGCGCCTTGGGCGTATTGGCCGCGAGCAGTCCGATGCTCGCTCGATGATGACCGGCCGTGTCACCGATGCTTATAGCAATATCGCTACGGTAAAACTCTTTGCCCACACGCGCCGCGAGGCCGAATACGCGCGTAACGCGATGGAAGCCTTTAAAGCCAGCGGTTACGCGCAAATGCGGCTGATTAGCCGCTTTGATACCAGCAATCATCTACTGATGACCTTGCTGTTACTTGGCAGCGCTGGTAGTGCGCTGTATCTGTGGTCGCTGGACGAAGTCAGTGCCGGTATGGTCGCTGCGGTCATGGCAATGGCATTGCGACTGATGGGTTATTCGCACTGGATTATGTGGCAGATGACCGCTCTGTTTGAGCATGTCGGTACCATTCATGACGGCCTGCATACCCTGACCCGCCCGCATACCTTGGTTGATGCGCCGAATGCGCAAGATTTACAGGTCAGCAAGGGAGAAATTCGCTTTGAAAATATCAGCTACGCCTATAAACCCGGCGGCAAGCTTGTTATCGACGGCCTCAACCTGCACGTGCAGCCGGGCGAGCGTATCGGCCTGATTGGCCGTTCCGGTGCGGGCAAATCCACTTTGGTCAATCTGCTGCTGCGCTTTTTTGATGTCACCGATGGGCGGATTTGTATTGATGGGCAGGACATCCGCCAAGTCACGCAAGACAGCTTGCGTGCCGCCATTGGCATGGTCACGCAAGATACCGCGCTGCTACACCGCTCGATGCGCGACAACATTCTTTACGGCAGACCCGATGCCAGCGAAGAACAAATGCGTAACGCGGCCATTAAGGCTGAAGCGGCGGGCTTTATCGAGGGGCTTTCCGACAGCAAAGGCCGCAGCGGTTATGACGCGCAAGTCGGCGAGCGTGGCGTGAAACTCTCCGGCGGGCAGCGCCAGCGCGTGGCGATTGCCCGCGTGTTACTGAAAGACGCACCGATTTTGCTGCTCGATGAAGCCACCAGCGCCCTCGACAGCGAGGCAGAGGCCGCCATTGGCCGCAGTCTCGCTGAACTGATGAAAGGCAAAACGGTCATTGCCATTGCCCACCGGCTGTCCACCATTGCGGCGATGGATCGTTTGATCGTGATGGAAGACGGGCAAATTATCGAACAAGGCACGCATCAAGCATTGCTGCAAAAAGGCGGCCTGTACGCCCGCCTGTGGGCGCACCAGAGCGGGGACTTTCTTTTGGATGAAGAGCTGGAGGAAGAGAGCTAACGTCCCAGCGCCTGCTGGGCGAACCAGTTTTTGATCAAGGGCAGATGGTCGGCGCGGTTTAGCATCTGCCCTCGTAGCCAGCGCAGTGGTAGGGCATCGGCTTGGAACAGGCGTTCAAAGCCCTCCATGGCCGCCATCATGGCGAGGTTGTGCGGCATGCGCTGTCGTTCATAGCGAGCTAAAACGCGCAGGTTGCCAAGGGTTTCACCCGCCTTGCTTGCCGCCCGCAAGGTGCTGGATAAGGCGGCAACATCCAAAAAGCCCAAGTTGACCCCTTGGCCTGCCAGCGGGTGGATGCAGTGGGCGGCATCGCCCAGCAGGGCAAGCGCGGGTTTGATGTAGCGCTTCGCGTGACGCTGGCGTAGTGGGATGCAAAGGCGCGGGTCGATTTTTTCTACCCTACCCAGACGATATTCAAAGGCGCGGGAAAGGGCTTGGCAGAAAGCCTCGTCTTCCAATGCCATCAGGCGGGCGGCTTGATCCGGCACGACCGACCAGACGATGGAGCACCAGTGCTCGTCTTTACCTTTGCCAAGCGGCAAAAAGGCGAGCGGGCCGTCATCGGTAAAACACTGGCGGGCGCAGTATTGGTGCGGCTTTTCGCAGTAGACGCTGGTCACTATCGCCTGATGCAAATAATCCCATTCGCGCACGGCAAATCCGGCAAGCTCACGGACTTTGGATTTTCCACCGTCGGCCGCCAGCAGCAGCGGTGCCTCCAGGCGCTCGCCGCTTGCCAGTTCAAGCTGCCAGCCGTTTTCGCTTTGTTTGAGGGCGGCAAGCGGCGCGTTGCCCCGCAAACGTACAGAAGTGTTTTGCAAGCATTCGAGCAAAGCATCCTGAACCACTGAATTTTCAACGATATGCCCCAGCACATCGGTGTGCAGGTTGGCGGCTGAAAACTCAATTTGCCCGCTGCCGCTGCCATCCCAAACCTGCATCGCCGAATAAGGGCAGCTGCGCCGCGAGAGTATCCTTGGCCAAGCGCCTAAATCTTCCAGCAGCCTTTGACTGGCGGCGGACAGCGCACTGACGCGCGGGGAAAAGCGGCTTTGCGGATTAAAGGCAGGGGGCGCTGCGAGCGGGGCAGCATCCACTAAAGTAATCTGCAAGTCGCTCTCTGAAAGTGCCAGCGCCAGCGCACTGCCGACCATGCCCGCACCGACAATGACCACATCGGCTTGCTGCGCCTCTTGGCTTAACATCGGTTCTCCTTGATTTTAAGCGTCGTGACGTGGGGCAAGCCCCATCATTTGACGGGCGAAGGCGCTTTTCGCGGCGGGGGCGAGGTCAAGCGCGGCGAGGCCAAGCCCGCGCAGTGCCGCCAGCAATGGATGCTGATGGGCAAACAGGCGCGGCAGGCGGTCAGACGAGGCAATGGTGAGTTGCTGGTCAAGCCGCTGGCGGCGGACAAAGCGTTGCAGTGGCGCAAGACTGCCCAAGGGCGTCTCGCTTTGCGCCAAGGTTTCGGCGAGGGTAAAGGCATCACGCAGTGACAGGTTGTAGCCTTGTCCGGCTATCGGGTGCAGGCGGTGCGCGGCATTGCCCAGTACGACCAAATGCGAGCGCACTTGCTCGCGGGCAAGTTCCAGTTGCAGCGGGTAACTGTGACGAGCGCCCAGCTCAGTAAAAGTCCCCAAAGCATCGCCAAAGACGGCTTGCAGCCTGCTTAAAAAATCGGCATGACTTACTTGCAGCAGGCGTTCGGCTTCTTCAGTGCTACGGCTCCAAACCAGCGCCAAGCGGTTTTTGGCAAGCGGCAGTAGTGCGAGCGGGCCGTCTTTGCCAAAGTGCTCAAAGGCGCGGTTTTGGTGCGGCTCGCTGGTGCTTAAATTGGCGATAACGGCGCTTTGCTGGTAGTCCTTACGGCTTAGAGCAATGCCGAGCTGTTCGCGCAGATTGGAGCGCCCGCCATCGGCGAGTACGGCAAGCTGGGTGTCTACGCTTTGGCCATCTTTTAGCTCAAGATAAAAACCCGCACGGTGCGGCTTAAGCTTGATAACTTCTGCCGGACAAATCCGCTCGATGTTGGCGCAGCTTTCCAGCTTCTGCCACAGGCAATGACCCAGCCAGGCGTTTTCCACCACATAGCCCAGCGCCGGGACTTTTTCACGCACCGCCTCAAGGCAGGTGCGGCCAAACGAGCCTTGCGCGGAGACTTCAATGCGTTCAATCGGTTGTACCAGTTCGGACAATTCCGGCCAAAGCCCTAGCTTTTGATAAATCAAACGGCTGCCGTAGGATAAAGCCGTGCAGCGTGCATCAAAGCTGGGCTGGTAGTCGCTACCGGCGGCAAAAGGCTCAATCAATGCGATACGCGGGCAGCGCTGTTTAAAAAAATACTGTACAGCCAGTGCAAGGCTCGCGCCGACCAGTCCGCCGCCGATAATGGCGATGTCGCATGATTTCATGATCAGTCTCGCTGCTCTGCCGCCATTAGTGCTTCAATCGCGTCAATCTGTTTGGGTACGCCTGTCGTTAGCACTTCGCAGCCGTTTTCGGTGACCACAATATCGTCTTCAATACGCACGCCAATGCCGCGCCACTGCTCGGGGACATCCATATTATCCGGCGCGATATAAATGCCCGGTTCAATGGTCAGGCACATACCGGGTTCCAGCGTTCGCCAGTGCCCCGCGGTTTTGTAGTCGCCGACATCGTGCACATCCATACCCAGCCAGTGTCCGGCGCGGTGCATATAAAAGGCGCGATAGGCTTCGTTTTCAATCAGCTCGTTAAGCGCGCCTTGCAGCAGACCCAGCTCGATCAGTCCCTCGGTAATCACGCGAACCGTGGTTTCGTGCGCTTCGTTAAAGTGTCTGCCGGGGGCGACGCATGCAATGGCGGCTTCATTGGCTTTAAGTACCAGTTCATAGATGGCTTTTTGCTCGCGGCTAAAGCGCCCATTGACTGGAAAAGTGCGGGTGATGTCGCTGGCGTAGCAGTCAAGCTCGCAGCCTGCGTCAATCAGCACCAGCTCGCCGTCTACAAGCGGCGCGTCGTTGTCGCGGTAGTGCAGGGTGCAGGCGCCTGCTCCGGCGGCGACTATTGAGCCGTAAGCGGGCATTTTTGCGCCGCCTTTGCGAAATTCGTAATCCAGTTCCGCCTCTAAATGATATTCATAAAGACCGGCGCGGCTGGCCTGCATGGCGCGAATATGGGCGCGGCAGGAAAGTTCAGCGGCGGCGCGCATCAGGCGGATTTCTTGCGGCGATTTGCGCAGGCGCATGTCGTGCAGCAAGGGTTCTAAGGCAATGTATTCATGGGGCGGATGCGCACCTTGTCGCGCCCCGGCGCGGATTTTTTTCACCCAGTCAAACAGCTGGCTGTCAAATTCCGCTTGATGGCCGATAGCGCAGTAGACGCGCTCGCAGCCTTGCATTAACGACGGCAGTAATTCGTCGATGTCATCAATGGCAAAGGCTTCATCCGCGCCGTAATCACGCACCGCGCCTTCGATCCCTGCGCGTTTGCCGTCCCAGATCTCACGAGCCGGGTCGCGCTTGCGGCAGAACAATAAGTACTGTCCTTGTGCTCGTCCTGGCAACAAAACCAGCAGTGCTTCGGGTTCGCCAAAGCCGGTCAGGTACTGAAAATCGCTGTTTTGCCGGTAGATGTGCTCAACATCGGCGTTACGCATCTGCACCGGCGCTGCGGGCAAAATGGCGATACTGTTCGGCAGCATCTGTGCCATCAGCGCCTCGCGGCGGCGGGCATATTCGGTTTGCGGCAGCTTGATCACGGGGTTTTTCCCTCCGCCTTTTGGGCGCATTCGCCGTAGAGCAGTAGCGGCGCGACGCGAAGGTATTCCATCACTTGCATATAGTCGCCTTCGCCGTCTTCACTAGCTTCCAGCCCGTCCTGCACGGTGCTGATGGAGGCCAAATCCTGCAATACCTCTTGTGCATCGGCGCTGAGCGCAATGCTGCCTGCAATCAAGCCAAAGCCACTCAAAAAACCTTGGCACCATTTGCCCAGCGCACTGGCACGTTCGGCCAGTGGTGCGCTGTCGGGTGGCAGCAGCAAGGTCAGCGTGATGTCCCTGCCTTCAAGTTCTGCTTTGAGCAAGATTTGCAGACCGATCAGCGCTTTTTGCAGCGCTTCATCGGCGATGCTGCCGATAAGTTCAGCCGCATCGGCCAGCCAAGGTTCTGCTGCAAAACCACTGCCTGCAACACTGCGCCCCAAGAGCAGGCCGTGCAGTTCGGCAGGCGAAATAACGGCCCCTTGCTGGATAAGCAGGTCGGCCAAGGCAGAGTAGGGAGAAGGTGGCATGGTTTTTATCAGGCTTAAGAGCGGAAATGCCCGCCATCCTACCATCAGCGGGCGGCTTGTTCGTCTGCTGCGGGCGTTTGCCGCACAAAGAACAGACCGATTGCGTTATACTCGCCGTCACTCCCTCGCGTGTTCGCCAGTTGGCATGTTCCTGAGCCGATAGCACGCCCCGGGATTTGCCTGCAAGGCACGTTGTGCATGTCCACTTAAGGTGGAAAGCCTTATCGCCTGCGGCATCTCCCACCTTGAACTTTTCGGGTTCAAGGGCTACCCAACAGCGGCACGTTTGGGAGTCTTCTTATCTTTTTGCCGGCTGCTTAGCGCATGACGGAAACACTTTCCCGCCCGGCACTGCGCCGTTTATTACGCAATCGCCGAAGAGCCTTAAGCCAGAGCGAGCAACAAAGAGCCGCCCAAGCACTCTACCGGCAACTGAGCCAGCATCCACTGCTGCGCCGCGCCCGCCATATTGCACTCTACTTGCCACAAGACGGCGAAATTGACCCGCGCCCGCTATTGCATGCGCTTTGGCAACGCCGCAAACAGACCTATCTGCCGTTACTTTCACATTGGCCGAAAAGCCTTATGCGCTTTCAACGTATCGATAAGCGCGAAACCCTGCACAAAGGGCGCTTTGGCATTTTGCAGCCGAAAGCCAATCTGGCCAGGCAACGGCAAACCTGGGCGCTGGATTTACTGCTACTGCCGCTGGTGGGTTTTGATGCCTTTGGCGGGCGCTTAGGCATGGGCGGCGGGTTTTATGACCGTGCGCTTGCCTTTCGCAGGCACCGCAAACACAGCCAAAAGCCGCTGCTCTTGGGTATCGCCCATGAATGTCAAAAAGTGCAGCGGCTGCATCTTGCGCCTTGGGATATTCCGTTGCTTGCTACCGTAACCGATGCAGGCTGGTATTGGCGTTATTCATAAAACAAGGCAATGCGTCTTTCGCCCAAGTGGTGAATGGCTATCGGCATATCATAAATCTGCTCAAGTACTTGGCTGGTAATCATTTCATCCACGCTGCCTTGCCCCCACAATTTGCCGTTTTTCATGGCAATAATGCGCTCAGAATACCAGGCAGCAAAATTAATATCATGCAAAACCAAAACGATCGTCTTATTTAATTCATTGCCCGCACGCCGCAGGATTTTCATCATGGAGCTGGCGTGTTTCATATCCAGATTATTGAGCGGCTCATCCAGCAATAAATAATCGGTATCCTGACAGAGCAGCATGGCAACAAAAGCGCGTTGTCGTTGCCCGCCGGAAAGTTCATCCAAAAAACGCGTTGCCATTGGCGTAAGTTCAAGGTAATTAAGCGCTTGTTCAATATGATGCTGGTCTTGTGCATTTAATCTGCCACGTGAATAGGGATAACGACCAAAGCTGACCAGTTCGCGTACCGTTAAGCGCGATGCAAATGATTGTCCTGGCGCAAAATGGAAAGACGCTGCGCCAAAACATCGGTAGCTGTGTGATGAATATCCAACCCGGCCACGCTGACTTTGCCTTTATCAGAACGAAGCAAACGCGCAATGATGGAAAGCAAGGTCGATTTGCCCGCGCCATTCGGGCCGATAATGGAGGTCAAGCCAGCGGCTGGAATACTCAGTGATACATTATCGATTACCAGCGACTGTGCATAACTTTTACAAATGTTCTCTACAATAATCATCGTGCACTCTGTTTTAATACCAGGGCAATAAATACCAGGCCACCCAAAAATTCAATGACAATAGCCAGCGCAGTATCAAAAGCAAATAATCGCTCCAATACCACTTGTCCGCCAACTAAAAAAATAATTGCCAGCAATACCGCAGCAGACAATAAATAACGATGCTGACTGCTGCCGGTTAGATAATGCGAAAGTGCTGCAACCAACAGGCCAAAAAACAATATCGGCCCTACCAATGCGGTGGATACGGCAATCAACACGGAAACCAGCAGCAGAATTTGTGTGACAACCCGCCGATGATCGATACCCAGATTGATGGCAAAAGTTCGCCCCAATGCCAATATATCAAAGCAGTGAAATAAACCAGTCAGTGCAATACTGGTCAAAGCAACGGCACCGCTTGCCAGCAGTAATAAGCGAGTATCGATGGAGTTAAAGCTGGCAAATAAAGTATCGGTCAATACCATAAACTCATTGGGGTCAAGCAGACGCTGGATAAACTGCGCGAGGCTTCTAAACAATACGCCAAAAATAATCCCAACCAACACCAATAAGTGCAAACTGCGCTCACCAGCGGAAAATAACCAGCGATATAAAAATCCGGCAAACAGCATGAGCAGCAGCGTATCGGCCAAAAAGCGCAGGCGCGGGTCGATCGAAAGTGACTGCGCCGAACCCAAAATAAAAAACAATAAGGTATGACCCAGGATAAACAGCGAATCAAATCCCATAATGGCTGGGGTCAAAATACGGTTATTGGTTACGGTTTGAAACAGTACGGTGGAAACCGCCACACTGTAAGCCACCAAAATCAAGGCGGCGAGCTTGATGCCACGAAACTTTAAGATAAACGACCAACTGCCTTTGGCTCCAACGGTCATAAAAGCCAAGATGGACAGCAATGCAAGCAGCAGCAACAGCGCAAGCCCCCATTGGGGGCGGCTTTGAAAGTTACGAAGCATGAGCGGATTTACGCAGCAATAAATAAAGGAACAAAGCGCTGCCCACTACGCCAACGACCGTACCGATGGGGATTTCATAGGGTGCGCGAATGGTGCGCCCAATCATATCGCACAGCAGTACAAAGAAACTGCCCAGTAAAGCAACCCAAGGGATGGCGCGGCGCATATTGTCACCCATTATCAGGCTGACAATATTGGGAACCAACAAACCCAAAAACGGAATCATGCCAACGGTCACAACGACACTCGCTGATACCAACGACACAATAATTAAGCCCAGTGTAACGGTATGCCGGTAATTAAGGCCAAGATTGGTGGTAAAGTCTTCGCCCATGCCGGCTACGGTTAAGCGGTCTGCCAAAAACCAGGCGGCCAGCGCAAATAAAAAGCCAAGCCAGAGCAGTTCATAGCGCCCACTTAATACGCCGGAAAAATCCCCGCTGCGAAAGGCCAGCAATGATTGCAACAAATCATAACGGTAGGCAAAAAAAGTAGTAACCGCGCTGATAATGCCGCCCAGCATAATGCCAATCAAAGGTACCAATAAAATATCGCGCAGTGGTACTTGCCTAAGAATCCGTAAAAACAGCAAGGTGCCGAATAAGGCAAATAAGGCCGATACCAGCATTTTGCCCATTAACGCAAGTCCCGGCGCAAATAGGGTGATAACCAACAGACCCAGACTTGCCGACTCTAAAGTACCTGCCGTGGCCGGTTCAACAAAGCGATTGCGTACCAGCATTTGCATGATAAGCCCGGCTATTGCCATGGAACTTCCGGCAAGCACTAACGCCAGTGTGCGCGGTAGACGACTGATTAACAGTATCTGCTTGGCGCGCGAGTTGGCATTATCGGCAAAGAGTGCGGCCAGTGAAACATCGGATACGCCAATCAATAAACTGGCTATTGCCAGCAGAATAAGCGCAAGCAATGCAACGGGCAGGTATTTCATTGCGCGCGTGCTTTATTCATCGCCTGCTGTAATTGCTCAAGAATGCTGGTTAATGCCTGCCAGCCACTGGAAACAATATAGGCTTGCTGCGGCTTAAGATAAACTATCTGTTGTTTTTTCCAGGCGGTTGTTTGTTGTATCAAGGCATTATTAAGTACCTGTTCGGCGGCATTGCCAGCATTGCGCTGACCGATGGCGGCATCACGGTCTACCACAAACAGCCAATCGGGATTTTTCTCCAGAATATATTCAAAAGAAACAATATCGCCGCCGTGGAAGCGGTCGTCAATATCATCGGCTACGGTTTTAAAACCAATATCATTATGCAGCCAGCCCAGCCTCGAGCCGCGTCCATATACGCCTACTTTGCCGGCATTGGTAATCAGAATAATCGCCCGCCCGCTATCTCCAGCTCTTTGCTTTAACGCGGTAATGTTATTGTCGAGCGTGCTAAGCATTTCTTTAGCGCGTTGTTCTTTATTAAAGATTTTGCCGAGTGTTTCGATATTGTTTTTAGCGCTTGCCAAGTAATCTTGATTGTCTACGGAAAGATCAATCGTCGGCAAAATGGTCGCGACTTCCTGATATTTGGCCGACGAGCGTCCACCGACAATGGCAAGTTCGGCTTCGGCAGCATTGATGGCCTCATAGTCCGGCTCAAATAACGAACCGATTTTGAGGTATTGCGGCGCTTCATACTTGGCAAGATAAGACGGCAGATTACCACCCGGTACGCCTGTTGGCTGCACACCAAGCGCATCCAGGTTATCCAGACTGGGCACATCCAATACCAAAACTTTTTTCGGCACGGCGGGCAAAACCGTCTCGCCCTTGGCGTGCTGGATGCGAATTTCAGCGGCTGCAGCGGTGGCGACAATGCTGGCAGCCAGTAAGGCAAGAAGACAGACGAAGGCGGTGCTTAACTTGTTCACGGAACTCTCCTGAGCAGAAGGATAATCGGTATTGATTATGATTGAGAGTTAAGTATTGCGGCTACCAGCTTTCGTAAACAGGCTCTAAGACCCTTGTCAGATAAAGTATAAATTTCTACATACGGCCGGTCGCTTCCATCAGCAACAGAGCGACATTCACGCCGCAACCTGGCTCGTTATTGGGGAATTGTTCAGTCGGACGCTTGTCATCCAACGCCACTTCTAGCGTCGTCTTGGAAACGTCTACGCCTACAAAAAGCGCATCTTGGTAGGTCTTTGTCATAGCCCTGCCTTGCAATAGATCATCGATACGGCTATCGCCTACTCACAACGGTTCGGGATTGAAACAAAGAAAGATTATCCACGACCAATGCTCTCCCAGCGGATGCCCTTGTCTATGACAGGGCTCCAAGGGGATGACGCGCTGTGGATAACCTCTCAAACGAAGATACAAGGGAAGACATCAGACTTTAAACTGCTCAATCATGCTGTTTAGCTCCACCGCGAGGCGTGACAGCTCGTCGCTGGCAAAGCGGGTTTGCTCGGCCCCACCGGCGGCGTTGCTGGAAAGGTCGCGGATATTCAGTAGATTGCGGTCGACTTCACGGGCAACTTGGGCCTGTTGTTCGGCGGCGCTGGCAATGAGCTGGTTGCGCTCGTTAATGTCAGAAAGCGCTTTGAAAATATCCTCAAGCGCCGCACCACTGCTTTCGGTCGCTTCCAATGTTGTTTGTGCGCGGCGGGTGCTGGAGAGCATGGAGGCGACAGCTTGTTCCGTGCCGCTTTGAATGCCTTCAATCATCTGCTCAATTTCACGGGTGGATTCGCCGGTACGCTGCGCGAGGCTTCTAACTTCATCGGCGACCACGGCAAAACCGCGTCCGGCTTCGCCCGCGCGCGCCGCTTCAATGGCGGCATTGAGGGCGAGCAAGTTGGTCTGCTCGGATACCGCGCGAATCACATCCAGCACCCGGCCAATTTGCTGCGCGTGCTGTGCCAGCGTTTGTATCTGCGCAGAACTGCTTTGCATTTCGCTGTTCATATTGCCAATTTCCTGCAAACTGGAGCGAACCTGCTCGCGGCTTTGCATCGCCAATTGGTTGGACTGTTCAGAGGCTTTTGAGGTGGATGCTGCGTTTCTGGCGACATCGGCCACGGCGGCGGTCATTTCATTGACGGCGGTGGCGGCGAGTTCCAATTCTTGATATTGCTGTTGCAGACTTTGCGTGCCTTCTTTGGTAATGGTGGCGAGTTCCACGGCGGATTCGGCCAATTGTCCGGCGCAGCGCCCGATTTGTTCGACCACCTGCTTGCGGTCTTCTTGCATTTGTTGCAGTGAGCTAAACAGCTCGCCCATTTCATTGTTGGAGCAAACTTTAATTTCTTCGCGTAAATCACCGCTGCCCATCTGTTTTAAATGCTCGCCTGCTATACGCAGGGGTTTTAATACATGATGCACAATAAAATACCAACAACCGAGCATCAACAACAGTGAAATACCCAGCAGTAAAAATACAAAGAGTAATGCTGTATCCGCGCGTTGCGCGGTGTCTTCCATTATTTGCTTGGCATATTGGTCGAGTTTGTCATCAAAGTCTTGTGCATTTTTTTCAAAACTATCATGAATACTGCGTGCTTTAAGATTAAGTTCGCTATAACGCTCAAGCGCACCTTGCTCCAACGCATCGAGTAGCTCGTTAAGTATTTGTTGATAGTAATGGAAGTCTTTTCCCAGTCGCTCTTGCAGAGGCTGCTCATCGGTCAGACTCGCGATTTGTGTAAATTGTTGGTATAGCTCGGCGGCTTCAGCAATACGCTGTTTGGCCAGTTGCAAACTGATGCTGGCGCGTTCTGTATCGCCTTCCTGGATTTCATTAAAAGCACCGGCTAGTGCCGTGCGAATGCGCAAGATACGGTTAAAGGTATTTTCCAGCTTGTCGTTTTTTTCGCTGAGTTGGTACATCTGGGTAATTTGCTGCTGGCTGATATCGGCTCGCCACCAGCCACTGCATACCGAGATCAGTAACACTAAGGTCATCAACAATTGCACCAGCGTCATGCCAGTACGGATTTTTAAATTGCGCAGCATAGGTTTACTTCCGCTAAATGCCAATAAATGCTAAAGAAAAAGCAAGGCGAAGCCTTCTTGACGAAGGTATCGGCAAAACGAGCAACAAACTTTAGATGCTGATAGAAATTGCTGGAGTTGGCCGATAAGATGCGTTGCAGGTTTAATCGATAGCGCTGAATCACAAACCCATGAATCCCAGTTTCCACCCACTGCGCGGGATTGCCCTGATGCTGTTGGCAACCTTGTTGTTTGCCAGCCATGACGCGCTATCTAAGTACCTGTCCGGCTTTTATCCGATTGTGATGATTGTCTGGGCGCGTTATCTGGTGCATACCGTGCTGATGGCAGCGGTATTTATTCCGCAAAACGGGCTGCGTGTGCTGCGCAGCAAACGCCCGTTATTGCAGGCGCTGCGCGGGCTTTGTCTGCTTGGTACCAGCGTGCTGTTTAATAGCGGATTGATATTTATTCCGCTGGCGGAAGCCACGGCGGTCAATTTTCTTGCCCCGCTATTGGTGACCGCGCTTTCCGTTTGGCTGCTCGGCGAGCGCGTCAGTATTGGGCAGTGGTTAGCCGTTTCGCTGGGGTTTGCCGGGGTTTTACTGATTGTGCATCCGGGTAGCAGTTTTTTTGCGCCGCCCATTTTGCTGCCGCTTGGTTCGGCGCTGTGTTTTTGCGGCTATCAATTGCTTACGCGCAAACTCGCGGCCTTTGACAGTTCCACCACCAGCAATTTTTTTGCCGGATTGCAAAATACGCTGATTATGACGGCATTGGTGCCGTTCTTCTGGCATTTTCCCGATAACCTCAAGGATGGCCTGCTGATGTTGGCGCTGGGCTGCTGCGGTATGGTTTCACATCTGTCATTAAGCCAAGCCTTCCACTACGCGCCGCCCGTGCTGCTGGCACCTTTTAGTTACTGCCATCTGCTGTTTGCCACGCTGCTGGGTGGGCTGTTTTTTGCCCATTGGCCGGATAGCAGCAGCCTGCTGGGGATTGCTCTGGTCTGCGCCAGTGGTTTAGCGGCGGTTTGCTTGCAGCAACGCCAAGGTCAAAAGCTATGAACTTTTTTCTTAAGGTCGCGCTGATCCTGCTGGCCGGTGCTCTGTCGCTGGCACAGGCGCAAGAGTCGCTTGAAATTAAGATTGAGCCAGCCGATGCCACGCTTAAAGCCAATGTAGAAGGCACTATCGGCCCATTGGCCGGGCGTGATGCCACGGCACTGGCACAACTTGCGCCCAGCAGTGCCAAGCAGGCACGTGCCGCCTTGGAGGCGCTGGGTTATTACGAGGCGCAGGTTAAGACGCAAGTGTTGCTCGGCAAGGGTAAGCAGCCTGCGCGTTTGTTGATTGAAATTCGCCCGGGTGAGCCGGTCAGATTGCGCAAGGTCGCTATTGAGATCAGCGGCGAGGCGAGTCAGTTGGCGGACTTCTATCGTCTTGATGACCCGCTGCTGCAAGTCGGTGCAGTGCTTAATCACGGCGCTTATGAGTCGGCCAAGCAGGCTATTGAACGAGGGGCACAGCGTTACGGATTTTTCCGCGGAGCTTTTGTTCGCCAGCAGCTGATCATTGACCCGAAAGCGCGCGCTGCCGATATAGCGCTGATCTACGACAGCGGCCCGCGTTACCGCTTAGGAAGGGTGATTTTCCCGCCACTTAAGCCGATGTCTGATGATTTTTTGCAGCGCTTGGTGCCTTTTGCACCTGATACGCCCTATGACGCGCAGAAAATCGCCGACCTTTATCAAGCGCTGCAAAACAGCGACTACTTCACCAACGTGCAGATTGACGCACAGCCAGTGGCAGGCACCGAGCAAGTGCCGGTTAAGGTAAAGGCGAGCTTGCGCAAAGCGCGCAATTTTAGCATAGGCGCTGGGTTTTCTACCGATGTCGGCGTGCGCGCTCGCTTTGGCTGGACTCATCACTACAGCGGCAGCAATGCTCATCGTTACGGGTTAAAAAGCGAGTTGGCGCAGCCTAAACAAAACCTCTCGTTCTGGTATGAAATCCCGCTCGCCGCACCGCTATCAGACAAGCTGCGCTTTGCCGGCGGCTATCAGAACGAAGAAATAGCAGGTTCTGACAGCAGCAGCCGCCTGTACAAATTAAGCTCAAGGCTTGGGCAAAAGCTGGAAAGCGGCTGGCAGCGAACCCTGTCCTTAACTTGGCAACACGAAGCTTATCGACGCGGCGATAAAACTGGCATCAGTAATTTACTGATGCCGGGCATCAGCTTTAACTTGCAGAAAATGGACAATAGTGTTGACCCGTCAAATGGTTATCGCCTCCAGTTTGATATGGCAGCGGCAAAGAAGGATTTTCTGTCCGATGCCAATCTGTTGCATGCCAACCTGCTGATGAAGGGGCTGTACAGTTTTTGGGACAGGCACCGCCTGCTGGCGCGACTGCAAATGGGCGGTACGGCAACCAATGACTACACCAGCATTCCTTCATCACTGCGCTACTACGCTGGTGGCGACCAAAGCGTGCGCGGCTATGACTACCAGAGCCTTGCGCCCAAGAATGATAAGGGCAAGCGGGTAGGTGGCCGCTACTTAATGACAAACAGTCTCGAATACCAATACCGCTTTGCCGAGAAATGGCGGGTGGCGGCTTTTGTTGACCAAGGCAATGCGTTTGACCATCTAGAAATCCCCAGTCTTAAAACCGGTGTCGGCTTGGGGCTGCGCTGGATTTCTCCGCTGGGGCCGTTGCGTCTTGACCTCGCTCACGCAATGGACGGCGATAAAGGCTTTCGTCTGCATTTTTCCATGGGGCCGGAGTTATAAATGATCTTTTCTGGCAAGCGGGTGAGAGGGGAAACAAAACTTGACAGCGCAAGGCTGCATTTGAATAATGCGCAGCCTTCACGGCTACGTAGCTCAGCTGGTTAGAGCACGGCATTCATAATGCTGGGGTCCGGGGTTCAAGTCCCTGCGTAGCCACCAAATACCAGAGACAATAAAAACAGCGCAGTACACAAAGCAGGCAGAAAAATTGCGCTACTATCGCGCCTCTTTTAAGCCATAAGAGCGTCTTATGTCCACACGTCTTCCTTTGCTCAATGCTTGGCTTGGTGCCAGTTTGCCTGCTGTATTTGCCCGCGAACATTGGGGGGCTGTGCCCAGTGGTGAACTGTGTGCCATTGGCAGTGATGCGAGTTTTCGCCGCTATTTTCGCTGGCAGGGCGGCGGGCGGCGGTTGATTGTGATGGACGCGCCGCCCGCGCAGGAAGACGGTCGTCCGTTTGTACGCATGGCTGAAGTGTTGCGCAGGGCGGGTGTACACGTACCAAAAGTGCTGGCGGCAGATTTAAACCAAGGCTTTTTGTTGCTGGATGATTTGGGCGAGCAGACTTACCTTGAAGTATTAAATCAAGACAATGCAGACGGCCTGTTTGAAGACGCGCTGCAAAGCCTGTTGCTTATTCAACGTGCCCCCGTTTCTGAAGATTGGCCGGTTTACGATGCAGCGCTATTGTTGCGCGAGTTGCAGCTTTTTCCCGATTGGTATCTGGGAAGACACCTTGGCACCTCATTGACTGCCGCGCAGCAGGGCGCTTGGCAGCGGATTTGTAACCTATTGATTGAAAATGCCTTGGCGCAGCCAAAAGTGCTGGTGCATCGTGACTATATGCCGCGCAATCTAATACCAAGCTCGCCCAATCCCGGTGTTTTGGACTTTCAAGATGCAGTTTTAGGGCCGCTTAGCTATGACGTGACTTGCCTGTTTAAAGATGCCTTTATCAGTTGGCCCGAAGCCAAGATAGAAAGCTGGCTTAAGCGTTATTGGACGCAGGCGAAGCAGGCAGGCATTGCTGTGCCGAGCGTTTTTGCTGATTTTCAGCGCGATAGCGATTTAATCGGCGTGCAGCGCCATCTAAAAGTCATCGGGATTTTTAGCCGCATTGCTTACCGCGACGGCAAACCGCGCTACCTTACGGATTTACCGCGTTTTTTTAATTATTTGCAGGAGGTATTGGCACGTCGCCCGGAACTTGCCGAACTTAAGGATTTACTGGCGGACTTGCCCGCTGCGCCGGAAGGGCAGCCATGAAGGCGATGATTTTGGCCGCCGGTAAAGGCGAAAGGCTGCGCCCGCTGACCTTGCACAGACCCAAACCCTTGCTGCAAGTTGGTGGCAAAGCGCTGATTGAATACCATCTAGAGGCGCTGGCTAAGGCTGGATTTAACCAGGTTGTGATTAACTGCGCCTGGCTGGGTGAGCAGCTTATCCAGCATCTGGGCGATGGTTCGCGTTTTGGCGTACAGATTAACTGGTCGAAAGAAGACCCAGCGCTGGAAACCGCAGGTGGCATTAAGCACGCCTTGCCATTACTGGGCGATACCCCTTTTTTATTGGTCAATGGCGATATTTGGACAGACTATGACTTTGCCCGTCTGCGCCGTCCATTGGCAGAAAACTGCGACGCGCATTTGGTCTTGGTGGATAACCCGCCACACCACCGGCAAGGTGATTTTGCGTTAAACCAAGGCAAAATCAGTCAAAACCCGCAGCATCCACGCTTAACCTACAGCGGTATTGCGCTGATTCATCCAAGACTGGTGGATAATTGCTTGGCAGGCATCGCTTCGACGCTCGCGCCATTGCTGCATCAAGCCGCCGGAAGTGGAAGATTAAGCGGCGAGCAGCATAAAGGTCGCTGGATAGACGTAGGCAGTCATGAGCGATTGGATAAGGCCAATCAGCTTGCCCGGCGGATAAACCGATGATTTGGCCTTTCACCCTGCTGGGCGCTTTACTGGGTTTACTGCTGGGCAGGCTGCCTGGTGCGTTGTTTGGTGCGTTGCTGGGGCAAGCGATTGACCGTCGTTTGCGTTTGCGCCGTTTGCAGGATTTGCCCGCGTTACTGCGCGGGCGTTTGGCCGAAAAGCCCCACTTGGACGAACGTGAACTGCTGTTTTTACTGCTGGGACGACTGGCAAAAAGCGAAGGTGCGGTGCAAGAAAGCCATATCCAAATGGCGCGCGCAGAAATGCAGCGCCTACGCCTTGGTGCAAACGCCCAGCGCGAGGCGATAGCCGCTTTTGGTCGCGGCAAAAACCTGCAAGATGGTCTACTGCAACGCTCGCTCACGGAGCTTTCATCACGGCCACAACTTGCCGAGGCACTGCTTCGCGCCTGCTGGCGGATGGCCTTGGCCGACGGCTATTTAGGCGCTCATGAACAGAGGCTACTGCTGCAATGGGGCGGTTGGATGGGCTTTGCCGCACACAAAGTCAAAGCGCTGGGGCAAGATTATCAGCCAAAAAACCTCAATGACCCGCAAAGCCGTCACAGTGATTATCAACGGGCATTAAAACTGCTTGGTGTGACGGCAAACAGCAGTCCCGCGCAAATTAAAAGCGCTTGGCGAAGGCAACTTAGTCGGCATCATCCCGATAAACTGACCGGCCATAACGCAACGCCCGAACGCTTGCGCGAAGCCACCGAACGCACCGGCGAACTGCACAAGGCCTACCAGTTAATTAAAAAACAGCGAGGGTTTTAGCCGAACGGCAAAAGATACAAACGGCTGCCATAATCAACCTTTCACCCAGCCACTCGGATTTTCCCGCTCAGGAGTCTTCATTGCCCGCCTTTTTCTCGCCCCAGGATATGCGCGCGCTGCTTCAGCCTATCGGCCAAATGCAGCCAGAACCCGCCGCTTTTGCCGATTATCGGCGCTTTTACCGCACTGATTTTGCTGGCGCAACCACATACAGCGGATTGCTTAAGGTGCTGGATTATCAATTGGTTGTGCAGCTTTGGCAGCCTGTTGCTCCGCGCGGCACTTTGATGATTCTGCACGGTTATTACGACCATTTGGGGCTGTACCGGCATTTGATTCGCTGGGCGCTTGGACAGGGTTTTGCCGTGTTTGCCTGTGATTTACCCGGACATGGCTTATCCAGCGGGGCACGCGCCGATATTGGCGACTTTGCCGAATACCAAGCCACATTGCAGGCATTACTACAACAGGCCGCGCAGCTTGAATTGCCGAAACCCTGGCATTTGCTGGGACAAAGCACCGGTGCTGGTATTTTGCTGGACTATTTGCTGCGCGGCGCAGTATGCGAAGAAATTGGCCAAATCATCCTGCTCGCCCCACTGATACGCCCGCGCGCTTGGGCTTGGTCAAAACTGCTTTGGTATCTGATTGGCGGGTTTAAAGACAGCATAGAACGGCGATTTACCGATAATTCAAACGATAGCGAGTTCTTAAGTTTTATTCGTCAAGAAGACCCACTGCAACCGCGGCAGCTGCCCTGCCGCTGGGTCGGTGCGTTAATGCGCTGGATACCCCTGATCGAGAACGCCGCCCCGAGCGAGCGAGCAGTGCTGCTGGTACAGGGCGATGCTGACCATACCCTGAACTGGCAACACAATCTCAAGGTGATACAAAAGAAACTACCCAACGCGCGGCGCCTGCTGCTGTCTGGCGCCAAACATCATCTGGCTAATGAAAGCGAAAACTTGCGCCAGCACTATTTAAGGTTTCTTGAGCAAAATCTTGCCTGAAACAAAAGCATCGCACGTGATTTATCATGTGCAATCGCTATTAATGACAAGTATTTAAGTGGTTAAGGAATAAGCATGTCGGTTTATAACTATGATGTAGTGGTGCTGGGTTCCGGCCCGGCCGGTGAAGGCGCGGCGATGAATGCGGCGAAAAACGGGCTTAAAGTCGCCGTGGTTGATAATCGTGCCAAGGTCGGCGGCAATTGCACCCATCTTGGCACCATCCCGTCCAAAGCACTGCGCCATTCGGTGCGGCAAATTATGCAGTACAACACCAATCCACTGTTTCGTTTGATTGGCGAGCCGCGCTGGTTTTCCTTTCCTGATGTGCTCAAAAGTGCGGAAAAAGTTATCAGCAAGCAGGTCAGTTCGCGCACCGGTTATTACGCCCACAACCGTATTGATACCTTTTTCGGCACGGCGAGTTTTGCCAATGAACAAAGTGTTCAAGTGGTTTGCCATAACGGTCTGGTCGAAAAACTGATGGCGCGGCAATTTATTATTGCCACCGGCTCGCGCCCTTATCATCCGCTGGATGTGGATTTTTCCCATCCGCGCGTTTATGACAGCGATACCATTTTGCGATTAACCCATACACCAAGGCGATTGATTATCTACGGTGCGGGGGTGATTGGCTGCGAATATGCGTCGATTTTCAGCGGTCTTGGCGTATTGGTGGATTTAATCAACAGCCGCGACCAACTACTCAGTTTCTTGGACGATGAAATTGCCGATGCGCTGGGTTATCACTTGCGCAACCAAAATGTGCTGATTCGCCATAACGAAGAATACGAACGTATTGAAGGCCAGGATGATGGCGTGGTGCTGCATCTTAAATCCGGCAAGAAAATCAAGGCCGATGCGTTGCTCTGGTGCAATGGCCGCACCGGCAATACGGAACAGTTGGGGCTTGCCAATATCGGCCTTAAGGTCAATTCACGCGGGCAGATTGAGGTGGATGAAAACTACCGCACCGGGATCGCCAATATTTATGCCGCAGGTGACGTGATTGGCTGGCCGAGCCTTGCCAGCGCCGCTTACGACCAAGGCCGCTGCGCCGCGGGCAATATTGCCGAGCAGGACAGTTGGCGCTTTGTCGATGACGTACCGACCGGCATTTACACCATCCCTGAAATCAGCTCAGTGGGGCGCAACGAGGCAGAACTGACCAGCGCCAATATTCCCTACGAAGTCGGCAAAGCCTTCTTTAAAGGTATGGCGCGCGCGCAGATTGCGAGCGAACCGGTCGGCATGCTGAAAATCCTGTTCCACCGCGAAACGTTGGAAATTCTGGGCGTGCACTGCTTTGGCTATCAGGCTTCGGAAATTGTGCATATCGGTCAAGCGATCATGAACCAAAAGGGCGAGGCCAATACGCTTAAGTATTTCGTCAATACCACCTTTAATTACCCGACGATGGCCGAAGCTTATCGCGTGGCGGCGTTTGATGGATTAAACCGGCTGTTCTAAGCCTCCCAACAAAAACCTTTGCTTTTTGTTGGGTATCGGTTAACGCGCCGCCGCATCCACTCTTGGCAACCTCGCCCGTTCGTAGCGTGGATACAGGTGACTGACGCTGCGAATCAGTTCATAGCGCGACAGGCTGATAGCGGCAAAGCGTGGTGGGATGGGGGTGCGGATAAGTTCGGTCATTTCCGCGCCTTGTTCGGCACCGCTGCGCATCAGATTATCCAGCCAGCCTAGGTAATCGCGCATTTGCACAAAGGGCTTATCGTCTGTGGCGAGCGGGCCATGGCCGGGGACAATCAGTTTCCACGGTAGTGCTTGCAAGGTCGCTACATCGGCCAACCAACTATCCAGACTGGGGCTGTTCGGCGTGGTTAAGGCGCGTTGGTAGAAAATCAGGTCACCGGCAAACAGCACGCCAGTGGTTTGGTCAAAAATCGCCAAATCCGCACCGGTATGGCCGGACAACGCCAGCAGTTGCAGGCGGTGGTCGCCGATGTCCACGCTGCCTGCTGTGGCCTCTTCGGTCGGCAGCACGACTTCCGTGCCGCGCATCCAGTCGCCAACCATCCGGTACATATTTTCCGCCAGCGCATCGCCCTGCTGCGCCAAAAGCTCGCGCGTGCCGGACAGTGCCACAATCGGCACATCCATAAAGGCTTGATTGCCAAAGACATGGTCGGGGTGATGGTGGGTTAAATACAGCCGCACCACCGGCTTATCGGTCACTTTGCCGATAGCCGCACGCAGCGCCTCGCCGTAGCGTTTGGATGGACCGCTGTCGATAACTACAACGCCTGCGCTGGTCTCGATAAAGCCTGTATTGACTATATTGCCGCCGTTTTGTCGTGAAAAATCGTCCGTTGTGCCTTCCAACAGCCAAGTGCCAGCGGCAATCTGTTTGGGTTTAAGGTCGTAGTCCAAAGCACTGCACGGTAGAGCAACGATAAGGCATAGCCAAACAAAACGATGCAGCCGCATAAAACCTCCGGTTTTTATTATTGCTTAGAAACTGGCCTTAAATTCGTTGCCGTTGTTGTCGCGCAGCCAAAGTTGGTTGGCTTGATTACCGCGTACTTCAAGGCTCAGCGTGGGGTTTTCGCCTACGGCGGGGAACAGCTCCAGGGTGGCCAGCAGGCGGCCATCATCGGCGCGAAGCTGCGCTTGATTGAGGAAAAACTCAGGAATGCCTATAAGTCCGTTATCCATTGGATGGTCTACCCGAAGACGCAGACGGCTGTACTCGCCGCGATTAAAGCGCGCCCCGTGCACTTGTCCCAGCCGCTTTTCCCAATCCGGCTGCGCACGTACCACACTGGGCGCGGTGCAGCCGCCGCCTGCTGCATCCACCCGCGCGGAACCGACGTGCCAAACGCCGTCTTTGGTCTGTGCCGCTGCTCGCAGCACAGTGGCCTGTTCCACACGAATGCGGATGGCGACCACGGGCAGTACATCGGCGGATTCGGGATAAAAGGTAAAGATATGTGGGATGGGGTTTAGTTCTGCCCAAGCGATTATTTGCACTACGTCACCGGGTAGTTCGCGGGCATCGACCTGAATGGGAACTTGGCTGGAATCTTCGGCAAAGGGCGGCACATCCAGTTTGACCCGTTCATCAAACAGTACCGCGCCCTGTTTCAGCAGCCGTTGGTAGTGGAAATTCCACATGCTCGACTTCATCGGGTCTTCACTGCTCACCGCCAAAGCCAAGGCGGGCAGCAGAGCAAAGCAGAGGCATGCACTAATTCTCCTCGCCCACTTGTGCAGGGGGCGGGGGAGAGGGTGCTTAGGCAAGCAATGTACCCGTTGGGCTACCCACTCTGAACCTTCGCCTCCTTTCTCCCATAAGTGGAAGAGGGAAAGCCGTGCGGATAAACTGCTCATTTTATTCTCCTGCGCTTTTAGCCAAACGCTAGTTATTGCCTTCCTCAACGTGCACGCTTTCCAGATAACTGCGTATCGCCCACAGGGCTTCTTGGTCGAGGAAATTCGCCATCTTTGGCATAAACACCCGACCATCACGTACCGCGCCATTGATGACCCGTTCCTTATACCACTCATCACCGGTTGCGCCGGGTTCCAGATAGCGTAAATCCGGTGCAATGCCGCCGGATTTGGCTTCCAGCCCGTGGCAGGCCGCGCAGTTTTGATTATAGGCTGAAGCACCAATTTCAATCGCCTTGGCATTGCCGCGGTAGGGGTTTTCCTCGCGCCACTCTTTGCCCAAGGGTTCAAGACCTTCGGTATTGACATTTTGCGGAGTGACATTGCCATGCCCCCATGCCAAAAGCGGTGCAACAAGGCAGGCAGCAAGCATCCAATACGGGCGATACCACGCTTTAAGCTTCATTTTTTATCCTTGGGGAAGAAGGTCAACAGGCTGGTTTACTTATCCTAAATGTCATTCCAAGGTCTCCCCATGCTGCTTTGGAGGCGCAAAACCACTCCCTTGGTATGGGTCTTAAGCAGCAGTGCCAAGTAATGTCTGAACTGGGAATTTTTCCTTCAAGATGCAGGATTTTTTCCCTTCTCGCGGACAGGCGGTGCTTCCATCATCAGTATGGCCGGGCAGATAACTGCCTTTTCTAAGACCTTTCATGCATGAGAGCCACAAAGATGACAAAAACAACGCCCCCCAGCACAAAAGCCCCTTTGGCCTGTGCCGTGCAGAGCCTGATGTTGGGTGCTGCCTTGGCTTTAAGCACAGGCGCTTTGGCGAAAAATGTCACTTGGGATGACATTGCCAACGACCACAAAACCACCAATGATGTACTGATGTATGGCCTTGGCACCAACGCCCAGCGCTTTAGCCCACTGACGCAAATCAACGACAAAAACATTTTCAAACTCGCACCCGCTTGGTCGTTTTCCTTCGGCGATGAAAAACAACGCGGGCAAGAATCTCAAGCCTTGGTGCACGACGGAGTGGTTTATGTGACGGCTTCTTATTCACGCCTGTTTGCCCTCGACGCGAAAACCGGCAAAAAGCTCTGGAGTTACAGCCACCGCCTGCCGGACGATATCCGCCCGTGCTGTGACGTGGTCAACCGCGGCGCTGCCATTTATGGCGACAAAGTGTTCTTTGGCACGCTGGATGCCCGCGTGATTGCGCTTAACAAAGACACTGGCAAGGTTATCTGGAACAAAAAATTCGGCGACCACAGCGCCGGATACACCATGACCGGTGCGCCGACTTTGGTCAAAGACGGCAAAACCGGCAAAGTCATCCTTATCCACGGCAGTTCCGGTGACGAATTTGGCGTTGTCGGCGAGCTGTACGCGCGCGACCCGGATACCGGCGAAGAACTCTGGATGCGCCCGATGGTGGAAGGCCATATGGGCAGGCTTGGCGGCAAAGACAGCACAATAACCGGTAATCCCAAATCGCCGTCTTGGCCGGATGACCCCAATTCGCCCACCGGCAAGCGCGAAGCCTGGAGCCAGGGCGGCGGCGCACCTTGGCAGAGCGCCAGTTTCGATGCCGAAACCAACACCATCATTATCGGCACCGGCAACCCGGCACCTTGGAACGGCTGGGCGCGTACTGCCATTGGTGGCAACCAGGAGGATTACGACAGCCTGTATACCTCCGGCCAAGTTGCGGTTGACCCAACCACCGGCGAAATCAAATGGTTCTACCAGCACACGCCCAACGATACTTGGGACTTTTCCGGCAATAACGAGCTGGTACTGTTTGATTACAAAGACAAAAACGGCAAAACCATCAAAGCCACCGCACACGCTGACCGCAATGGCTTTTTCTATGTGGTAGACCGCAACAACGGCAAGTTGCAAAACGCCTTCCCGTTTGTCGATGGTATCACCTGGGCCAAGCGCATCGACCTGAAAACCGGTCGGCCAGTAGTCGCCGAAGGCCAGCGTCCACCACTGCCAGGGCCGGGCGAAACCAAGGGTAAATCGGTTGAAGTCTCGCCACCCTTTTTAGGCGGCAAAAACTGGAACCCGATGGCCTACAGTCCGGATACCGGCCTGTTCTACTTGGGCGCAAACCACTGGAAAGAAGACTACTGGACCGAAGAAGTCAACTACCGCAAAGGCGCGGCTTATCTTGGCATGGGCTTTCGCATCAAACGCCTGTTTGACGACCACGTCGGCATTTTGCGTGCGGTCAACCCCACCACCGGCAAAGTGGTCTGGGAAAACAAAGAACGCCTGCCGCTCTGGGCGGGCGTGCTGGCAACGCACGGCAATCTGGTCTTTACCGGCACCGGTGATGGCTTCTTCAAAGCCTTTGATGCGAAAAACGGCAAGGAACTGTGGAAGTTCCAGGTTGGCACCGGCATTGTCTCGCCGCCCATTACTTGGGAAGACGGCGGCGTGCAATACATCGGCGTAACCACCGGCTACGGCGGCGCAGTCCCGCTCTGGGGCGGTGATATGGCCGAACTGACCAAACCGGTCGCACAAGGTGGCTCGTTCTGGGTATTTAGACTGCCCGAATGGGATAAAACCGCCGCCAGCCGTTAATAACCGCTACTCCCTGCCGTTATTTAAATAACGGCAGGGACAAAGCCATAACAATCGATTAGGAGCATGCCATGAATGATCTATCCCGCTGGTTACTTACCCTGCTGATTGCCGCAACCAGCAGCGTTGCTTTAGCCGATGAAAGCGATATTAGCGATATTAGCGATGCGGACGTTATGATTATTGACGGCTGCCGCATACAACCTGCCAGCCAATGCCCGGGTGCCAATCTGGCAGGAGCCAATTTAAGCAATCAAGATATGCGGCGAATGAATTTAATTGGCGCTAATTTGCAAGGTGCCGATTTGCGTCACAGTAATCTTGATCTCGCCAAACTGGAAGAAGCCAATTTAAAAGACGCCAATTTAACCCGCGCCGGCCTGCAACAGGCCAATTTGCGCGGTGCTGATTTAACCCATGCCAAATTGGTCGCCATTGCCGGATGGAGTATGTTCGCCCCGGCCGCGCAATTTGAAGGCGCGGATTTATCCGCCGCTTTTTTGGAATTTGCCCGTCTGTTTGGTGCAAAAATGCACAACGCTAAATTTATCGCCACTAATCTGGAAATGACTTGGTTAAATAAAGCCGATTTAAAAGGTGCCGATTTACGCGATGCCAATTTACAGGAGGTAAAACTTAGCAGCTCCAACTTGGAAAACGCCAACCTAACCGGCGCACGCACTCGCTTTGGACTATTTGAAGGCGCCAATATGGAAGGCTGCATCAACTGCCCTAAGGGGTGGGATTAGATTTAACAGCCACTGCTGGTGGTTTATGTGGTTAAGCTAGCGCTGATGGCGTGAAGAGCGGCTTGATGCTTGATTAAATGGCGAGTCGACAC
>NZ_LSZO01000219.1 GCF_001580025.1 Ventosimonas gracilis | reverse complement strand
GCTCAAAATTTCGCCAGACCAGGCGCAGCATGCAGCCAATGTGTACAACCTTGGCAAATGCTGCAACGCCGTATGGCGAAATTTTGGGCGAAGCCCGAAGGGACGGGCCAGATTTTGCGCGCCGCTGTGTTGCTCGTCGTTCATTTGCATGAGCAAATTTCTCTCCTCGCGCCTTGCTGCGCGCAAAATCTGGCTCCGTCGCGGCCACGTTTGAAGCGGGAACAGACCCTAAGATTGCGTTAAACTTCGCCGTTTTTAACGCCCAGGTTTTTAAGCCGTTATGAGCACGCCCAAGCCACTGGTTTTGATTATTCTCGATGGCTTCGGCCACAGCGAAACCACCGATCACAACGCCATTGCCGCTGCGCGCACGCCGGTTTATGACCGGTTGTGGACAAGCTGCGCGCACGGGCTGATTGGTGCCAGTGGCGAGGCGGTGGGGCTGCCCGATGGGCAAATGGGCAATTCCGAAGTCGGTCATATGAACTTGGGCGCGGGCAGGGTGATTTATCAAGACTTCACCCGCATTACCCGCACCATCCAAACAGGTGAATTTTTTACCAATGCCAAGCTGCGTCCGGCAATGGATAAGCTCGCGCAAAGCGGTAAAACCTTGCATATTCTGGGGCTGCTCTCCGATGGCGGGGTACACAGTCATCAGCAGCATCTGCTGGCAATGGCGCAGCTTGCTGCAACGGCTGGGGTAAAAAACATCTGCCTGCATGCCTTCCTTGATGGTCGCGATACCGCGCCAAAAAGTGCGGGGTCCTTTATTGATTGGATAGAAACCGGCTTAGCGCCGCTGGGCAACGCACGTATCGCCTCGCTGATTGGCCGCTATTTTGCGATGGATAGGGACAATCGCTGGGAGCGCGTGCAGCAGGCTTTTGACTTGATTGTGGACGGCAAAGCGGCGTTTAACGCCAAAACGGCCAGTGAAGCTTTACAAGACGCTTACCTGCGTGGTGAAAGCGATGAATTTGTACAGGCCACTCGCATTGGTTCAATACAGCCGGTTGAAGACGGCGATGCGGTGGTGTTTATGAACTTTCGTGCCGACCGCGCCCGCGAGTTAAGCCGTGCGCTGATCGATGAGGATTTTGCAGGCTTTGCCCGTGTGCGCCTGCCAAAAATCGACTTGCTCACGCTCACCCACTACGCCGATGACATCAAAGCGCCGGCCGCTTTTACCCCGGACAAACTGCAAAACACCTTAGGCGAAGTGCTGGCGCAGCACGGTAAAACGCAACTGCGCATTGCCGAAACGGAAAAATACGCACACGTCACCTTTTTTTTCTCCGGCGGGCGCGAGCAGCCTTTTGCCGGTGAACAGCGCATTCTGGTGCCCTCGCCCAAGGTCGCCACTTACGATTTACAGCCCGAAATGAGCGCCGCTGAAGTCACTGAGCGTATCGTTAAATCGATTGAAAACCAGCAGCACGATGTGATTGTGGTCAATTACGCCAATGGCGACATGGTCGGCCACAGCGGCGTATTTGCAGCGGCCGTTAAAGCCGTTGAATGCTTGGATGAGTGCTTGGGTCGCATTGCCGGCGCGCTCGAAAAAGTCGGCGGCGAAGCGCTGATTACCGCCGACCACGGCAATGTGGAACAAATGCAAGACCGCGAAAGCGGCCAGGCACATACCGCACATACCTGCGAGCCGGTGCCTTTTATCTACTTAGGTCATCGGCCACTTCGCGTAAAGGAAGGCGGCACGCTCGCCGATGTAGCCCCCACCATGCTGCATCTGCTGGGAATGGAAAAACCCGCGCAGATGACCGGCCAGTCGCTGTTGGTCGCGGTCTAAAGGCTTCCCGCTTGAACGCTTCTTGCGCATACTGGCGCTCTTTCGTTTACTTTCGCTTACCTTAAGGTTGTCGAAACATGCCTCGTTTTGTTGTTATCCCTTGTTTATTTTCTTTACTTGTTGGTCTGCCTTGCTTGGCGCAAGGTGATTCCTTAAATGATGCGCAAAAAGCCGAGCAGACCCGCCAGCAATTGGAGCAAACGCAAAAAGACATCAAAGAATTGCAACAACTGCTGCGCAAAATTGAGCAGGAAAAATCCGGCCTGCAAAAACAGCTTCAGCAGACCGAAACCGAAATGGGCACGATGGAGCAGCAACTCCGCGAGCTGGAACAACAAATCGGTACGGATGAAACCGCACTTAAGCAACTGGATGACGACCAAAACCGTCTAGCGCAAGATTACCGCATGCAGCAGCAGCGCTTGGCTCGCCACAGCCGCACTATCTGGCAAAGCGGCGGGCAAAGTGCGCCTTTGCGCCTGTTACTCAATGCCAAGCAACCGGCCGAACTATCGCGCACCTTGACCTATTACCGCTATCTGGGACAAGCGAGACAGCAGGAAATCAATGCCCTAACCCATACACTGTCGGAACTTTCCGCAGTTAAAAAGCAAACTCTTGAACGAAAAGCGCAGCTTGACCAGCAGCAGCAAATACAGGGCGCCAAGCATCAACAGCTGGTCAAATTACGCGAGCAACGCAGTGCTTTACTCGCCTCACTGAATCAGCAGCAAAGCAGCCGCGCCGCCAGACTAAAAGCACGCCAGCAACAACAAACGGAACTGTCATTAGTCTTAAAATCCCTGCAAATCGCCATCGCGCAGCAGGCCGAAGCTGAAGCAAGAGCAAGAGAAAAAGCACGTCTGCTTTCGCACATACCCAGTGGCGACACGCAAAACCGCCCGTTTGCACAAACGCGCGGCAAACTGCCTTGGCCAGTGGATGGGCGTTTGCTTGCACGCTACGGCAGCCCACGCAGTGATGACGCGCGGATTAAATGGGATGGCGTACTGATTGGCGCGGCAGAAGGCAGTACGGTTCGCGCCATTCATCCCGGGCAAGTGGTACTGGCCGATTACTTAAGCGGTATGGGACTTATGCTGATCATCAATCACGGCAGCAATTACTTAAGTCTGTACGGCCATAATCAAACATTGCTGAAACGGGTCGGCGATTTAGTGCAGGTGGGCGAGCCTGTCGCCACCGTGGGCAAAAGCGGCGGACAAGCCGAACCTGCGCTGTATTTTGCCATCCGTCATCAGAAAACCCCGAGCGACCCGGCCAGTTGGTGCGTCGCACAAAATCAGCCCAAGCGATAGCAGAATGCCAACTGTTTACCCTTTTTAAGCGTTTAAGGAGTTTTTTATGTTGCCTTGGTTTGCCCGCCCGCCCTGTGCATTGCTGGCTTTTTTATTCTTTCTGCCCGCAGTGCAAAGCCTTGCAGAGCAGAGCCAAGCGCCGCTGCCACTGGAAGATTTGCGTACCTTTGTGGAAGTGTTCGAGCGCGTTAAAAATACCTATGTCGAGCCGGTTTCTGACCAACAACTGCTGGAAAACGCCATTCGCGGCATGCTGGAGAATCTTGACCCGCATTCGGCTTATTTGGTCGCCGATGATTTTGCGCAACTGCAAGAAAGCACCAGCGGCGAGTTTGGCGGCTTGGGTATTGAAGTCGGCATGGAAAACGGCGCACTAAAAATTATCGCGCCTATTGATGACAGCCCGGCCGAGCGCGCCGGTATTGCCGCCGGGGATTACATCATCCGCATCGATGGCCAATCGGCCCAAGGGCTTTCGATGATGGAAGCGGTGAATAAAATGCGCGGCAAGCCCGGCGAGAAAATCCGCTTAACCCTGGTGCGTGACGGTGGTCAACCCTTTGATGTAGAACTGACCCGCGCACTGATTAAAAGCAAAAGCGTGCGCTCAAGATTGCTGGAAAGCGGCTACGGCTATCTGCGCATCAGCCAATTTCAACAGGGCAGCGGCAAAGAAACGAAAAATGCCTTGGTACGACTGAAAAAATCCAACAATAACCAGCCGCTACAAGGGCTGGTGCTGGATTTACGCAACAACCCCGGCGGTGTATTACAAGCGGCGGTGGAAGTGGTTGACCAGTTTGTTGCATCAGGCTTGATTACCTATACCAAAGGCCGCCAGACGGATTCAGACATGCGCTTTTTTGCCAGCGGCAAAGACAACAGCGAAGGCGTACCGCTGGTGGTGTTGATTAACGAAGGCAGCGCTTCTGCCGCCGAAATTGTTGCCGGCGCCCTGCAAGACCATCACCGCGCCGTACTGATGGGCAGCACCAGCTTTGGCAAAGGCTCGGTACAAAGCATTATGCCGCTTAGCCAAGGCCGCGCGTTGAAATTGACCACCGCGCTCTATTACACGCCAAACGGGCGCTCCATCCAGGCACAAGGCATAGTGCCGGATATTAGCGTGGCGCGTGGCAGGTTGGTGCGCGAGCAAGAAGGCATTTTTAACGTGAAAGAAGCCGACCTTGCCGGACATTTGGATAACCAAAATCCCAAAGCACCCACAGCAGAAGCCTCCGGCAAAGCCGAAGACGGCGATTACCAACTGAGCGAGGCGCTTAATCTGCTTAAAGCGCTGAATGTATTGCAAGGTAATCAGAATAAACTGTAGAAATTTGGACTTTATCTGACAAATCGATTTTAGGTGTTGTGCGCTGCCATATAAAAATCTAGTTCAATTTCTACAGCCTGTTTGGCGTGGATGCGTTCCAGCAGTGTTTTCTGGCTGTAGCCTGTTGGCGGGATAAAGTCGCCGGCGTGAATATCGGTAAACATCAGCTTGCCCTGCTCGTTACGCAGCATCGGGTTTAGCGTGTCTTTCACGCGCTTTTGTGCTTCGGACGATTCGTCTGCAAATTCCGACGCTTCGGTCAGTTCGCGTAAAAGCGCTACGGTCGGGTCAAATTCGCGCTCTTTGCGCCCTTTAATAATGGCGCGGAATAAATCCCAGACCTCGGCGGAGGTCTCAAAGTACTGGCGGCGGTCGCCCAAGACTTGTGTGCTGCGGATGAGCTTCCAGCCAAGCAGCTCCTGGCTGTTGCTGGCGTTGGAGCGGGCAAGGCTTAGCGTTTCGCAAATGCCCTTAGCGTGCATCGGCTTGCCGTGAAAAAACAGCAGCGCATGAATTTGCGCCACACTGCGATTAACGCCCCAAGACTGCCCATCTCGCCCCAGTGAAGGATGCTGTCGCTGAAAGTTTCATGTGGGGATTTTGTGTTGTTCGGTAATTTCTATCAATAGAGAAATTTAGGCGGCATTGAATGGGTGCTTTTTATACCAATAAAGGATTTATCAAGTCCGTTGACCTATCATGGGGGGTCGCCGCGCGTAGTACGACTTTGGTATGCCTTGTTTGCCTTCGATATGCCCTGCTTTGTCAGTACACAGGGCGATAAGCGCGGCGTTTACATCACAACAAACGTCCTTAAAGAGGAACATAACAATGAAACAATTGAAGTTCTTTGGCTCGGCGCTGTCCATTGCGCTATTAACTGGCTGTGTGTGCGCACAAGACCGTGCACGTGATTTGGGTATTCCATTTGAAGGTGAGCCGGGCGCGTTAAACGCGATTACCGATGTCGCTGGCGTGCTGGTCGGTCACGCGACGCTGATTAAAGGCGAAGGGCCGCTCACCGTCGGTGCAGGCCCGGTACGAACCGGCGTAACCGTGGTGCTGCCACGCGGCAAGGACAATGAGCGCCCAGTCTATGCTGGTTTTTACAACCTAAATGGTAATGGTGAGATGACCGGACAGTCTTATCTGGAAGACTACGGCATTGCCTATGGCCCGATAGGCATTTCTAATACCAACGCTATTGGCGATGTCTATTCGGGTATCCAAAAATGGACGTCGCGCCGCTTTGGCGAGGCGCTCTGGCCGGTGGTTGGTGAAACCTACGACGGCGTGCTAAACGATATTGAAGGCTTTCACGTCACCCCGGAGACGGCCATGCAGGCGCTGGATGCTGCCAAAGGTGGCCGGGTAGCGGAAGGCAATGTGGGCGGTGGTACCGGCATGCGCTGCTTTGGCTTTAAGGGCGGTATTGGCACGTCCTCGCGCGTTTTTGACGTGGTCGATACCCGCTATACGCTGGGCGTGCTGGTGCAGTGCAATACCGGCGACCGCACGGTGCTACGCATCGCCGGTGTGCCGGTGGGCGCAGAGTTGGCCGACCGCTACCTAAGCTGCTATGACCCGAACATGCCCGGGCAAACCCGCCAGCCGCTGTGCGCAGACGGCGAAGGCGGGCAGCAGAGCGCCGATGAAGGCTCAATCATCATTATCGTGGCGACCGATGCGCCGCTAAACCCGTCGCAACTCGACCGCGTGGCGCGGCGTGCGTCGTTGGGCTTGGCGCGTTTGGGTACTTATTCGGGCAACGGTTCGGGTGATTTGATTTTGGCGTTCTCGACCGATGCGAATGTCAACGATGTCAGCGACCGCGAGACCCAGCCTGCTGTGCAGTTCCCGACCGGTCGTATTGATGCTGTCTTTAAAGCGACGGTGGAGGCGACCGAAGAGGCGATTGTCAACGCGCTGGTGACGGCGCGTACCATGACCGGCATCAACGGCCGCAGGCTCTACGGTTTGCCACATGATGAAGTGGTCAAACTGATGCGCCAGTACGGCCGCGCTGAGCGTTAAACGGGGGCGTTATCTTCCCCCTCCGTCGTTCAGGAGCTGAGTTTGAAAGGTTATCCACAGCGCGTCATCCCTTGGGGCCCTGTCATAGACAAGGGCATCCGCTGGGAGAGCATTAGTCGTGGATAATCTTTCTTTGTTTCAATCCCGAACAGTTGTGAGTAGGGGATATCCGTATCGACCCCGTATCGCAAGGCAGGGCTATGGCAAAGACTTCTCAAGATGCGCTTTTGGGACGTTTCCAAGGCGACGCTGGAAGTGGCGTTGGATGACAAGCATCCGACTGAACAATTCCCCAATAACGAGCTAGGTTACGGCGTTGTTGAAACGGCTGCAGGCAATGAATGTCGCGCTGTTGCTGATGGAGGCGACTGGCCGTTATCAACAGTCGCTGGTGTGCCAAGCGTGCTTGGCAGGCTTTGAGGTTATCGTGGTTAATCCACGCCAAGCAAGTCCCTTGGTCAGCCACTTATCCACAGGGAGAACGCCTGAAAATGACTTGACCGTGAACACAGCTCCTCTCCCGCAAGCGGGAGAGGAGCAAAAGCACGCAGGTTCAATGCGTTATGCGCGATTGGCTTATCTTAAAAACCAGCATTGAGTTATTCCCCCACTGCTCGCCGCATGGTTACAAACTCTTCGGCGGCGGTGGGGTGAATGCCTAAGGTTTGATCAAACTGCTGCTTGCTTGCGCCTGCTTTTAGTGCAACCGCGAGCCCTTGGATAATTTCCCCGGCATCACTGCCTGCCATATGACAGCCTAGGACTTTATCGCTATCCGCATCGACTATCAGTTTGCACAGTGTGCGTTCCTGGCAATCGGTCATGGTCAGTTTCAGTGCGCGAAAGCGGCTTTCAAACAGGCGGACATTGTGCCCTTGCTCGCGTGCTTGTTCTTCGCTTAAGCCTACGCTGGCAAGATTAGGAAGACTAAATACGGCGCTTGGGATTAGTTGGTACTCCAGCGGGACAAATTGTTCTGGACGGAATAGGTATTTAGCAACCGCCATACCTTCGGCGAGCGCCACCGGTGTTAATTGCACGCGGCCAATTAAATCACCAATGGCAAAAATCGAAGGCGCAGCAGTGCGGTATTGATGATCGACCTGAACAAAACCGCGCTGATCCAAATGAACGTCGGTATTTTCCAGCCCCAAGTGATCGGTCATGGGACGGCGACCGGTGGCGTAGACGATGCAGTCGGCATGCAGTTTCCGCCCGTCGTTTAATGTGGCGGTTAGCTGGCCGTTGGTTTGGCGCTCAATTTGCGTGATTTGTGCAGAAAACTGCAAACTTAAGCCTTTGCGCTCGAATTCTTCCTTTAAATGGCGGCGTAGCGAGCCGTCAAAGCCGCGTAAAAAGAGCTCGCCGCGATAGAGCAAGGTGACTTGTACACCCAGCGCATGGAAGATGGAGGCAAACTCCACCGCAATATAACCGCCGCCGACTATCAGCATCTGCTTAGGCAGCGAGGGCAGGGCGAACACTTCGTTGGAGGTTATAGCGTGTTCAATACCTAAGATTTGCGGCTTATCCGGCCAGCCGCCAGTCGCCAGC
Source organism: Ventosimonas gracilis (assembly GCF_001580025.1). Taxonomy (GTDB): domain Bacteria; phylum Pseudomonadota; class Gammaproteobacteria; order Pseudomonadales; family Pseudomonadaceae; genus Ventosimonas; species Ventosimonas gracilis. Next base: position 17,915 of record NZ_LSZO01000219.1, on the reverse strand, counting down.
AGGATGTTTTTGGCGCTGTAGGTTTTGCCGTTTATTGCTGCCTGATGCGCATCCAGCAAACGGGCGTGGCCGTCCAAAAGTGCTACGCCGGAATTTTCTAGCAGCTTGCGGTAAACGCCGTTTAATCGATGAATTTCTTGGGTTTTGTTATCACGCAGCAGTTGCCAGTTAAACTCAGGCCTTGCCTGCGAGAAACCGTAGCCATCTGCCTTGGCGAAGTCTTCGGCAAACTGCGCCGCGTAGGCGAACAATTTTTTGGGAATACAACCGACATTGACACAAGTGCCGCCCAGATAACGGCTTTCCGCCAGCGCCACTTTCGCACCAAAATCGGCGGCAAACCGCGCGGCGCGAACACCGCCAGAACCGCCGCCAATAACCAGCAGGTCAAAATCAAAAGCCATTTTTCTCATCCCCGCAAAAATGCCAAGCTTATACTTAGCGGCTTGCCAACAAGGAAGAAAAACATGTTTGAAGTTACCGAAGCCTCTATTGCTGATTTGCGCCGTGCATTGGATAGCGGTGAGACCACGGCAGTGGAACTGGTTAAAGCTTATTTTGCGCGGATGGATGCCTTTGACGCGGCGCTTAATTCGGTCGTGGTGCGAAATGCCGATGCGCTGGCCGAGGCAAAAGCCTCCGATAGACGGCGTGCCCGCGGGATGCGCTTAAGTGCACTGGATGGTATTGCCTACACGGCCAAAGACAGCTACTTGGTCAAGGGTATGACGGCGGCAAGCGGCAGCCCTGCTTTTAAAAATCTGCAAGCGCAGCGCGATGCCTTTACCGTGGAAAGACTGCGCGCGGCTGGGGCGATTTGCTTGGGCAAAACCAATATGCCGCCGATGGCTAACGGCGGCATGCAGCGCGGCGTTTATGGTCGTGCAGAAAGCCCGTACAACGGCGATTTTTTAACCGCGCCCTTTGCTTCCGGGTCTTCCAACGGCGCGGGTACGGCAACGGCGGCGAGTTTTGCCGCCTTTGGGCTGGCCGAAGAAACCTGGTCGAGTGGGCGGGGACCTGCCTCTAACAACGGCCTGTGCGCTTATACGCCGTCGCGCGGAGTGATTTCCGTGCGCGGCAACTGGCCGCTGGTGCCGACTATGGATGTGGTGGTTCCTTACGCGCGAACAATGGCGGATTTGCTGGAAGTGCTGGAGGTCATCGTCGCTGATGATGCCGACACGCGCGGCGACCTGTGGCGCATGCAGCCTTGGCTTAAGTTGCCTAAAGCCCGTGAAGTGCGACCGGCTTCTTATCTTGAGCTCGCAAAGACCGCGAGTTTAAAAGGCAAGCGCTTTGGCGTGCCGAAGATGTATATCAATGCCGACCCGCTGGCAGGCACCGGTGCAAGGCCGACTTTAGGCGGTGCGACCGGCGAGAAAATAAAGACGCGGGGAAGCGTTATCAAACTCTGGCAAGCGGCGCAGAAAGCCTTGGAGGCGGCCGGTGCTGAGGTCTTGGAAGTGGATTTCCCGCTGGTATCGAACTACGAAGGAGACCGCCCTGGTGCGCCCAACTTGCTGACGCGCGGGCTTATCAGCAAGGCGTATTGGCACGATGAACTCTGGGATTTAAGCGCCTTTGCCTTGGATGATTTTTTAAAGGCAAATAACGATCCGTCGTTAAACCGCTTGGCCGATGTCGATGGCGAGCAAATCTTCCCGCATGAGCCAGGCACTTTGCCAGGCCGCCCTGAAGGGGAGCTCGCCGCCGGTATACCCGATATGGCCGAATACGTGCGTATCGCGCAGCGCGGCATTCGACCGTGGCAGCAGCTTGAGACCTTGGAAAACGGTCTGCGTGGTTTGGAACAAACGCGCAAACTGGATTTGCAAGACTGGATGCAAGGGCAGGGCTTGGATGCGCTGGTTTTCCCCGCTGTGGCCGATATTGGCCCGGCGGATGCCGACGTTAATCCCAAATCCGCTGAACTTGCCTGGCGCAATGGCGTGTGGGTTGCCAATGGCAACCTCGCCATTCGTCATCTGGGCGTCCCTACCGTCACTGTGCCGATGGGATTGCTGGATGATATAGGTATGCCGGTCGGTTTGACTTTTGCCGGATGCGCTTATGACGATAACAACCTGCTGCGTTACGCCGCCGCTTTTGAGGCGACCGGAAAGCGGCGCATAATTCCTCCACGCACCCCGGCGCTTTCCGATAAATAGGCGAGGGATCAGCTACCGAGCATGACCTCAATATTGTCAATTAAGCGGACATTGCCCAAAAACGCGGCCACGGCAATCAATAACTTTTGGTCGTCGGTGCGGGCCGCTTGCAGGCTGTCTGCGGCGCAGATTTCCAGATAGTCCACACGCAGGCCGTGCTGCGCCAGATGCGCCTTATGGCTTGCACAGAGTGTTGGATAGTCGCGCTCGCCGTCCTCAGTAATGGCTTTTGCCATCTGCTGCAAGCTTTGCCAGAGCACGGGGGCGGTTTTGCGCTGTTCGTCCGTTAAGCCGCCGTTGCGCGAAGACAGCGCCAAGCCATCAAGATCACGCACAGTGGGCAGGCTGATAATGCGCAGCGGCAGGTTTAAATCCTCTACCAGCGTTTCAATCACGCGCAGTTGCTGGTAATCCTTGCGGCCAAAGGCGGCGACATCCGGCTGCACGATGTTAAACAGCTTGCAAACGACGGTCGCCACGCCCTCAAAATGCCCCGGCCTTGCCGCACCACAGAGCCTTTGCGCTACGCCGCCAACGCACAGGCGCGTTTGGCTTTGCATGCCTTGTGGATACATTTCGGCAACGGTTGGCGCAAACAACAGGTCGCAACCTGCGCCTTGCAGTTTTTGCTCGTCTGCGGCAAGCGTACGCGGGTAGCGATCCAAGTCTTCATTCGCGCCAAATTGCAGCGGATTAACAAAAATGCTGGCCACCACAAAGTCGGCATGACGGCGGGCGAGTTCAATCAGCGCCAAGTGTCCGGCGTGCAGATTGCCCATTGTGGGCACCAGCGCAATACGCTTGGCGGCCTTTCGCCGAGTGGCCAGTGCGCTGCGCAGCGGGGCTATTTGGCTGATGGTTTTCATGCGCTAAATTCGTGTTCTTGGCCAGGAAACTCGCCGCTTTTAACCGCTTGCACATAGGCGGCTATCGCCGCTTCAATGCTGTCTCTTCCTGCCATAAAGTTTTTAACAAACTTAGGTGGACGCGAACGCAGGGTGAGCCCCAGCAGGTCATGTATCACCAAGACTTGTCCGTCGGTCGCGGCTCCCGCGCCAATGCCAATCACCGGGATTTGTACGGCTTTAGTGATTTGTGCGGCGAGCGCGGCGGGTACGCATTCGAGCAGCAGCATGGCCGCTCCGGCTTGTTCCAGCGCTTTGGCATCATCGATCAGGCGCTGCGCCTGTTCTGCGCCGCGCCCCTGTACTTTGTAGCCGCCAAACAAATTGACCCACTGCGGGGTTAAGCCCATATGCACGCAGACCGGTACGCCGTTTTGTGCAAGGCGCTGTAGCAATGGGATGAGCGACAGGCCACCTTCGATTTTTACCATCTGCGCACCGGCGCGCATCAGCTTTGCACTGGCGGCAAGGCCACTATCGACGCTGGCGGCGGCCATAAACGGCAGATCGCTCAGCAAAAAAGCGCCCAGATTGCCGCGTTTGACGCAAGCGGTGTGGTAAGCCATTTCATCGACTGTTACCGGTAACGTGCTGTCGTTACCTTGCACCACCATGCCGAGTGAATCGCCGACCAGCAGCATTTCTACCCCGGCATTGCAGGCGGCGCGCGCAAGGGTGGCCTCGTAGGCGGTGAGCATCACGATTTTGTCACCCGCCGGTTTTTGCGTTTGCAGGCGGGTCAGTGTCACGTTGGACATGGCAGAGGATCCTTGGAGGCGGGCGCGTAGGGTCTGGCTAAGTGGGTTTGAAGTCAACCGTTACCCCTCTCCGGCAAGCGGGCGAGGGGATGTCAAGTTTCTCAAGTTCGCCATAAGGGCATTGGATAAGCCAATCCGCTAAGGGTTGCCCGTTCGGCAGCGACAGGTTCGGCGCAATTTCCGCAAGCGGCCAGAGTACAAAAGCACGCTTTTGCATTTCTGGGTGCGGAACGACTAATCGCGCGGTGTGAATGGTTTGTGCGGCAAACAGCAAGATGTCCAAATCCAGCGTACGTGCTCCCCAGTGCTCGCTGCGCAGGCGCCCTTGTGCCTGTTCAATGACTTGCAGGGCATTAAGTAGTTCCAGCGCAGTCAGGCGAGTATCCAGCGCGGCAACGGCATTGCAGTAATCGGGCTGCCCTGGCGGGCCAAGCGGCGCGCTGCGGTAAAAGGATGAAACGCAGACAAGCTGTGTTTGCGGCAGTTTTCCAAGCGCCGCCAGTGCTTGCTCAAGTTGTGCGGGCGGATTTTGCAGATTGCTGCCAAGGCCGATATAGGCGCGCTCAAATTGATCGGGCATGGTCGCTCGGCGGTTTTTTACGTGGACGGCGTTTGCGTTTTTTGCCGGTGGTTTTCGGTAAATCCCTGATCATTTGCCGTCTTTGCTGTTCGTCACGGCACTGGTAATCCGTCCACCAAGCACCGAGACCTGCGGTGTCTTCACCGGCCTGTTCACGCAGCAATAACAGGTCATAGGCGGCGCGAAAGCGTGGTTCGCTCAGCAAAATATCGGCATGCGGCAGACTGCGCCGTTGCAGGCGCTCCTGCATCTCGACCATTTCGCGCAGCGGCAGGGAAAATCGTTTGGGCAGTGCGATACGGCGGGTCAATTCGGCCAGCGCAATGCTGGCCGCTTCCTGCATCGCCGGAATGGGGGGAATGCCTTCGGCCTTGAGGCGTTCGGCTTGCCTTGCAATCACCGGCCAGAGCAGTGCGGCAAATAAAAACGCGGGCGTGACCGGTTTGCCTTGTTCAATACGCTGGTCGGTGTTGATAAGCGCCCTGCTAATCAAGCGCTCGGCACAGCCAGAAGGCTCATCCAACAACCGATGGGTGGCTGGGAATAACGGTTCAAACAGGCCAAACTCGCGCAGTAGTGGATAGCAGGCGGCGGCTTTGCCGGACAAAAACAACTTAAGCACTTCATCAAACAATCGCGCCGCCGGAATGGCCGAAAGCAACGGGGCAAGCCTCGCAATCGGTGCGGCACTTTGCGTTTCAATGGTAAAGCCCAGTTTGGCGGCAAAGCGCACCGCCCGCAGCATGCGTACCGGGTCTTCGCGGTAGCGTTGTTCGGGGTTGCCAATTAAGCGGATTTGGCGCTTTTTAATATCGGCAAAGCCATCTGAGTAATCGAGGATGCTGTTGCTTTGGATGTCGAAATACAGCGCGTTGATGGAAAAATCGCGTCGGCTTGCATCTTCTTCCAAGCTGCCGTATTGGTTGTCACGCAGAATGCGACCGCTTTCGTGTTGCGCACTTTGCGGGCTGCTGGTGCCTTCGTGATGGCCGCGAAAGGTGGCGACTTCAATCATCTCGCGGCCAAACAGCACATGCACCAATTTAAAACGCCTGCCAATAATTCGCGCATTGCGAAATTCAGCGCGCACTTGTTCGGGTGTGGCATTGGTGGCCACATCAAAATCTTTAGGGGTAAGCCCGAGCAGCAGGTCGCGCACACAGCCTCCCACCGGATAAGCCTGAAAACCGGCTTGTTGCAGGCGGCGGGTAACGGTTAATGCGTGCACGCTGATATGGGCGTCGGCTCGCAGCGGATGCTGACGAGCACCAATCATGCGGCGCTTTGGCTTGCCCGCACGCAGTAAGCGCAAAGGCTTAAGCAGCTTGTTCAGCATGGGCGATGAAAGGGATAAAGAGGTTTGCCAATGGAAAAAATACCGCCAGATAAAAAAGGCTGCGGATTTTAACACCAGCAAAGACGATAGGGCAGAAATAGCGCGGAAAAACCAATGGGAGGCATGGCCTCCCAATATCAACAATGGTTTTTATTGTTTTGTTGGGTTGTTGTTTTTATTACCCCAACAAACGAAATACGAATGCCCGAAGCCGGGCATTAAATGCCAAACGGATTGCTTTGGAACTTATGCCGCAAGCAAATCCCAGTATGTCGCTGCCTTGTTAAGCAGTTTTGTTGTTCTCTACTGGCATCAGGAGGCGATTAAGCCACCGGCATCCTCTCCAAAAAAATCAGTTAGCTTACTCTCCCTGTACTTGTTGTTGTTATTTTTCCGGAGTTGCTGTTGTTTTTATTGGGTTAGCTCTGCTTGTTTTTGTTGTTGTGCCGATACTAGAGCAGAACCCGTGCCAGCTTTTTTAATCGTTGCTTAATCAATAGCTTAGCTTTTACATGGGATAGATCTGTGCAACAGGCTGTCGCATTCTGTTACCCAATAACTCGCCTTTTGTTACCGCTGTAACACTTTCTCATTCTTTCTCACTCTTTCTCGCCCTCAATGGTACTTTTGTGTCTTGGAATGCCGAGCCGTTGGCGGCGTTCCCACAGGCACTTACGGCTGATACCGAGCTTGCGGGCGAGTTCGGTTTCGGTCATATGTTCTTGATGTTCAAGAACAAAATGCTGGAAGTAGTCTTCCAGTGAGAGGTTTTCATCGGGCTCATGATTGTCTTTGCTGCTGAAGCTGTGTGGGCGTAGTGCTTCGGGCATGTCCAGCGCAAGCGTTTCGATGCCCAGTAAATCCACGTCAATTTGCGACTGCTCGCAGAGAATGGCCGCACGCTCGATGGCGTTTTCCAGTTCGCGCACATTGCCCGGCCAGCCGTAATGAAGAATGGCAAGCTCTGCCGCTTTGCTGAAATACAGCTTGCTGCCAAGCTGGGCGTTTTGCTTTTGCAGAAAATGGCGGGCGATTTCCAGCACGTCTTGCCCGCGTTCGCGCAGCGGTGGCAGTTCCAGACTGATGACATTAAGCCGGTAGAACAAATCCTCGCGGAACTGCCCATTGTGCGCGAGGCGCTTGAGCCTGCGGTGAGTGGCGGCAATCAAGCGGACATCGACTTTTTGCGACTGTACCGAGCCGATGCGGCGAATTTCGCCTTCTTGCAATACGCGCAGTAAACGAGCCTGGGCTTCCAGCGGCAGTTCACCGATTTCGTCCAAAAATAAGGTGCCGCCGTGCGCCGCTTCGATCAAGCCAGTACGCGCACTGACCGCGCCGGTAAATGCGCCTTTTTCATGGCCGAACAGTTCCGACTCAATCAGACTTTCTGGAATGGCGGCGCAGTTCACTGAAATCAGCGGCGCTTTGGCGCGTTTGGAGAGGTTGTGCAGGGCGCGTGCGACCAGTTCTTTGCCGGTACCGGATTCGCCTTGAATCAGTACGGTGGCATTGGCAGGCGCGACTTTGCGGATTTTACGGTAAAGCGCCTGCATGGCGGGGGATGAGCCAATAATGCCAAGGTCATCTTCGGTTGCTACGGGCGACGTTTTTTTTGTGGCGGGCAGGGCAGGGGCGCTACTGTTCGCTGCAGCATCCAAGGCGATGCTGGGTTTGCTTAAGCTCTGCGCCACGGCTTTTAGCATCTCGTCGTGGTCGAAGGGTTTGGGGATGTAATCCACCGCACCCTGTTTCATTGAATCGACCGCTGAGCGCAGACTGGCGTAACTGGTCATGATCAAGACCGGCGTGCCGTTTGCGCGTTGAATCAACTCAGTGCCCGGTGCGCCGGGCAGACGTAAGTCACTGATAATTAGGTCAAATCCAGAAAAATCAAAGCGCTCGGTCGCCTGCTGTACCGATTCGGCTTCGCTGACTTGGTACTGATGCCGTTCCAGCAGGCGGCACAGGGCGCTGCGGATGATGTTTTCGTCTTCAACAATCAGAATGCGCGACATAGGCTAGGCTCCTGCGCTACTTGGTTCGGCGGTATAGCTTGGCAGACGCACGCGAAAGCAACTACCTAGCGGCTCGCTGGCGGATGGGCTATCCAGAGTGATCTGTCCATGATGCTCTTCCACAATCGCATAAGCCAGCGCCAGACCGAGACCTGTGCCTTGGCCGGGTTCCTTGGTGGTGAAAAACGGTTCAAACAGGCGGTTTTTCAAGTCCTTAGGGATTCCGCTGCCTTGGTCTTCGACCAGCAGTTCGACGCTGTCTTCATGGATTGTGCTGCGAATACGGATGGCGGCGCCTGGCGGCGACGCATCACGCGCATTGGCGAGCAAATTCAGCAGCACTTGCAGCAGCCGCGGGGCATCGCCGCTGGCAACGTGCTCAGGTGCGCACAGGTTATGAAAGACCACTGGGGTGCTTTGTTGGTCGAGCGACAACAGAGCAATCGCCTCAGCAGCAAGCTGTGCGAGATTAACCGGTTCGCGGGCGAGTTCGCGAACCCCGGCGTGGGCAAAGCCGAGCAGCGAGCGCACGATGCGTGATACGCGCTTGCTCTGCTCAATAATTTGCTGGCAGATTTGTGCAATTTCCGCGTCGTTTTCGCGCTCTTCGCGTAAATTCTGCGCAAGGCAAGCAATGGCGGTGATGGGATTGCCGATTTCATGCGCAACACCCGCCGCCAAACGGCCAATACTGGCGAGGCGCTCGCTGTGCATCAGGTGTTTTTCCAAAAGCCAAGTTTCGCTGATGTCTTCAACCAGCACCAGTAAGCCTTGTTCGCCTAACCCGGCCTTGTGCAGATTAAGCCAGTGGGTTTTCCCCGCCAGGATAAGGCGCTGCTTATGCCGATGTGGCGCGTTTTTGTTGATAAAGTCGTCAAAAAGCTCAGTCCAAGGCGAGGCTAGTGCACAAAGCGGCAAGCCCAGCACCTGGCTTTCATTCATACCGGTCAACAGTTGCAGCGCCCGGTTCCATAGCCGCAGGCGATGGTTTTCATCCAAAACCAAGCTGCCCATTGGCAGTTGCTGCAAATACTGCAAATGCGCGTGACAGGGACTTGGCGAAGCAGGCAGGGGGATTTCCTTCATGCGAGATAAACCACTATGGAAAGCTAGCCATTGGGCAGCAAATGCACTGAATCGGCAAGCCCTGCCCGCCATTTGCAGGGAAATCGGGTGAGGCGATTCATCATGCTCCATTCGTGGGGAAAAACACTATCAGATAAGATAGTTTCTCATTTAATCGTATTGGACGACTCAACATGTAGGATAGGAGCATGCGATCAGGTAGTTGCCTGGTGTTCAAGACGACACGAATGAGAACGACGCACTTCACCCGACTGCCCTGAATGGCCGTAATTTCGTTGGACTTTTCATCCACCTTGGTTTGCCCCAGCACCAGCCGTTGCCGTGCGCAAAAGGCGGATACGGTGTGCAAAAGCGTCTTGCCGCCTTGCTTGGCACGACGGGAGGTCTTGCCGTCAATGGCGATCACGTCTTCGGATAGCCCCGTAAACGACGCTACCCAGGCGGCAAAGCAGCGCTGGAAGCACTCGGCATCCAGTGTGGCCAACAAATCGCCCAGAGGGTCGTGCGAGGGCGTGCCTTGGGCAAAGGGCAGAAAACGGCGCAGCAATTCGCGCTTTTTTACCCCGAACAGCGCAATGTCTACGAAGGTCTCGGCGCCGGCCAGCGTCGCCAGTAAACACGGGCAGCAGCACTTCATTCAGGGGAGGGGGTAAATGACCTTGCCCGACTGGCGCGGATCGACCAAAGCATCAAAGTGGGTCAGAAACGCAGCCGATTCAATGTGAGCCTGAGCGTTCAAAGCAACGCTGGCATGGGTGGGATCGGACATGAAACCTCTCGATCAAGAAAAGCCCGAAGAATGCACCCAATCAGAAATCAACGTTCAAGCAAGCCGCAAGCCCATTCACTCGATTGCCCTGCATGCCCCACGGCAAGAGTTTCTTAAATTCTTAACATGCATTATCAAATAATGGGAATGCGTGGCTGAAAAATTGAGAACGCCTGCTAATCTGCCGACAGAAACAAAAATGATGGCTGCGAGCAATGCAAGAAAACACCGACAAACACCTGTTGCCAGATAGCAAACCCACCCCTGCCAGTGGAGCCGAGCGCATGCTCTATCTACTCACTCTGCTGGCGCAGCACGCAAGGCCACTGACCGTTGCCGAACTCGCCGAAACGAGCGGTTTGGCGACCAGCACGCTGTACCGCCAACTGGCGCTGCTTAAATCCTGGGGTTTTGTGCAGGAAAGTGGGGCCAGTTATATGCCGGGGCCGGTTTGCCTGCAATTGGCGCTGGGTTTTGATCAAGCTTCGTGGCTGGTGCGCGAGGCGCTGCCGGAAATGCGTAGGCTTTCAGACAAAACCAACGAAACCATTGGCTTAATGGTGGTGGCGCATGAGCAGATGGTTTGCCTGGAAATGGTCGAAAGCCGCCATTCGCTGCGCTGCGCCTTTGTCAAAGGCAAAGGGTTGCCGCTGTTTTTTGGTGCCTCGGCCAAATCGCTGTTGGCGTTCTTGCCCGCTACCCGCCGCACTTCCATTGTGCTTGATGCCGTGCAAAGTGGCGTGCTTAGCGATGAACAGCGTGGCGAACTGGAACGCGAAATCATCCAAATCCGCAGCCAAGGCTTTGCGGTCAGTAGCAGCGAGGTGGACGAAGGCATTTGGGGCGTTAGCGTGCCGCTGCTGCAAGGCAAAGACAAACTGCTCGGCACCTTAACCTTAATGGCACCGATTTCCCGCGCAGAAAGGCAAACGCACGGCTTTATTCAACAAACCCGCCAATGCGCCGCCCGCATTATTACCCGTCTGCACGGTTTGGCTTAAAGGAACGGCAATGAAGAATAAAAGAGTTTGGGTTTGGCGCAATATGCGGGTATTTGATGGCATTAAAACCTTGCCGAATAAAATGACCCTGATAGTAGAAAAAGGAAAAATAACCTACTTAGAACCCGAGCCTCAGCCCTATTTAGAAGAAACCCTAAAATATATGGGTGATCGATCTGAGAATATCAAATTAGCCGGAGAAAATGGCTTAATTACCCCAGGTTTGATTGATTGCCATACCCATATTATTTATGGCGGCAGCCGTCTTAATGATTTTGTACTGCGCAGTGAAGGCGCAAGTTACGAGCAGATTGCCAAAAATGGCGGCGGTATTTTAAGCACTTTGCAAGATACCCGCGCACTCAGTGAAGAAGCATTATTAGAACAAAGCCTGCCGCGCCTGGATGCATTAATCAGTGAAGGCGCAACCACGGTTGAAATTAAATCCGGCTATGGTTTGACTTTAAATGATGAACTTAAAATGCTGCGTGTGGCGCGGCAAATGGAAAAACAGCGTAGTGTGCGAATAATAACCAGCTTGCTCGCCGCCCATGCTGTTCCAGAAGAATATAAAGAGTATGCTGATGCGTATATTGATTTAATCTGCAATGAGATTATTCCGGCAGCCGTTGCCGAAAATCTGGTCGATATGGTCGATGTATTTTGTGAAAAAATCGCCTTTTCACCCGCACAATGCGAGAAAATCTTTAAAGTCGCAAGGCAGCATAACTTGCCGATAAAAGCCCATGCCGAACAGTTATCCAATTCAGGCGGATCGGCATTGGCGGCAAAATATGGCGCACTTTCCGTAGATCATATTGAATATCTGGATGAAATCGGTATTAAAGCACTAAAACAGGCAGGAACAGTGGCCGTATTACTGCCTGGCGCCTTTTATATGCTGCGCGAAAAACAGCGCCCGCCGATTGAGTTATTACGTCAATATCAAGTGCCTATTGCTTTGGCGACCGATGCAAATCCGGGTAGTTCACCGATTTTTATACCCAGTTTAATCATGAATATGGCTTGCACCTTATTTGGCTTAACTACGCAAGAAGCCTTAAGCGGTTTTACCGTTAATGCGGCCAGATCCTTGGGTTTGGATAAGCAGGGATTGGGTTATTTGGATATAGGCCGTCCCGCCGATTTTTGCGTATGGAATATCAAGCAGGTGGAAGATTTATGTTATGCCATTCAACCCGGTCGCTTGCAGCAACGGGTATTTGCAGGAGTGCCAGATAATGTCTGAAGGTAAAATTGATAAAACGATTTGGCAAGGACGCATTGACCCTGAAGCCAATAGCCAGCGTTGGCATCAGAAAGTTCAGCCCTTTATCGAAAATGGTGCAAAGGCTTGGCAAGATCGCGCAGAAAAAGGCACTGTGTTATTAGGTTTTTGCTGTGATGAAGGCGTGCGCCGCAATCAGGGTAGAGTCGGGGCCAAACACGCACCGGATGCCATCCGTAAAGCACTGGCCAATCTCGCTTGGCACGGCAGAAAACCGCTTTATGATGCCGGCAATATTTATTGCGATGACGGTGATTTGGAAGCCGCGCAAAAGCAATTAGCGGATAAAATTTGCGAGCCATTATATGACGAACATTTTCCGATTATTTTAGGCGGCGGGCATGAAGTGGCTTTTGCTAGCTGGAGCGGCATTTACTGGCATTTACATGATACGACCCATTTCAAAACCACGGAAAGCGCTCCCAATATCGGGATTATTAATTTTGATGCGCATTTTGATTTGCGTGCTCCTGAGTTTCTGCATACATCCGGTGAAGAACAGAACTGGATACTCGATATTCCACGGACAAAAGGCCATTCGGGTACACCCTTTGCGCAAATCTATCATTCTTGCTACGGTCCGATAAAGTTTCAATATGCTGCGCTGGGGATTAACCGTGCGAGCAATACTCAAGCCTTATTTCAACGTGCCAAGGAATTAAATACCTGGGTAGTAGAAGATAAAGATATTAATTTAAATACCTTGCCTGCTATCAGCGAGCAATTGTCGCAATGGATGCAGGATAAAAGAACTATTTATCTTAGTTTTGATATTGACGTACTGCCTGCTTATCAAGCCCCTGGCTGTAGTGCGCCGGCGGCATTGGGCGTGGAGTTATCATTATTGCTGCCGTTAATTGAGCAAATTAAACATAGCGGCAAATTAATGTTGGCTGATATTGCCGAAGTTAACCCCAGATTTGATATTGATAACCGCACCGCCAAAGTGGCCGCCCGAATTGTGCATTTATTGCACAGTGATTAACGATTAAATTCCCCGCAAAACCTTATCTAAAAGAGGAAAAACAATGCAACGATACCGAGATAGTGAAATCCGCTCTCCGCGTGGCAATCAGTTAACGGCCAAAAGCTGGCTAACTGAAGCGCCGCTGCGTATGTTAATGAATAATCTAGATCCGGAGGTTGCGGAAAACCCCAAAGAGTTAGTGGTTTATGGCGGAATTGGTCGCGCCGCACGCAATTGGCAGTGTTTCGATAAAATCGTCGAAACGCTAAAAAATTTAGAAGACGATGAAACCCTATTGGTGCAATCCGGTAAACCGGTCGGTGTATTTAAAACGCATAAAGATGCACCGCGCGTATTAATTGCCAATTCCAATTTAGTGCCGCATTGGGCGAATTGGCAGCATTTTAATGAACTTGATGGTAAAGGGCTTGCCATGTACGGGCAAATGACCGCCGGAAGCTGGATTTATATCGGCAGCCAAGGCATTGTGCAAGGCACTTATGAAACCTTTGTTGAAGCCGGTCGCCAACATTATGCCGGCGATTTAACCGGAAAATGGATTTTAACGGCCGGTTTAGGCGGAATGGGCGGGGCGCAGCCATTAGCCGCTTCATTAGCTGGTGCTTGCTCATTAAATATCGAATGCCAGCAAAGCCGCATCGATTTTCGCCTGCAAACCCGTTATATCGACGAACAAGCCGATAATCTGGATGATGCGCTTTCACGTATTGAAAAATACACAAAATCCGGTAAAGCCATTTCCATTGCCCTGCACGCTAACGCCGCGCAAATTCTGCCGGAATTGGTTAAACGCGGCATTCGCCCCGATATGGTCACAGACCAAACCAGCGCTCATGACCCGTTAAATGGCTATCTGCCCATCGGCTGGACTTGGGATGAATATCGGCAGCGCGGCAAAAGTGAACCGGAAACGGTTATTAAAGCGGCCAAACAATCCATGGCGCTGCATGTTAAAGCCATGCTGGATTTTCAACAGCAAGGTATTCCCACCTTTGATTATGGTAATAATATTCGGCAAATGGCGCTGGAAGAAGGCGTTAGTAATGCCTTTGATTTCCCCGGATTTGTTCCCGCTTATATTCGCCCGTTATTTTGCCGTGGTATTGGCCCGTTCCGTTGGGCGGCGCTTTCCGGTGATCCAGAGGATATTTATAAAACCGATGCCAAAGTGAAAGAACTTATCCCTGATGACGCGCATTTGCATCATTGGCTTAATATGGCACGCCAGCGCATTAGTTTCCAGGGATTACCGGCCCGCATCTGCTGGGTAGGTTTGGGACTGCGCGCCAAATTGGGATTGGCCTTTAATGAAATGGTACGCAGCGGCGAATTATCCGCGCCCATTGTGATTGGACGCGACCATTTGGATTCCGGATCGGTCGCCAGCCCCAACCGCGAAACCGAAAGTATGCAAGACGGCTCTGATGCCGTATCCGATTGGCCGCTGCTTAATGCGCTATTAAATACCGCCAGCGGCGCAACTTGGGTTTCATTGCATCACGGCGGCGGCGTGGGTATGGGCTTTTCGCAGCATTCCGGTGTGGTAATTGTCTGTGACGGTACGGCAGAAGCGGATGCGCGTATTGCCCGCGTATTAACTAACGACCCAGCAACCGGTGTTATGCGCCATGCCGATGCCGGTTATGAGATTGCGATTAACTGCGCCCGTGAGCAGGGATTAAACCTGCCGATGATGGCTTAAAATAACCAGGAAAAACTATGCAAACCTTTAATTTAATTCCCGGCCAATTGACTTTAAAACAATTGCGAAAGTTATGGAAAACCCCACAACAAATTACCTTGGATAAAAGCGCTTATTCGGCGATAGAAGCCAGCGTTAATTGCGTTAATCAAATTATCAAAGATGACCGCACCGCTTACGGTATCAATACCGGTTTTGGTTTGTTGGCTTCAACACGAATTGCGGCAGAAGATTTAGAAAAACTACAGCGTTCGTTAGTATTATCGCATGCCGCTGGCGTGGGTGAAGCGCTGGATGATGATTTGGTGTGGCTGATTATGCTGCTTAAATTGAATTCACTGGCACGCGGTTTTTCCGGTATTCGCCCCGTGGTTTTGGATGCGCTGATTGCGTTAATGAATGCACAAGTTTATCCACATATTCCGCTCAAAGGTTCGGTGGGTGCCTCCGGTGATTTAGCGCCGCTCGCGCATATGTCCTTAGTGTTATTGGGTGAAAGCAAAGCGCGTTATCAAGGAAAATGGCTGCCTGCTGTTGAAGCCTTAAACATCGCTGGATTAAAGCCATTAACTTTAGCCGCCAAAGAAGGGCTGGCCTTATTAAATGGCACGCAAGTATCGACCGCTTATGCGCTACGTGGGTTTTGGCAGGCCGAAGACATGTACGCTGCGGCCATTGTTTGCGGCAGTTTAAGTGTGGAAGCCATGCTCGGTTCGCGCTCGCCCTTTGATGCACGTATTCACCAAGTACGCGGCCAACCGGGGCAAATCGATGCGGCAGCGGCTTTTCGGCATGTATTAGGGACAAGCAGTGAAATCGGTTTATCACACGAAGATTGCCACAAAGTGCAAGACCCGTATTCATTGCGCTGCCAGCCGCAAGTGATGGGCGCGTGTTTAACCCAATTACGCCAGGCAGCGCACGTATTGCAAATTGAAGCCAACGCCGTATCGGATAACCCTTTGGTATTTGCCGATAACGGCGATGTGATTTCCGGCGGCAACTTTCACGCCGAACCGGTCGCCATGGCCGCCGATAATATCGCCTTGGCACTGGCGGAAATCGGCGCATTATCCGAGCGGCGTATTTCGCTGATGATGGATAAGCATATGTCACAATTGCCGCCGTTTCTGGTAGAAAATGGCGGCGTTAATTCCGGTTTTATGATTGCGCAAGTCACCGCCGCGGCGCTTGCCAGCGACAACAAAGCGCTTGCCCATCCGGCCAGCGTGGACAGTTTGCCTACTTCTGCCGGGCAAGAAGACCATGTTTCCATGGCACCTAATGCCGGTAAACGCCTGTGGCCGATGGCAGATAACGTCTGCGGCATTTTGGCCATTGAATGGCTGGGCGCTTGCCAGGGCCTGGATTTCCGCCAAGGGCTTAAAACGACCGAAAAACTGGAAAAAGCAAGACAATTGCTGCGAGAAAAAGTAGCGTTTTATCAAGAAGACCGTTTTTTTGCCCCGGATATTGAGGCGGCAGGGCAGTTGTTGGAAAGCGGCCAATTGACCTTATTGCTACCGGAAAATCTGTTACCCGGTTATTGACGACTGCAAAGGATGCTGTGCATCTGTATAATAAAATTTGAAAGAGGATGGATTCGTGAACCATACACAAAGCAGCAATGAACTTAAAAGCGGATTAACCACAAGGCATATTCGCTTTATTGCCTTGGGTTCGGCCATTGGCACCGGACTTTTTATGGGGTCGTCCAGCGCGATAAAAACCGCCGGACCATCGATTATTCTGGCCTATCTGATTGCTGGAATTATGGCCTATATGGTGATGCGGGCGATGGGCGAAATGATTTTGCATCGTCCGGTTAAAGGTTATTTTGGCGAGCACGCCAGTGAATATATCAGTCCATTGGCCGGTTATTTAACCGGCTGGATGTTTGCTTTATCACTGATTCTTGTTTGTATTGCCGATGTTTCAGCTTTTGCCATTTATATGAAGTTCTGGTATCCCGAGGTGGATGCCTGGGTTTGGGTAACGGCGATTATTTTATTTATTGGTGCACTTAATTTGTGTGCGGTAAAGCTATTTGGCGAGATGGAGTTTTGGCTGTCGATCATTAAAGTTACCGCCATTATTGCCATGATTATTGGCGGCCTGTGCATTATTTTATTTGGCTTTGGCACTAAAACCGGCAACGCAACCGGCATCAGTAATCTCTGGCAAAACGGCGGATTTTTGCCCAATGGTATAGGCGGCTTGATTGCCTCGTTAACTATGGTGGTTTATGCCTTTGGCGGCATTGAAATTATTGGTATTACCGCAGGTGAAGCGAAGGATCCGAAAACCGCCATTCCGCGCGCCATTAACCAAGTTCCGGCGCGTATTTTAGTGTTTTATGTATTGTCCATGTTTGTGCTGATGTCGATTTTCCCTTGGAATGAAATCGGCGCGGATGGCAGTCCGTTTGTATTGATTTTTGATAGTTTAGGCTTTATCTACGCAGCGCATGTGTTAAATTTTGTGTTGATTTCGGCAATGGTTTCCGCGGTCAACAGTGATGTATTTGCTACCGGCAGAATGCTGTTTGGCATGGCCAAACAAGGGCAAGCGCCCAAAGGTTTTGCCAGAGTATCGCGCTACGGCGTGCCTTGGCTTACCGTGCTGTTAATTGTTGTGGCAATGGGCATTGGTGTACTGCTTAATTACCTGATACCGGAAAAAACCTTTGTTTTGGTAGCCAGTGCCGGTGCTTTTGCCTTTATCTGGGTTTGGCTGATGATTTTGATTGCACAACTGCGCATGCGCCAGACTTTATCGGTTGAGCAAGTCAGTAAACTGCGCTTTCCGGTATTGTTGCATCCTTTTGGCACTTTGGCGGGCATTGTCTTTATGTTGTTTTTATTTGGCGGTATGGCTTGGTTTGAAGATACCCGCATATCACTTCTGGTAGGCGTTGTTTGGCTTGGCCTGTTTACTGCTTGTTACTTTCTCTTTGTTAAAAATCGACGGTTAGAATAGAACCATTTCCTGCAGAAAAATAAAGGAGATCAGCATGTGTGCTGAACAACCCATTGAACGATTGGTAATGCCAGCAGGCATTGCTGCTTTTCAACAAGACTGAGCCGTTTGTTTAAAAGGCTTGCTAAACAAAGAACAATTGCAATTGCTGGAACAAGGCATTAGCGAAAACTTAAAAACCTCTAGTTCAAGAGGGGAAGTTGCCAGCAGGGCAGACGATCCGGGCTGGTTTTTTAGGATTTTTGTAAGGGTCTTAGGAAGCAAACGCGATCAAAGCGGCTGTTCACGCAGTAATTTTAGCAAGGCCAGATAGATGTTTTCATGTCGATGATTG
>NZ_LSZO01000218.1 GCF_001580025.1 Ventosimonas gracilis | reverse complement strand
ATAGCGTGTTACTGTATGGGTACATTTTGTTTTTAATCACACGAGGAAAACCACCATGGATATAGTTTCTTTCACCAGCCTAAGAGTTAACTTAGCCCATTATCTGGACAAGGTTGATAATGACCATACGCCGGTTGTTATTACACGCCAGAATGACAGAAAAGCCGTTTTAATTGGGTATGAAGATTACATGTCTTTTATTGAGACAAATTATCTCATGTCCAACCCTGTTAATGCAGAAAGAATCAATAAAGGGATTGAAGAAGTTGAAGCGGGGCTTACCCAAAAACATGAGCTGATCGAGGTATGAATATACAATGGACATCTTTTGCTTGGGAAGATTACCTATTATGGCAAGAAGAAGACAAAACAA
>NZ_LSZO01000217.1 GCF_001580025.1 Ventosimonas gracilis | reverse complement strand
GCTCGTCGTTCATTTGCATGAGCAAATTTCTCTCCTCGCGCCTTGCTGCGCGCAAAATCTGGCTCCGTCGCGGCCACGTTTGAAGCGGGAACAGACCCTTATTTAATCCCTCTCTGGCAGGAAACAATCCAAGATGCCCCAACAACAAACCACCCGCCTTGAAAAAGACCTGCTCGGCACGCTTGAGGTGCCGATGGAAGCTTATTACGGCATTCAAACACTGCGCGCGGTGCAGAATTTTCATTTATCCGGCGTGGTGCTTTCGCACTATCCCAAGTTGGTGATTGCGCTCGCCATGGTGAAACAGGCCGCCGCCGATGCCAATTGTGAGCTTCGGCATTTGCCGAAAGATAAGCACCGCGCCATTGTCCAAGCGTGCGAGCGAATTATTGGCGGCGAGTTCCACGAGCAATTTGTGGTGGACATGATTCAAGGCGGCGCGGGTACCTCCACCAATATGAATGCCAATGAGGTGATCGCCAATATCGCGCTGGAAAGCTTGGGGCATGCCAAGGGTGACTATCAGCACCTGCACCCGAACAACCATGTAAATATGGCGCAATCGACCAACGATGCTTACCCGACGGCCATTCGCGTCGGCCTGCTGCTGGGACATGACAGTCTGCTTAATCGCTTATCCGGCTTGATTGATGCACTAAAAGATAAAGCCAGCACCTTTGCCCATATCTTAAAAATGGGGCGCACACAATTGCAGGACGCGGTGCCGATGACGCTGGGGCAAGAGTTTCACGCCTTTGCCACCACACTGGGCGAGGATTTGCAGCATCTGAAAATGCTCGCCCCTACCCTGCTGACCGAGGTCAACTTGGGCGGCACGGCGATTGGCACCGGCATCAATGCCGACCCCAACTACCAAAAACTCGCGGTGCAGCGCCTTGCTGCAATTAGCGGTCATCCATTAGTGCCCGCAGCGGATTTGATTGAGGCGACTTCCGATATGGGTGCGTTTGTGCTGTTTTCCGGCATGCTCAAACGCTTGGCGGTCAAACTGTCGAAAATCTGCAACGATTTACGCCTGCTCTCGTCCGGCCCGCGTACCGGCATTAACGAAATCAACCTGCCGCCGCGCCAGCCGGGCAGCTCCATCATGCCGGGCAAGGTCAATCCGGTGATCCCGGAGGCGGTCAACCAAGTGGCGTTTGAGGTTATCGGCAATGACCTTGCATTAACGCTAGCGGCAGAAGGCGGGCAGTTGCAATTGAATGTGATGGAACCTTTGATTGCCTACAAGATTTTCGACTCCATCGGCCTGCTATCGCGGGCAATGGATATGCTGCGCAGCCTGTGCATTGAGGGCATTACCGCCAATGAGGCGCATTGCCGTGAACTGGTGGAAAACTCCATTGGTCTTGTCACCGCGCTAAACCCTTGGATTGGCTACGAAAACTCCACGCGCATTGCCAAGCTTGCGCTCGAAACAGGGCGCGGCGTGCTCGAACTGGTGCGCGAGGAGAACCTGCTGGATGAGGCCACCCTTGCCGACATTCTAAGGCCAGAACATATGACCGCGCCGCGCTTGCTTCCCCTGTAACGATGAAGGTTCTGATTGTTTACAGCGGCGGTACTATCGGCATGCAGTCCACCGAAAACGGCCTAACCGCCAGCGGTGGATTTGCCGAACGCTTGCGCGCGCAACAGCAAAAAACCGGCGAAGCGCTAGTGCAATGGCGCTGGCGCGAGCTGGATAAGCCGATAGACAGCGCCAATATCCAGCCTGCCCACTGGCTTAAGCTGCGCGACTTAATCGTTGACGGCTTAATCGAAGAGCACTGCAACGCGGCGCTACTGCTGCACGGCACCGACAGCATGGCCTACAGCGCCGCCGCGTTAAGTTTTCTGCTGATGGATTTGCCGCAGCCGGTACTGCTAAGCGGCTCCATGCTGCCCGCCGATGCCCCGAAAACCGACGCCTGGGACAATCTATTGGGCGCACTGCGGATCTTGCAGGCGGGTGTTCCGTCCGGCGTTTGGCTGTACTTCCAGCAACAACTGCTGAAAGGCGCAAGGGTCTACAAACAAAGCAGCACTCACCTGCAAGCCTTTGCCGAACGGCCTTGCCTGTTTAATGCAGCGCTTTCGCCCATCCCGCCCGCACTCAACTACCAAACCCCTCGCAAGCCCCTACCCATTGCCATACAACCGCTTTACCCCGGCCTTTCCCCTGCCACTTTGCGCGCCGTACTGAGTAGCGGGATAAAAGCGCTGATTATCGAATGCTACGGCAGCGGCACCGCGCCAGAAGATGCAGACTTGCTCGCCGAACTGGCGCAGGCGAGCCAGCAAGGTGTACTGCTGCTCGCCATCAGCCAATGCCCGCACGGACAAGTGGATTTAACGCAGTATGCCGCAAGCCAAAGCTTGCAGCAGGCCGGTGTTATCAGCGGCAGTAATCTAGGGCGCGAGGCGGCACTGGGCAAATTATTTGCCCTGCTTGGGGCGGGACTTTCACTAGAAGAAACTAAATACTGGATCAATAAAAACCTGTGCGGCGAATTGGCTTAATAAAGTTGGTCGGCCACTATCGAAATTTAAACTTTCTACGGTTTGCCACAAATCGTTTGGCCTTTTATTTCCTGTTTATCCTTGCCTCAGCCTTCCCATCCTGCAAACTTTCCGACCTGTTGAAGCATTGCCGCAGCAATGGTTTAAATTCGCTCGTCCAGCGCTCACAAGTCGGCAGCGATAACTTGGATAATCGGGTACTATTGCACCCTGATTGCCACCATTAGCTTCATACATGCACCCTGTGCAGCCATTGATAGGTCGGCTCTCGAAAAGGCTTTATCCTTACTCGACTTTCTCCAATTTTTCCAAGCTCAGGTAGCCGCACATGAGCGAATCCGTTATTAACTACATCCATACACTGGGTCGCGCCGCGCGTAGTGCTTCGCGCGAATTGGCGCGTGCGCCAATCGCACAAAAAAATCAGGCGCTGGCAGCCATTGGCAGCGCCTTAAATGCCGCGCGAGATACATTGCTTACGGCCAATGCCAAGGATATGACCCAAGGCCTGGCCAATGGCTTAGATAGCGCATTGCTCGACCGGCTGGAACTTAACCAGGCGCGCATTGACGAGATGATTGAAGGGCTACGCCAAGTGGCTGCACTACCAGAACCTGTGGGCGCGATTCGTGATATGCGCTACCTGCCGTCGGGTATCCAGGTCGGCAAAATGCGCGTACCGCTGGGGGTTATCGGCATTATTTATGAGTCACGCCCGAATGTGACCATCGATGCGGCGAGCCTTTGCCTTAAATCCGGCAACGCCGCCATTTTGCGCGGCGGCTCGGAAGCCATCCATTCCAACCAATTTATTGCCGCCTGCATTGCTCAAGGCTTGCGCGAAGCCGGGCTGCCGGAAGCTGCCGTGCAACTGGTGCAAACCACTGACCGCGCGGCAGTGGGTGCGCTGATTCAAATGGCGGAATTTGTCGATGTGATTGTCCCGCGCGGCGGCAAGAGTCTGATTGCCCGCATCAGTGACGAAGCCAAAGTGCCGGTTATCAAGCACTTGGACGGCATTTGCCATGTTTATATCGACCAGGCAGCGGATATTGATAAAGCCATCAAAATAGCTGATAACGCCAAAACCCAGCGTTTTTCGCCCTGCAATACGATGGAAACCCTGCTGGTGCATCAGACCATTGCCGCCGATGTGCTGGTGCCGCTTGCGGACATTTATCGGCAAAAGAGGGTAGAACTACGCGGTTGCGCGGCGACCTGTGCGTTGCTGGGCGAGGACATTAAGGCCGCGACTGAAGAAGACTGGCAAAGCGAATACAACGCACCGATTTTGTCCATTCGCATAGTCACCTCATTGGATGAAGCCATTGATCATATCAACCACTATGGCTCGCAGCATACCGATGCCATCGTTACCGAAAACCTATGCCATGCGCGGCGCTTTTTGACTGAGGTGGATTCCAGTTCGGTGATGGTCAATGCCTCCACCCGCTTTGCCGATGGCTTTGAATACGGTTTAGGCGCAGAAATTGGCATTTCCACCGACAAACTACACGCGCGCGGGCCGGTCGGCCTTGAAGGGCTTACCAGCGAAAAATACATCGTGCTGGGCGATGGCCATATCCGTGGCTAAACGCATCGGCCTGTACGGCGGCACCTTTGACCCGATACACCTGGCCCACCTGCAAGCGGCGCTGGAAGCCTCTGAACAGGCAAGCTTGGACGAAGTACGCCTGCTGCCCTGTGCCAACCCGCCGCACCGCCAGCCGCCACTGGCAAGCGCCGCGCACCGCCTGGCCATGCTGCAACTGGCGGTAGCGGACGAGCCAAGGTTAATCGCCGATGAGCGCGAACTGCATCGTGCTGCGCCCTCTTATAGTATCGACACGATTGAGGCTATTCGCCGCGAGATAGGCGAAAATACCCTGCTGTTTTGGCTACTGGGCGAAGATGCTTTTTATGGCCTGCCAAGCTGGCATCGCTTTGATGACATTCTCAAGCTGTGTCATTTGCTGGTTTGGCAGCGCCCGCAAAATCCGCAGCCGATGCCGGATAAGCTGCGTGAACTGCTCAAACAGCGTACCGTCACTGATCCCACAGAGCTTAGCGAAGGCCGCGGAAAAATCGCCTTTATCCAGCCGACCGCCTTTGCGCTGTCTGCCACACAAATCCGCACCAGGCTCTTTGATGGGCGCTCTGTACGCTACCTGCTGCCAAAGCCTGTGCTGGACTATATCCAAAGGCACGAGTTGTACCGTGCCACTGTTTGAACCGAGGATGTTATGCAAAGTGAACAAATGCTCCAGTTAGCCCAAAACGCGCTGGAAGACCTAAAAGCACAAAATATCGTCAGCATTGATGTGCGCGATAAAACCAGCGTGACCGACTACATGCTCATCGCCAGCGGTACCTCCAGCCGTCAAGTCAAAGCGCTGGCCGAACACGTGCTGGAAAAATTTAAAGAACAAGGTGTACGCCCGCTGGGTAGCGAGGGTCTCGATGGCGGCGAATGGGCGCTACTCGATATGGGCGATCTGCTGGTGCATGTGATGCAGGCACAGACCCGCGAGTTTTATGACCTGGAACGCCTATGGCAAGGCGCTGAGCAAAAGCGCAGCGCCAGCGTTTCTGAATAATGACGGCGTTTGGAGTCAATCCGTATGCTACTGCGCGTCATTGCCGTTGGCAGCAAAATGCCTGTCTGGGTCGAACAAGGCTTTGCTGAATACGCCAAGCGCATGCCCGCAGAATTTTCGCTGCAATTGGTAGAAATCCCGCTGGGAACACGCAGTAAAAACGCCGATATTGCCCGCCTGATGCAAAAAGAAGGGCAGCAGATGCTAAGCAAAATGGCCGCCGGTGAAAAACGTATTACTTTGGAAGTACAGGGCGCGTCTTGGAGCACCGAACAGCTCGCGCAAAACCTTCAAAGCTGGCGCGAACAAACGCGCGTCGTGAACTTTTTAATCGGCGGCCCGGAAGGACTTGCTGGCGAAGTCTGTGCCCGCAGCGACGCGCGTTGGTCGCTGTCCAAATTAACGCTCGCGCACCCTTTGGTACGCATTGTGCTGGCTGAGCAGCTTTACCGCGCGTGGACGCGGATAGCCGGTCATCCCTATCATCGCTAGCCCAGCCGCCATGTCTCACCGCCCCATTCCGCTTAAGGACTACCAAAGCAGCAGCCGCTTGGTACGGTGGCGCATTGCCATTGGGGCGCTGGTCATTGTGCTGCTGAGCGCCCTGCTGATTGCGCGCCAGTACCATTTGCAGGTTATTCAGTACGACTACCACTCGACTTTGGCGGAAAACAATCGTATCCACGTGCAGCCAATTGCCCCCAGTCGCGGGCTGATTTACGACCGGAACGGTCTGCTTCTAGCGGAAAACCGCCCCAGCTTCAGCTTGACTTTAACCCGCGAGCGGGTAGGCGCCTCGCAGCAAGTGCCGCCGATTTTAGACAGCATCGCCGAACTGTTTGCCTTATCGGCCGAAGAGCGCGAGCAGCTGGACAAACGCCTGGCACGTGGCCGCAGACCGTTTGAAGCCGTCCCCATTTTGTACAACTTAAGCGAAGAGCAAATCGCGCTGATAGCGGTCAATCAATTTCGTCTGCCCGGGGTTGAGGTCAGCGCGGAACTGGTGCGCTACTACCCACAAAAAGAGCACTTTGCCCATTCAATAGGCTATGTCGGGCGGATTAACGAGCAAGAGCTAAAAACCATCGACCCAACCAACTACAGCGGCACGCACCATATCGGTAAAACCGGCATTGAGCGCTTTTATGAGGATGAACTGCATGGCCAGGTCGGTTATGAAGAGGTGGAAACCAACGCCCGTGGGCGAGTGATGCGCGTGCTTAAACGTACACCGCCGGTGCCGGGGAAAAACCTGGTATTAACGCTGGACAGCGCCTTGCAGCAAGCCGCCGAACAGGCTCTTGGCGGCAGGCGCGGCGCGGTGGTCGCGCTTGACCCGAATAGTGGCGAGCTGCTGGCTATGGTCAGCCAGCCCGCCTTTGACCCCAATCCCTTTGTCAGCGGCATCAGCTTTGCCGCTTACGCGAAACTGCGCGATTCCGACGACCATCCCTTGTTTAACCGCATTCTGCGCGGGCGCTACCCGCCTGGCTCGACGATCAAGCCGATGATGGCGGTATCGGCGCTTGATGCCGGGGTGATTACCGCGCAAAGCCGCGTATTTGACCCGGGATTTTTTCAACTTCCAGGGGTTTCCCACCAATACCGCAACTGGAACCGCAGCGGCGACGGCTGGGTGAGTCTGGAGCGTGCCATCATGCGCTCTAACGACACCTATTTTTACGACTTGGCCAATAAACTCGGTATCGACCGCATGCACCGCTATATGAGCCAATTTGGCTTTGGGCAGAAAGTCGCGCTGGATTTATTTGAAGAATCCACAGGTCTTATGCCATCAAGAGAATGGAAACGCGCGCGCTACAACCAGCCCTGGTACCCGGGCGAGACGCTGATCGCCGGTATCGGCCAAGGCTATGTACAAGCCACTCCCTTGCAACTGGCGCAAGCGACCGCGCTCATTGCTGCCAAAGGCAAATGGATACGTCCGCATCTGGCTAAAAGCATCGGTGGGCAGCCGCCACAAGACAGCAACCCGCCAGCGGATATTAAGCTGCATAACCCGGCCTTCTGGGACTTGGCGCGTTCCGGCATGGTACAAGTGGTGCACGCACCCGGCGGCACCGCGCAGCGCGTGGGCGCAACCGCCGCTTACCGTATCGCCGGAAAAAGCGGCACCGCACAAGTGGTCGGCATTCGCCAGGGCGAGCGCTATCAAAGCAGCAAAGTCGCCGAACGGCACCGCGACCACGCGCTGTTTGTCGCCTTTGCCCCGGCAGAAAACCCGCAATTGGTGGTCGCCGTGATGGTAGAAAACGGCGAATCCGGCTCGCGCGTCGCAGCGCCCGTGGTCAAAGAAGTGCTCGATGCCTGGCTTTTAGGCGACGACGGCCAGCTTAAAGCCGCCTACCGCAGCCCCCCCAGCGCGCCGCTCGCGCTGCAAAAACCGGTCGCCGCGCCATGAGCCGCGAATTTACCCGCCAATTGCCTGCAACCGATGCCGAAGCGCTGCGGAGCCGCCGCGGGTCACTGTCACAACGTCTACATATCGACCCGATTTTACTGCTGCTGATACTGCTGTTAGGCGTGAGCAGCCTGTTTATTCTCTATTCGGCCAGCAGCCGCCATATGGACATGCTGCTCAGACAAAGTGGCTCGTTTGCCTTGGGACTAGTCTGCATGTGGATGATTGCGCAGTTTGACCCGCGTGATTTAATGCGTTGGATACTGCCCGCCTATGGCATCGGCCTTGCCCTTTTGGTGGTAGTGGACATCATGGGGCATAACGCAATGGGTGCCACGCGCTGGATTGCCATCCCCGGCCTGCCACGCTTTCAACCGGCGGAACTGATGAAAATCCTTATGCCCGCGACCATTGCTTGGTACCTGTCGCAAAACAGCCTGCCGCCCACACTCAAGCAAGTGATGGTTTCCTTGGGGCTACTCGCCGCGCCCTTTGTGCTGGTCGTACGCCAGCCGGATCTGGGCACCGCGCTGCTGATTTTGGCATCTGGACTCTTTGTTTTGTTTGCCGCTGGACTTCGCTGGCGCTGGATTATCAGCGCCGTGGCGGCGGCGGTTCCGGCCGCGCTGTTTATGTGGCAGTTTGTCATGCATGACTACCAAAAGCGCCGCGTATTGACCTTTCTTGACCCAGAATCCGACCCGTTAGGCAGCGGCTGGAACATCATCCAATCGAAAGCCGCGATAGGTTCTGGTGGTATCTTTGGCAAAGGCTGGCTGGCCGGTACGCAGTCGCACCTGGATTTTTTGCCGGAAAGCCACACAGACTTTATCATTGCCGTCCTTGGCGAGGAGTTTGGCCTGGTGGGCATTAGTCTGTTGCTGTTTTGTTATTTACTGCTGATTGCACGCGGCCTGATCATTGCCGTTAAAGCGCAAACCCTGTTCGGCAAACTGCTCGCCGCTGGCCTTACGCTGACCTTTTTTGTTTATGTTTTTGTCAATATCGGCATGGTTAGCGGCCTTTTGCCGGTGGTTGGCGTACCGCTGCCTTTTATCAGCTACGGTGGCACTCACTTGGTCACCCTGATGATAGGTTTTGGCCTGTTAATGGGTATTCACACCCACCGCAAATGGATGGTATCGGAGTGATGAGGAATATCCGCTTAATCCTGTTATTGACTGCCCTTTTTGGCAACGCGCTGGCGGGCGATTATCAAAACAGTGAAAAACTGCGCGTTTTTATTGGCGAAATGCAACAGGAACACGGCTTTTTAGCCGAACAACTGGAACAACTCTTTGCCAAGGTGAATAAACAACAAAGCATCCTCGATGCCATTGCTCGCCCTGCGGAAAAAGTCAGCCAGTGGAAAGACTATCGCCCAACCTTCGTCAACCCGCTCCGTATTGCCGGGGGCGTCAGTTTTTGGGCAAAAAACGCCGGCGCGCTTGAACGCGCCGAACGCGAGTACGGCGTACCGGCGCAAATTATCGTTGCCATTATCGGAGTGGAGACTTCCTACGGCGGCAATATGGGTCGCTATCGCGTACTCGATGCGCTCGCCACACTCGCTTTTGACTTTCCGCCGCGCGAGGTGTTTTTTCGCAAGGAATTAAAAGAATTTCTGCTGATGGTGCGCGAGCAACAACTCGATGCGCTATCCCTCAAAGGCTCTTACGCCGGAGCCATGGGACTGCCGCAATTTATGCCAAGCAGCTTTCGCGCCTTTGCGGTGGATTTTGACGGCGACGGCAAAATCGACATTTGGAACAATCCAGGTGACGCCATAGGCAGTGTCGCCAACTACTTTAAGCAGCACGGCTGGACGGCCGATTCGGCGGTTGCCGAACGGGTTTTTGGGCTTGGCGAACAAGCCGACCTGGCTTTAAGTTCGGGACTTGAGCCAGAGCGTAGTGTCGCCGAACTCATCCAACTGGGCTGGGAGGTCGATGGCTCTTGGGATAAGGATTTGCGCTTAAGCGCTTTTCGCCTGCAAGGTCAAGAAGGTGCGGAATATTGGCTGGGTTTGCCGAACTTTTACGTCATCACCCGCTATAATCGCAGCAACATGTACGCGCTGGCTGTGTACCAACTGTCTGAAGTCCTGCTAAACACACGGAGCCCTCCTTAAGTATGCGAGCCCAACCGTGCCTATGGCTGAGTGCCAGTGCGCTTTTTTTATTACTGGCCGCCTGTGTTCATCACAGCCCTGAACCTATCCGCAAGGGAGATACGCTTTCCAGCCCGGCGGATTTCAAGCGTCCGCAACAAGACGGTAAACCCGACTGGCAGGTAGACGTTGCCAAAATCCCCGATGCCGTACCACAGCCGCACAACGGCACCTACAAAAATGCGCCTTATCAAGTCTTTGGTAAAACTTACTACCCACTTTCCGTACCCGCCTCGCTTAATTACCGCGAAGTGGGTCTGGCCTCTTGGTACGGCACGCAGTTTCACAGCAAGCAGACCTCCAACGGCGAGATTTTCGATTTGTACGGCATGACCGCTGCCCACAAAACCTTGCCGCTGCCGTCTTATGTGCGCGTCACCAATCTTGCCAACGGCAAGAACGTGATTTTGCGCGTCAATGACCGCGGCCCGTTTCATTCCGACCGCATTATTGACCTCTCCTACGGCGCGGCCATGAAACTCGGCTATGCCGAAGACGGTGTTGCTCGTGTGCAGGTGGAAGTGATTGACCCCAAACAGTGGCAGGCCAAACATGGCCGTTTGGTGTTGCCCAAGGTGGCGGCAAACGACGCGCCCGATGCGGCGCAAGTCGCTGCCCACACGCCTGATTACGGTGCAAAAAAAAATCTGCACGAAGCCTCTGGCCTGTATCTCCAGGTAGCCGCCTTCTTAAGTCTTCAAACTGCCGAACAACTGAAGCAGAGGCTAAGCCAGAGTCTGTCTGTACCCATCTTTATCAGTCCGCTCGCCATCGATGGACAAATTCTGCATCGCATTCGTTTGGGGCCAATCCCTCATCTGGATGATGCAAAGCGGCTTCAGCAGGAAGTAGAGCGGCTGGGGCTTGGTCTCCCGCTGGTGGTTCGGCCATAGGCCAAATCCCACCGCTTATGTTTTGAGTAACCCATGAATAGCTTTTTGACTAAATCCTTTGCCACCGCCCTCGTCACACTGATTTTGTTGTTAAGTGGATGGGTTTTCGCGCAACAACAACCCATCCCCAACGCTCAACCCATCCCCGCCCCACCTCAACTGGCCGGTAAGGCTTGGCTGTTAATGGATGCCAAAAGCGGCAATGTATTGGTGGCTGAAAACGCCGATGAGCGTTTATCCCCGGCCAGTTTGACCAAACTGATGACCGCCTATATCGGCACACTGGAAATCGACGGCGGTCGCATTGGCGAGCAAGATAGGGTGCGCGTCAGCGAAAAAGCCTGGCGTACCGGCGGTTCGAAAATGTTTATCGAAGTCGGCAAACAAGTCAGCGTCAGTGATTTGCTGCACGGCATTATCATCCAGTCCGGCAATGATGCCAGCATTGCTCTGGCCGAACATATCGCTGGCAGTGAAGAAACCTTCGCCGATTTAATGAACCAGGCCGCGCAAAAGTTGGGCATGAACAATACCCACTTTAAAAACGCCACGGGCCTGCCGCCCGCCGAAGAAGAAGTCAAAGACAATCCGCCACTGGTGCATTACTCCAGTGCCCGCGACCTTGCCTTGCTGGCACGCGCGATTATTTTTGAAAACCAAACCCATTACGCACTCTATTCAAAAAAGGAATTTACCTTTGGCGGCATCAAACAAAGTAACCGCAACCTGCTGCTCTGGCAGGATGAAAGCGTGGACGGGCTGAAAACCGGCCACACCGAACGAGCCGGTTACTGCTTGGTCGCCTCGGCCATACGTGACGATACCAGGCTGATTGCCGTGCTGCTGGGCAGCCGCAACGAAAAAGTCCGCGCCGCCGAAGTGCAAAAACTACTGACCTACGGCTTTCGCTTTTTTGAAACGCGCAACCTGCATCCGGCCGGCGAAGCACTGACCGAGGCTCGCTTATGGAAAGGCGCAGCCAACCAAGTTAAAGCAGGCGTTGCCGAAGACCTCGCCATTAGCCTGCCTAAAGGCAGCGCCTTTAGCGAGAAAATACAGCTTGATGACCCGCTTATCGCACCCATTGATAAGGGGCAGAAAATCGGCACACTGCACATCGAATCGGACGGCAAGCTGATCAAAAGCGCCGACTTGGTCGCGCTTGAAGCCGCTCCCCAAGGTAGCCTGCTGGGTAGGCTTTGGGACGGCATCGTTTTATTCTTCCGCGGGCTATTTAGCTGATGAGCCCGGCGCCGAAAATCGAATTTCCCTGTCCGTACTACCCGATTAAGGTCATCGGCGACAGCGGGGAGGATTTTGCCGCTTTAGTGCTGCAAATCGTCCAGCAGCATGCAAGGCTTGCCGATGGCAGCCGTCTGCAAAGCCGACCAAGCAAAAACGGGCGCTTCCAAAGCCTGCAAATCGCCATTGTTGCGACCGGTAGCGCGCAACTTAAAACACTCAATGAAGCACTACGCGCCACTGGCCGCGTGCAGATGGTGCTCTAGTGGACGAATTGATTGTCCGCGAGCTGGGTCTGCACGATTATTTTCCAGTCTGGCAGGCCATGCAACGCTTTACCGATACGCGCACCGGGCAAAACAGTGATGAACTCTGGCTGCTGCAACATGCGCCGGTATTTACCTTGGGGCAAGCGGGAAAACTCGAACATCTGCTTGCCCCCGGCGATATTCCGCTGATTAAGGTTGACCGTGGCGGGCAAGTCACCTATCACGGCCCCGGCCAGTTAATCGCTTATTTATTGCTGGATATCCGCCGCAAAGCCAAAGGCGTGCGTGATTTAGTGAGGCAGATGGAGTGCAGCTTGATGGCGCTGCTGGCAAGCTACGGCATCAGCGCACAAACTAAAGCCGGGGCACCTGGGGTTTATGTTGATGATGCAAAAATCGCCTCGCTTGGACTGCGTATCCGTCGCGGCTGCTCGTTTCATGGATTAGCGCTTAATGTGGCGATGGACTTAGAACCCTTTTCCCGCATCAATCCTTGTGGCTACCAGGGACTTCGCATCACGCAAATGCAAGACTTTATTCCTTTAATCGATATGGCCGAAGTCTCAAGCAAACTGTGCTCGCAGCTTGCCGCTACGCTCGGCTACCCACAAATCATCTTGGGCGAGGCGCTATCCCTATGAGCCAGACAGCACAAGCGCCGGTTAAACCGGCCAAACTCGAACCCGGCAGCAAACTGCGCGGGGCGGAAAAAGTCGCGCGGATACCGGTAAAAGTTATCCCGACCGAAGTGCTGCCGAAAAAACCGGACTGGATTCGCGTGCGCATTCCGCTCTCGCCGGAAGTTGAGCGCATTAAACAACTCCTGCGCAAGCACCGTTTGCACAGCGTCTGTGAAGAAGCCTCTTGCCCGAACCTTGGCGAGTGTTTTTCCGGTGGCACGGCGACTTTTATGATAATGGGCGACATCTGCACCAGACGCTGCCCGTTCTGCGATGTCGGCCACGGTAGACCCAAACCTTTAGATCGCGAAGAGCCGAAAAACCTCGCCACCGCCATTGCCGATTTAGCCTTGAAATACGTGGTGATTACCTCGGTAGACCGCGACGATTTGCGCGACGGCGGCGCCGGACACTTTGCCGACTGCCTGCGAGAAATCCGCAAACTCTCACCCCATGTACAGCTGGAAACCTTGGTTCCGGATTATCGCGGTCGTATGGATATTGCGCTTGAGATAACCGCCGCCGAGCCGCCCGATGTGTTTAACCACAATCTGGAAACCGTACCCAGGCTGTACCGCGCCTCGCGCCCGGGCTCGGACTTTGAATGGTCGCTGGATTTGCTGCAAAAGTTTAAACAGCTTGTGCCGCATATCCCCACCAAATCCGGCCTGATGCTGGGACTCGGTGAAACCGATGACGAAGTCATCGAAGTGATGCAGCGTATGCGCGAGCACGACATTGATATGTTGACGCTGGGGCAATACCTGCAACCTTCACGCAACCATCTGCCGGTACAGCGCTTTGTCCATCCCGATACCTTTGCTTGGTTTGCCGAACAAGGGCAAATGATGGGCTTTAGAAATGTCGCCTCAGGCCCACTGGT
The DNA here is from genome assembly GCF_001580025.1 of Ventosimonas gracilis. Lineage (GTDB taxonomy): Bacteria > Pseudomonadota > Gammaproteobacteria > Pseudomonadales > Pseudomonadaceae > Ventosimonas > Ventosimonas gracilis. The sequence goes on along the minus strand of NZ_LSZO01000217.1, from coordinate 62,682 downwards.
GCGCTCCTCCTACCACGCCGACCAACAAGCGCACGGACAAAAACTGGGTACGGCTTAACGCTTTTATCCCTCTCCCGCTTACGGGAGAGGGGAAATAAAGTACCGTTAATCTACTTCAGCCCTTATTTGGACTCTATTCTCCATCCCTTAGATGGAGGCGCTTCTGGCAGGTCATCTACCTGAAGCAGAAACAGTACGCGGTAAACCCCTGTTTTTAAACCGTCTGCTTCCACCTTCACCAAGTCTGGGGAATTATCCAAGCGCTCTATTAAATAAGTGAAGGGAACACTAGCCGACTTATTATTTTTCGGATTGGTAATAATAAAATCAGCTGCACATTCATGCGCACCCGTTTTATCGTTGGTACTGCGCGTTCTGACGGAAGTAATACTTTGCTGATGTCTTTCTGGGTCATGATTCAGACCCTTATAAACATCAAAGGCTACTTTCATTAGCAGATTATGTGCTGCTTGATCAGTACAGCCAGGAACTTTAGGCGGTGAACAACCGGCTAATAAACTGGCTGTTAGAGTGAAAAGCAAAAGGGAGGATTTAATCGAACGGACGCTAGGCTTTTTCACTGTTATTCCTCGTATTGGCTTACAGATTTTACACTGATTTAACTTCCATATTTTTACGCAATTGCTGAACGGTACGAAGCTGCGCGGCGCTTTCTGCCAAGTGCGCAAAAGCTGAGCCGCTGTTAAACGCCGCGCCTGCTCCGCTTTTAATGCTTCTTGCGCGGCGGCTTCATTAATATCGCTGGCGCGAACGGCGGTAAATGATGGCTTTAATTCTAATTAGCGTTAGAAACTGAATTAATAATCAAAGGCCATGCCAGATTCTTCGGATGCGCTCCGAGTCGAATTATTCATGTTTTTAACGCGAAATGGAATAAAAACGTCGCCCCGGCTTACCGGTGCGCTCCTCCTACCACGCCGACCACAAGTACACGGACAAAGATGGGTATAGATTAACGCTTTACTCCCCTCTCCCGCTTGCGGGAGAGGGCTAATCATTACAAGGATTCTTCCCTATCCAGCTTGATTTAGACTCAGCTTCTGAACATGGGGTTGGGGTTATTTCTATTGGGTCTTCCACATAGCTCCAAAGCAGTGCTCGGCGAACCCCTGCTTGTAAATTTTCTACTTCCACGTGAATAGAGTCTGGGGAATTATCCAAACGCTCTATTAAATAAGTGATGGGGATGCTGTACCACTTACCATTTTCAGGATTGGTAATAACAAAATTAGCTGCACATTCATGCGCACCCGTTTTATCGTCGGTACTGCGCGTTCTGATTGTAGTAATAGAGAGCCGATGTCTTTCCGGGTCCTGTTTCATGTACTTATAAGAATCAAGGGCTATTTTTATTAGCAAATTGTGTGCTGCTTGATCAGAACAGCCCGGAACTTTTGCGTAAGACGGCGAGCCTGTTAATAAACCAGCCGTCAGGGTAAAAAGCAAAAGGGAGGGTTTAATCGAACGACGCTCAGGCGTTTTCATTATTATTCCTCGTATTGGTTTACAGTTTTTACACTGATTTAACTTCCATATTTTTTACGCAATTGCTGAACGGTACGAAGCTGCGCGGCGATTTCTGCCAAATGCGCGGCGGCTGAGCCGTAGTTAAACTCCGCGCCTTTTTCATTTAACGCCTGTTCAGCGGCTTTTAATGCTTCTTGCGCAGCGGCTTCGTCAATATCGCTGGCGCGAACGGCGGTATCGGCCAGCACTTTTACCATGCTGGGCTGCACCTCCAAAAAACCACCAGAGATATAAAACACTTCTTCTTCGCCGCCGGATTTGGTTAAGCGAACCGGACCCGGTTTTAAGTCGGTAATAAGCGGCGCATGACCGGGGTGAATACCGAGGTCGCCTAAATTGCCGTGGGCAATTAACCCTTCGACCAATCCAGAGAAAATCTCGCCTTCGGCACTGACGATGTCACAGTGAACGCTAATAGCCATAGTTGCACCTCTGTTAGATGTTTCCTTTGCCACCGCCGTTGATACGGCGGTGGCATATCAGGATTTAGAGTTTCTTGGCTTTCTCGATGACTTCATCAATACCGCCGACCATATAAAACGCCTGTTCCGGCAGATGGTCGTATTCACCTTTCAAGATTCCGTTAAAGCCAGCAATGGTATCTTTTAGTGATACGTATTTGCCGGGCGAGCCGGTAAAGACCTCGGCAACAAAGAACGGCTGCGACAAGAAGCGCTGAATTTTACGGGCGCGAGCCACCAGCAGTTTGTCGTCCTCGGACAGTTCGTCCATACCCAAAATAGCGATGATGTCTTTCAGTTCTTTGTAACGTTGCAGCACGTATTGCACGCCACGGGCGACTTCGTAATGTTCTTGGCCTATCACCAGCGGATCGAGCTGGCGCGAAGTGGAATCGAGCGGGTCTACCGCCGGATAAATCCCAAGCGAAGCGATGTCGCGTGACAGTACGACGGTTGCGTCCAAGTGGGCAAAGGTAGTCGCCGGGCTGGGGTCGGTAAGGTCATCCGCCGGTACATAAACCGCCTGGATGGAGGTAATCGAGCCTTTTTTGGTGGAAGTAATGCGCTCTTGCAATACGCCCATTTCTTCGGCCAAGGTCGGCTGATAGCCTACCGCCGATGGCATGCGTCCAAGCAGTGCCGATACTTCAGTACCGGCCAGCGTGTAGCGGTAGATATTGTCGATAAACAGCAGTACGTCACGACCTTCGTCGCGGAATTTTTCTGCCATGGTCAGACCGGTCAAGGCTACACGCAGACGGTTGCCCGGCGGCTCGTTCATCTGCCCGTAAACCAGTGCCACTTTATCCAAAACGTTGGAGTCTTTCATTTCATGGTAGAAGTCGTTGCCCTCACGGGTACGCTCGCCCACACCGGCAAATACCGAATAACCACTGTGCTCAATGGCGATATTGCGGATAAGTTCCATCATATTGACGGTTTTACCCACACCGGCACCGCCGAACAGGCCGACTTTACCGCCCTTGGCAAACGGACAAACGAGGTCAATCACCTTAATGCCGGTTTCCAGCAGTTCATTGCCACCGGCCTGTTCGGAATACGAAGGCGCGGCGCGGTGGATTTCCCAGCGCTCTTCTTCGCCAATCGGGCCTGCTTCGTCAATCGGATTACCCAGTACATCCATAATCCGCCCGAGCGTTGCCGTACCGACCGGAACAGCAATGGCCTTACCGGTATTAACTACCTCAAGACCGCGTTTTAATCCTTCGGTCGAACCCATAGCAATCGAGCGTACCACGCCGTCGCCCAATTGCTGCTGAACTTCCAGCGTGGTTTCAATACCTTGTACTTTCAGTGCGTCGTAAACATTCGGCACGGCTTCGCGCGCAAACTCTACGTCGATAACCGCGCCGATGATTTGTACGATACGTCCGCTACTCATTAGGGTTTCCTCTGACCAATTTGTGCTTAAACCGCCGCCGCGCCGCCGACGATTTCTGAAATTTCCTGGGTAATGGCCGCTTGCCGCGCCTTGTTATAAATCAGTTGCAGTTCACTGATTAAGTTACCGGCGTTTTCTGTAGCGTTTTTCATGGCAACCATACGCGCGGCTTGTTCGGCGGCGTTATTTTCCACCACCGCTTGATAAACCTGGGATTCAATATAACGCACCATTAAACCATCCAATAAAGGCTTGGCATCTGGCTCGTAGATATAATCCCAGTGGTGTTTTAATTCCTGCTCATCGGTTTTCGGCAGCGGCACTAAAGGTTCAATCGACGGCTGCTGAATCATGGTATTGACAAACTTGTTCGATACCAAAGAAAGCCGGTCAATACGTTTATCCAGATAAGCATCGAGCATAACTTTAACGCTGCCAATCAAATCGTTAATCGCCGGAGCTTCGCCTAAATGATTGATAGCGGCAACCACATTGCCGCCAAAGTTGCGGAAAAACGCCGCCCCTTTACTGCCGATAACGCATAAATCGACTTCCACCCCTGCCTCATGCTGCTCGCGCATGTCCTTGACCAGAAGTTTCAGCAGATTGGTATTTAAACCACCGCACAGCCCACGGTCGGAAGTCACCACGATATAGCCTGCGCGTTTAACTTCGCGCGCTTGCATAAACGGATGACGGTATTCCGGATTGGCGTTAGCCAAGTGGCCGATAACCTGACGGATGCGCTGCGCGTATGGACGACCGGCGGCCATGCGCTGCTGCGCCTTGCGCATTTTGCTCACCGCCACCTTTTCCATGGCGTTGGTGATTTTTTGCGTGCTTTTAATGCTGGCGATTTTGCCGCGTATCTCTTTTGCGCCTGCCATATGACATCTGCCTTAAAGGTTAAACGGCCTTACCAGCTTTGCGTGGCCTTGAACTGATCGAAAGCCGCTTTTAGCGCTGCGTCTATTTCGTCGTTAAAATCGCCTTTTTCGTTGATTTTTGCGAGCAAATCGGCCTGTTCATGATTAAACCAAGCAAGCAACGCAGTTTCAAAAGCACCTACTTTATTAACCTCCACGTCGGTTAAGTAACCGCGCTCAGCTGCATAAAGGGAAACCGTCATTTCTGCCGTGCTCATTGGCGCATATTGCTTTTGCTTCATCAGTTCAGTCACACGCTGACCGTGGTCAAGCTGCTTGCGCGTGGCTTCATCCAAATCCGAGGCAAACTGCGCAAAGGCGGCAAGCTCGCGGTACTGCGCCAGAGCAGTACGAATACCGCCGGACAGTTTTTTAATGATTTTGGTCTGCGCCGCACCACCGACACGCGATACCGAAATACCGGCGTTAACCGCCGGACGAATGCCGGAGTTAAACATGGACGATTCAAGGAAAATCTGTCCGTCGGTAATGGAAATCACGTTGGTGGGAACAAATGCAGAAACGTCACCGGCTTGGGTTTCAATAATCGGCAGTGCGGTTAATGAACCGGTTTTGCCTTTAACTTCACCGCCGGTGAACTTTTCCACATAGTCGGCAGAAACACGCGAGGCGCGTTCCAGCAGGCGGCTGTGGAGATAGAACACGTCACCCGGATAGGCTTCACGACCCGGCGGGCGGCGCAGCAGCAGGGAAATCTGCCGATAAGCCACCGCTTGTTTGGAGAGGTCGTCATAAATAATCAGCGCATCTTCGCCACGATCGCGAAAGTATTCGCCCATGGTGCAACCGGAATAAGGCGCAAGGTATTGCAATGCGGCGGATTCAGAAGCGGAAGCTGCGACCACGACGGTGTTTTCCAGTGCACCGTGTTCTTCCAACTTGCGCACCACGTTGGCAATGGTGGATTGTTTCTGACCAATCGCTACATAAACGCATTTAATGCCACTGTTTTTCTGGTTAATGATGGCATCAACGGCGAGCGCGGTTTTACCAATTTGGCGGTCGCCAATAATCAACTCGCGTTGACCACGGCCAATCGGAATCATCGAGTCAACCGACTTGTAACCGGTCTGCACCGGCTGGTCTACCGATTTACGCCAGATAACCCCGGGGGCGACTTTTTCTACCGCGTCGGTCAGTTTGGCATTAATCGCGCCTTTGCCGTCAATCGGATTGCCCAGCGCATCCACCACGCGACCCAAAAGTTCAGGGCCCACCGGAACTTCCAGAATACGGCCGGTGCATTTGGCGCTTTGCCCTTCGGCCAGATTTAAATAATTACCCAGCACCACCGCGCCAACGGAATCGCGTTCCAGGTTAAGCGCCATGCCATAAAGGCCACCAGGAAATTCAATCATCTCGCCATACATCACATCGGCCAGACCATAAATACGCACGATTCCGTCCGATACGGAAACAATGGTGCCTTCATTACGAGGCTGCGCGGTCACATCGAGATTTTCAATGCGACCTTTAATAATTTCGCTAATTTCAGAGGGATTAAGTTGCTGCATGGTGTAGTTGCCCCTTCGCTAAAGCCTTCTATTGGCTGTTAGGATTTTAATGCTTCGGCCAGTTTTTCCAGCTTGCCACGTATTGAGCCATCGATAACCGTATCACCGGCTTTAATTAACACGCCGCCAATCAGACTTTTATCCAAGACCAACTCAAGGCGTATTTCACGCGCAAGGCGTTTGCTGAGTGCGCTTTTAAGCTGCTCTTGTTGTGCATCATCAAGTGCAAAAGCACTAATAACTTGCACATCGAGCGATTTTTCCTGTTCAGCACGGTACTGTTCAAACTGCTCATAAATTTGTGGCAGCAGTAACAGGCGGCGGTTTTCAGCCAGTACGCCAATAAAGTTTTGCTGCGCTTGATCGAAAGCCTCGGCGGCCACCTGATTAAACTGCGCGGCTTTTAAGCCGCTGCTACGCTCAGGTGAACTCAGCAAAGCCTTAACTTTTGCATCGCTTGCAAGTTGCGCCGCCAGTTGCAACATGGCAGACCAAGCAGAAAGTTGCGCCGCCGCTTTAGCATGCACAAAAGCGGCTTTGGCATAAGGCCGCGCCAATGTGGAAAGCTCTGCCATAACCGTTCCTTAAATCTGCGCCGCCAGCTGACCCAGCAGTTGGTCGTGTGCCTTGGCATCAACGGCCTTCCCGAGGATTTTTTCTGCCCCGCTGACCGCTAAAGCACCCAGTTGTACACGCAGCGCCTCTTTAATGGCGGCAACTTCCTGCTCGATTTCCGCCCTGGCCTGCGTTTTAACGCGCTCGGCTTCAACTTTGGCCTGTTCGCGGGCTTCGTCGACCATGACAGAGGCGCGCTTTTTCGCCTGCTCGATAATTTCAGCCGCCTGCTCTTTGGCCTCGCGCAACTGGCCGGTTATTTTTTCTTTCGCCAAATCCAAGTCGCGCTCGGCGCGATTGGCGGCGTCCAATCCTTCGGCGATCTTCTTTTGCCTTTCTTCCAGTGCACGGATAACCGGCGGCCAGATAAATTTCATGCAAAAGACGACAAAGATAAAGAACGCTATGCCTTGAAAAATCAAAGTGGCGTTTATGTTCACAGCAGCACCTCGCGGGTTGGTTGGTTTATTGCCAAAATCAGCGCGAGGTTAGCCTGCAACCTGACCCACAAACGGGTTGGCGAAGGTGAAAAACAGCGCAATACCTACACCAATCATGGTCACGGCATCGAGCAGACCGGCGACGATAAACATCTTCACTTGCAGCATGGGCACCATTTCCGGCTGGCGCGCGGCGCCTTCCAAAAACTTGCCACCGAGCAAACCAAAGCCAATGGCAGTACCCAAGGCACCCAAGCCAATTAACAGGGCAACGGCGATTGCGGTCATTCCAACTACAGTTTCCATCTTTCCTCCGACGGGGTTATATCATTTGCAAATACTGTTTTTTATTAAAGCACTTCAATAAAAAACAGCGGGGATTTAGTGATTATCTTCATGCGCCATTGATAGATAAACAATGGTCAGCATCATAAAAATAAAGGCTTGCAGGGTAATAATCAGGATATGAAATACCGCCCAAGCCCAGTTAAGTACAATACCTAAAGCGCTCAACAGGAAAATACCGCTGCCGAACATGACCGCTATCAGGATAAAAATCAATTCGCCGGCATACATATTGCCGAACAGTCGCAGCGCGAGCGATACCGGTTTGGCAATCAGCGTAACAAATTCGAGCAAGAAGTTGACCGGTATTAACAGCGCTTGTAGCAGTTTGTTTTTGCTGCCAAAAGGATGCAGCGTGAGTTCTGCGAGAAAGCCGCCGAAGCCTTTGACTTTAATGCTGTAGAAAATAATCAAGCCAAATACCGAAAGCGCCATGCCTAAGGTGGCATTCGGGTCGGTAGTGGATACCACGCGGAAGAACAAATGCTCGTCACCGGCGACTTTGGCGGCCAGCACCGGAATAAAATCAACCGGCACCAAGTCCATCAGGTTCATCAAGAAAACCCAGACAAAAATGGTGAGCGCAAGCGGGGCAATCACCGGGCTTTTGCCGTGAAAGCTGTCTTTAACGCTGGTATCGACAAAGCTGATCAGCACTTCAACAAAGTTTTGCAAGCCGCCGGGCGTAGCGGATGTGGCTTTTTTGGCGGCTGCGCGAAACAGCAGGATAAAGACCAATCCCAATACCACCGACCAGCCGATGGTATCGACATGAAACGCCCAAAAACCCATTTCTTTGGCCTGCTCGGCGGTATGGGCAAAGCCCCAACTACCGTCGGCATGCTTGCCAAAGGTGAGATTGGACAGATGGTGCTGGATATAGCCTGATGCGCTTTGTTCTGCCATTTTTGCCTCAAAACTGGCCTTAAAGTTTAAATAGTGCTTATGCCTTGGATGCTTTTGCCGTTTTTATAAAAATCGGCGCAAAGCTGCCGCTTAACTGGGTACAAAAAAATACCGCAAACAAAACGGCGGCATCCACGGATTTTACTTTGGCAAATACCAGCGCAAACAGCGCGGCAGCCAGAATAAGTTTGCCTGCTTCGGCGCGGTAAAACGAGCGGACAATTTGCCGCGCCTCATGATTGGGGTTAAAGCGCAGCGTTTTAAGACAAAAATAAAGCGCCGGTAAAAACGCAATCAACCCGCCCAGCAGTGCTGATTTTCCCGCGACCTCTCCCGAAAACTGCCACAGCAACAAGCAGGCCAGTACAAAAACGCAACACTGGGTCGTCAATAAAACCCGTGCAAGCCTTGAACTTTCTATGCCTTGGCTTTGTGTTTGCATTTATTTTTGTCCTTGCGTCCTGCCTGATCTCGTAAAAAACTTATGTGTTGTAGCTGTATGTGCTGTGTTTGCCGCTTTCTTGGACAAAAGCGCGGCAGAGTATAAAGGCTGTGCAATGCCGGTTCAACCGCTAAAAGCGCTTATTGGATATGTGCCAGCACGCCTTGCAACGCGTCGAGCGAGTCGTAGCGGATAACCAGTTGCCCGCGGCCTTTGGCGCTGTGTTTGATATGCACGGCAGCGCCTAGTTTTTCGGCCAAGCGTCTTTCCAGACGGCTGATGTCCGGGTCTATTGGTAGCGGCTTGCTTTGAGGTTTAGCGGCCAGCCAAAGTCTGACCAAGGCTTCGGTTTGCCGCACATTAAGCGAATCGGCGACTACCCTGCGTGCGCCTTCGCTTTGGCGTTCTTCGGGTAATCCCAATAAGGCGCGGGCGTGCCCCATTTCCAGGTCGCCATGCGCAAGCAGGGTTTTCACTTCTTCCGGCAGACTGATCAGTCGCAGTAAGTTGGCGACGCTGGCGCGTGATTTACCGACCGCTTCGGCGACTTGCTGTTGGGTGAGTTCAAATTCCTGTTGCAGCCGTTGCAGGGCGAGCGCTTCTTCGATCGGATTTAGGTCTTCGCGCTGGATATTTTCAATCAGCGCCAGGGCGATGGCGGTTTCATCGGGGACTTCGCGTATCAAGGCGGGGATTTTGCTTAGACCTGCTTGGCTACTGGCTCGCCAGCGCCTCTCACCGGCTATCAGTTCATAGCGACCTTGACCTATCGGACGCACCACCACAGGCTGCATAACGCCTTGCGCTTTGATGGAATTGGCGAGTTCTTCCAGCATTGCTGGGTCCATATCACGGCGCGGCTGGTATTTGCCACGCGAAATCAGGTCCAGCGGCAGATGCTGTAATTCGTCGCGACCGGCATTGCTGGCTTGCTCTTGCAACAGCTCGCTGCCGCCGCCCAGCAGGGCATCCAAGCCGCGCCCCAGTCCTCTTTTTTTTACCGCCATAACGTCCTCTTAATTTGTGCCGCTTTGCTGCGCTTTACGCTGCCGACGGGCGATTTCTCCGGCTAGCGCCAGATAAGCCTGTGCGCCTCGTGATGTTTTGTCGTAAGCCAGCGCCGGAAGACCAAAACTCGGCGCTTCTGCAAGGCGCACATTGCGCGGAATTACGGTGTTGTAAAGGCGCTCGGCAAAATGTTGTTTAAGCTGCTCACTCACGTCTTGGGTCAGGCTGATGCGCGTGTCAACCATGGTGCGCAGTAATCCTTCAATTTTAAGCGCTGGATTAAACCGCGCACCGATTCGCTCAATCGAGGCCATTAAATCGGTCAAGCCTTCGAGTGCGTAATACTCGCACTGCATCGGGATAATCACCCCGTCGGCGGCGACCAGCGCGTTAATGGTGAGCATGGATAGCGAGGGCGGGCAGTCAATCAGGATGTAATCGTAATTCTCGCGCACCGGTTCGAGCGCCTTGCGCAACCTGGCCTCTTTGCCGGACATTTGCAGCAGGCTAACCTCGGCGGCGGTTAAATTGCGATTAGCCGGCAGCAGTTGATAGCCGCCCTGTTCGCAAAACTGCATGGCTTCGATCAGGTCACATTCGCCGGTCAAGACTTCGTGGATGGAGTGGCTAAGCGCCAGTTTGTCGATACCGCTGCCGGTGGTGGCGTTGCCTTGCGGGTCGAGGTCTATCAGTAGCACATGGCGGCGCGTTTCGGCCAGCGAGGCGGCCAGATTGATGCAGGTGGTGGTTTTACCCACTCCGCCTTTTTGATTGGCTATCGCAAACACTTTGGCCATAGGCGCGGCTCTTGATTGAAGATGGATTAAAAATTAAGCAGTGCGGCGCAATATCAACAGATGACGCCGTGCTTGGCAACCGGGAACTTTAACTAAGTGGTTTGCCGCGCAGTGAAAATCCTTCGGCAGTTGCTGTAATTCTTCAGCCATTGCCGCGCCTTTCATGGCCAGCCAATGGGTTTGGCTGTCGCCCAAATGGCGGGTTTTTTCGGCAAAGTCGGCCACTTCACTAAAGGCCCTTGAAACAATACCGTTAAAGGGTGTATCGGTCTGCAACTGCTCAATCCGCGTTTGTACGGCTTGCAGATTATCCAAGTTTAATTGCAGTTTAACCTGGATTAGAAAGCGCACCTTTTTGCCGATACTATCGACCAGTGTCCAGTTTTTTTCAGGAAAGACAATAGCCAGCGGTACGCCCGGCAATCCGCCGCCACTGCCCACGTCCAAAAAGCGCCCGATGATGGGTTTAATCCAAGGGGCAATACTTAAACTATCCAGCAAATGGCGGGAAACCATTTCGTTTGGATCACGTACTGCTGTTAAGTTATAAGCCTTATTCCATTTAACCAACAAGGCCAGATAATCCAGCAACTTTTGCTGTTGCAAAGCGCTTATTTCAAGATTTAATGCATTTAAACCTTGCTTAAGTTCAGCCAATAACCCGCTCATCCTTGTACCACTTTAGCTAGCTCTTGGTATTTTTTAGATAAATTAATAAAAGCGACAAAGCGGCTGGCGTAACCCCTGCAATACGCCCTGCTTGTCCTAAGGTTTGTGGACGAGTGGCGGCGAGTTTTAGCTGGATTTCTTTGGATAATCCACCTATTTGTGAATAATCCAACGCATCCGGCAGCTTGATTTGTTCAGCATTTTTAAGCCGTTCAATCTCTTCTTGCTGGCGAGTTAAATAACCTTGGTATTTAATTTGTGTTTCCACTTGCTGCGCCACTGCAGCTTCTGCTGGCAGTAATTCACAAGCCTCTAGCAGCTTGCAGTAAGTAACTTCCGGTCTTGCCAGTAAAGCATTTAGATTATATTCATGGGTCAGTGTGCTGCCAAACTGCTTGGCAAAGCGCTGCGCCTCGGTGCTGTTGGGCTGAACCCAGGTGGCTTTTAAACGCTGCTGTTCTTGTTCAATCGCCTCGCGTTTTCTGCAAAAAGCCGCCCAGCGCTGATCATCCACTAAACCTAAGTGACGGCCTATTTCGGTTAGCCGTAAATCGGCATTATCTTCGCGCAACTGTAAACGGTATTCGGCGCGTGAAGTAAACATGCGATAAGGTTCGGGCGCGCCTTGAGTTAATAAATCATCCACCAATACCCCTAAATAGGCTTGATCGCGTCTTGGGCACCAAGGTTCTTTATCTTGCACTTGCAGCGCGGCATTACATCCGGCTAATAAGCCTTGCGCGGCGGCTTCTTCATAGCCGGTGGTGCCGTTGATTTGTCCGGCAAAGAACAATCCGCCGATGTGTTTAGTTTCCAGCGAACTTTTTAAGTCACGCGGGTCAAAAAAGTCGTACTCAATGGCATAACCCGGGCGCAAGATATGCGCTTGTTCCAGTCCGGCAATTGAGCGAACAACGGCTAATTGCACATCAAAAGGCAGTGAGGTGGAAATACCGTTGGGATATAGCTCGTGTGTGGTTAAACCTTCTGGCTCAATAAAAATCTGATGACTGTCTTTACCGGCAAAACGATGGATTTTATCTTCAATTGATGGGCAATAACGCGGGCCGATACCTTCAATCACGCCAGAGTACATCGGCGAGCGGTCAAGATTGGCGGCGATAATCTCGTGGGTTTGCGGGTTGGTTTGAGTAATCCAGCAGCAGCGTTGCGCGGGATGTTGTTCCGCCTTGCCCAAGAAGGACATGACCGGCAGCGGGGTATCGCCGAATTGTTCCTTCATTTTGGAAAAATCCACCGTGCGCCCGTCAATCCGTGGGGGCGTTCCGGTTTTAAGCCTTGCTACACGTAGCGGCAATTCGCGCAGTTTGTCTGCCAGCGCAATGGAAGGCGCATCTCCCGCTCTGCCACCGGCTTGTTTTTGTAGACCAATATGCAGCAATCCGCCCAAAAAGGTGCCGCTGGTGAGCACTACAGTGGGTGCATAAAAACGCAAGCCCATTTGCGTGACCACGCCTTTGACCTTATCGCCTTCGAGCACCAGGTCATCACAGCTTTGTTGGAATAAATACAGGTTGGGTTGATTTTCCAGCGTTTGCCGCACGGCGGCTTTGTACAGCAGGCGGTCTGCTTGCGCACGAGTGGCGCGAACCGCAGGGCCTTTGCGACTGTTAAGTACACGAAATTGAATGCCACTGACATCCGTCGCGCACGCCATCACCCCGCCCAAGGCATCCACCTCGCGTACCAGATGACTTTTGCCGATGCCGCCGATGGATGGGTTGCAGCTCATTTGCCCCAAGGTTTCCAGATTGTGCGTCAGCAGCAGCGCCCTCGCACCCATCCGTGCGGCTGCAAGGGCCGCTTCCGTTCCCGCATGGCCGCCGCCGACCACAATCACATCAAAACGCTGTGGATAGTCCAAGCGCACCTCAAAGCTAAAAAATAAGCCTGAAAGTATAGAGCGCCTGGTCTTTTTCAGAAAGCTGAGTCTTTAGAACTTAAACCTTGCCACATCAAAATAATAGAAAAGTCTTTATATAAAGCTCTTTGTTGTTTTTTTTACTAGTGAGGCTTTTTTCTGTGGATAACTCTTGCCAAGGCAGAACCTGCCAGACCTTGCCGAGCAGGATAAGTCTGCGGATGGAAAGGCTTTAGCTTAAGGATAAGCGAAGAAAATACTGTGTATAACCAGGCAGGTTATGCACAGGCAGGTTTTGCCGAAGGCTCTGCACAGGCTTATCGGCAGGGTTTGCGAGGGGTTTTGCACAGGGCTTAAGCGAGCCGCAGGCGGGTTGTTCTTTAAAAATCAGCAAAATCCTCACCAGGCTATTGACAAAGAATTTGCAAGGTCTATATTGTGGAGTTTGCTGAATGCAGCATTGCACACATAAAGCATGACGCTGAAGCTTGTCCTCAAGTAATCCAACAAAAACTCAAGGAGAGTCTGATATGTTCCAGCCAGCCAAAATCGCCCTTGTCGCTTTCGCTGCCGCCAGCGCACTGCTGCTGCAAGCCCCGGCTCAAGCAGAAAGTTCATGGAGCACCATTCAAAAGAAAGGCGTATTGCGCTGCGGGGCGGCACCTGCACCGGTTTATGTGATGCGCGACCCGAAAAGTGGGCAGTACAGCGGTATTCATGCAGACCTATGCCGCGATTTCGGCGAGCAGGTGCTTAACGTGAAAGTCGAATTTGTCGATGCCACCTGGGATAACTTGGTGGCGGGCCTGCAAAGCAATAAATGGGATATGGCACTGGCACTTAACCCAACGCCTGCACGCTCCTTGGTGGTGGCGTTTTCTGATCCGGTGGTGTCCTCGGAAACGGCTTTTGTCATGTACAAAAACAATCCCAAGTTTGCCACTGCGGGCAATACCATCATGGATTATGACAAAGTCGGCGTGGTCATCGGCACACAGGCGGGCAGCACGCATGCCGCAGCGCTTAAACCGATCATCAAACAAGCGACCGTGCAACTGTTGCCCGCTATTGATGAGGTGCGTCTTGGCCTGATGAGCCGCCGTGTGGATATATGGGCGGGTGACAGCATTGAGCAACTGACCACACTGGCCACTAATCCCGGGTACCAGCAAGTACCTTTAAATCCGGCACTGGAAAAAGGCTACGTGGCTTTTGGGCTTTCCCGCGAGATGTCTGCGGCTGATCTCGCTACCCTCAATATTTATCTGCGCAGACGTAAAGATGCCGGAGACTTTGAACGGATGGTGGAAGAATCCGTGCAGCAGGCGGTAGCGGCAACCCAATAATCTAACTATTTAAATAACAAGTCCGGCCATGTTGGCTTAAATATAAGGAGAAATACCATGCATCTGATTAAACAAGTGAAAAAACAGCTAAATGCTTTTTCCATAATAACTGCCAGTGTCGCCTTGCTGCTGCAAGGCACGGCGCAGGCCGCCGATGCCAATGTCTGGCAAAACGTACAAAAAGCCGGCGTATTACGTTGCGGAGCGGCAGTGGCTGCACCCTATGTGATGAAAAACCCGCTGACCAATGAATACAGCGGCATATTTTCTGAGCTATGCCGTGACTTTGGTGAAAAGGTACTCAAAGTTAAAGTTGAATTTGTCGATACCACCTGGGATGCCATTGTTGCCGGATTGCAAGGCAATAAATGGGATATGGCGATGGCGCTTAATCCCACTCCAGAACGCGCCTTGGCGGTGGCTTTTTCCAAAGCGGCGGTGGATTATCAGGTTAATTTCCTGGTGCATAAAGATAATCCAAAGTTTAAAGATAGCACAACCGCTGTGGCCGATTATGACAAAGCCGGCATTAATATTGCCGTGATGTCGGGCGCTGTAGGTGATAAAGCCACCACCGAGGTTATGAAAAAGGCCAATATCATGCGCCTGCCCGGCATGGATGAAACACGGCTTGCGCTGATGTCCAAACGCGCGGATATATTGTCCGATGAAGCCTCAACCAATCATTTATTTGCCCTTGCCAATGATTGGGTCAGGGAAATCTACCCGAACCCTGCGATTGCAAAACAAGGCATTGGCTTCGGATTGCCACGGAATATTTCTCCGGCTGACTTGGCCGTGCTGGATATTTATATCACCCATCGTATCGACAATGGCGATATTGCGCGCTGGATGGATCAAGCTTTTGCCGAGGTTGCAAAAGCTGCGAAGTAAACATTGCGCAATCCATAAAGCCGCTTGAAAAAGCGGCTTTAGTCAAGGGAAAACACCATGAACGCCAATATAAAATCGGTTAAAAAGCAAAGCGAAGTACAACCCGCAAAGCAAACAGACACTGAAATCACCGGTGAACAAAGCTTTATCAGTTTGCGCGGTGTTTATAAAACCTACGGCAATCAATTGGTGGTGATGGATAAGATGGATTTGGATATGCGCGCCGATGACCGCTTGGTGATTATCGGGCCCAGTGGCAGCGGTAAAAGCTCCTTGCTGCGCGTATTGATGGGCTTGGAAAGCATTCAAGGCGGCACCATTTGTTTTCAAGGACAAACCTATATAAGAGCCGCAGAACATAAAGGCAAACCGCTGGATGCCCATTTGCAACAACAAATCGGCATGGTTTTTCAGCACTACACCTTGTTTCCGCATTTATCCGTACTCGGCAATATGATTTTGGCACCCTGCAAAGTGCATGGCCTGTCCAAACAACAGGCGACCGAAAAAGCCCGCCACTTTTTAGCACGTTTAGGCATGGAAGAAAAAATCAACAGCTATCCCAGTCAACTTTCCGGTGGACAAAAACAGCGTGTCGCCATTGCCCGTGCCTTAATGCTCGAACCGCGTTTAATGCTATTTGATGAAGTCACATCGGCACTCGACCCGGAAATGGTCATTGAAGTGCAAAACGTCATGCTGCAACTGGCTGAACAACATATGGCGATGATTATCGTCACCCACGATATGCATTTTGCCAAACACATTGCCACTCGCGTAGTGTTCTGCGCCGACGGCAAAATTATTGAACAAGGCCCGCCCGAACAGCTTTTCAAACAACCCAAAGAAACGCGCACACGCGAGTTTCTGGAAAAGGTCATCCACTTTAATTAACGGGCGCGACCATGAATTATCAGTTTGATTTTCATTTTTTAAGCGGCAGCCTGCCCATGCTGTGGGAAGGATTGCAAGTCACCTTAAAGCTCGCCGTGGTTTCCAATCTGATTGGTCTTGTTTGCGGTTTTGTTCTTTGTTTGATGACGTTAAGCCGCTGGTTTTTTATCCGCTTTCCGGCGCAGATGTTTATTGAACTGTTCCGTTGCACACCGGTGTTATTGCAGGTCGTCTGGTTTTTCTACTGCGTGCCGATGCTGTTTAATGTCTTTATTGATCCGATCATGATGGGCTTTTTAGCGCTCGGATTAAATATGACCGCGTTTAATTCCGAAGCTTATCGCGCCGGTGTTCAGGCCATACCGCGCGAACACCTGGATGCCTGTACGGCGCTGGGTTTAAAAGCTTGGCAGCGCACCTTGTTTGTCATACTGCCGCAAGCACTGCGCAACGCAACGCCAGTATTGATGACCAATGCCATAGGCGGCTTGCAGCAAACCGCACTGGTCGCCATTGTCGCCGTCGGCGATTTAATGTACGTCGCCAAAATGCTCGCCACCGATGCTTATCGCCCGCTGGAAACTTACAGCGTGGTCGCATTGATTTATTTCGCCCTGTCACTGCCTATTGCCCAACTGGTGCAATACATCGAGCGCAAACAGGATGCCGCCACCGGCAGGAGTTAATCAGCATGATCAGTTTTGATTTTTCCGCCGTATTGCCCTTTTGGCTGGTATTGCTTAAAGGGCTTGGGGTAACGCTTGCCTTTACTGCAAGTTGTGCGCTTATCGGTAGTCTGTGTGGTTTTATGCTTTCATTATTGCGTAATTCCCGCTGGTTTTTTGTGCGCTTGCCAACCACTTTATTTGTCGAGTTTTTTCGTGGTACACCATTACTGATACAGATCTTTTGGATATTTTTCTGCCTGCCGGTGGTATTTGGCATCAATATCCCGCCTTATCTTTCTGTGGTGATTTCACTGACCTTGTTTATGTCCGCCATTACCTGCGAAACTTTTCGTGGTGCGCTCAAATCCATCAACAGTGAACAATACGATGCCTGCACCGCATTGGGTTTGGGACTGCGCATTCAAACCCAATATGTGATTTTTCCGCAAGCGCTGCTGCGCGCCATTCCGCCGTTGCTTTCCAATATCGTCAGCCTGTTTAAGGAAAGCGCCTTGATTTCCTCGGTAGGCATAGCCGATTTAATGTTTGTCGGGCAAAACATTTCCAACAGCACCGCAAGGCCGGTGGAGTTTTTATCCGCCGTTGCCGCGATTTACTTTTTAGTGGCTTTCCCGCTAACCCGTCTTGTCGGGCTGATTGAAGCCCGCCTGCTTAGGCGCTTTGCCTATTAACCCCGTCAATGGAGACTAGCATGTTACAACTTAAAGGCATTATCCCGGCCATTATTACCCCGATGCACGATAACGGCTCGGTAAACCATGAAGTCTTTGCCGACCTGCTCGAATACCATCTTAAAATCGGCGCAAGCGGTTTTGTGGTATTGGGTTCAACTGGCGAATACTACGCACTGTCCAACGAAGAACGCCGCCAGGTGATGAAAACCGCCAAAGAGGTGGTCGGTGAGCGCGGTATGTTGATGGCAGGCGCGAACGGTTCGAGCACCCGTGAAGTGATTGAACAAGTGCAGCAAGCCGTTGATTGCGGTTATAACAATCTACTGATTGCCGCGCCTTATTATTGCCTGCCTTCACAGGCCGAATTACTTTCTCACTATAAGGCTATTCTTGCCGCCTTCCCGCAAATCACCTTAACCCTGTACAACTATCCGGTACGCACCAATACCGCAGTGGGTATGGAGATTGTTGAAGCCTTTAAAGACCATCCGCAAGTGATCGCCATTAAAGAAAGCAGTGGCGAACTGTTGCGTGCCATTGAAATTGGCGAAAAATACTCAGGCAAAATTCAATTGTCTTGCGGCAGTGATGACCAGGCGCTGGACTTTTTACTCTGGGGTGCGACCAGTTGGATTTGCGGCCCGGCCAATGCTTTCGGTCCGCAGGCCAATGAACTTTATAACAAGTTCAGTAGCGGCGATATTCGCGGTGCACAAGCGGTAATGCGCAAACTCTTCCCGGTTATGGCAAACCTTGAAAGTGGCAAGTTTGTACAAAAAGTTAAATACGGCACAGAACTGGCCGGTTTTAAATCAGGTCCTGCGCGTGCACCACTTCTGCCATTAACGGATGAAGAAAAGACCGAGTTCCGCAAGGTATTTGAACTCGCTCAATAAACGATATTGTCGCCAATGGTCGATATTTTCCCCTCTCCCTTTTATGGGAGAGGGAGCAAAGGTGAACTATGCAACACCTATTTAAAACTATCGAAGGTCATACCGAAGGCATGCCAGTACGTATGGTCATCGCAGGCGCACCGGAACTTTATGGCAAAACCATGAGTGAACGGCGCGAGCACTTTATCGCCGAATACGACTGGATTCGCCGTGCACTTATGCTCGAACCGCGCGGCCATGCGCATATGTCCGGCACCTTGTTTTATCCACCATTAACTGAAACGTCCGATTTTGCCCTTATTTTTGCCGAAACCTCCGGCTGCTTGCCGATGTGCGGTCATGCCACCATTGGCTCCATTACCTTTGCGCTGGAACAAGGCTTAATTAAACCCAAACAAGAAGGCCAAGTAACGGTTGATGTCCCGGCTGGACAAGTCACGGCAAGTTATCAAAAGCAAGGCCATAAAATTCACTCGGTACGCTTTACCAATGTCCCCAGTTTTTTATTGGCAAGGGGTTTGCGTATGGATTTTAAACCGCTGGGCGAATTGATCTTTGATATTGCCTATGGCGGTAATTTTTATCCGATTATTGAGCCACAAGCCCATTACCCAGGCTGTGAGCACTTTACCCCGGCACAATTGCTCGATTATGGCTGGCAGTTACAACAACAAGTCAATCATGAATTTTCCATCGTCCATCCAGAAAATCCCGGTATTACCGGTGTTAAACACTGCATGTGGGCAGGCAAGCCCAGCGATGCTGATGGGCGCTCGGTAGTCATTGCTGGAAGTGAGCTAATCGACCGTTCACCCTGTGGTACCGGAACCTCGGCACGGGTAGCACAACGTTTTTTTAAAGGGTTACTGAAAAAACACGAACCGTTTAAACATGAAAGCCTGATCGGCAGTTATTTTATTGGCAGGGTAGAAGAAGTAACGGTTTTAGCGGACGGCACGCAAGCGGTTCTACCCAGTGTAGAGGGTCGAGCCTTTATTACCGGTGAAAACACCATTTGGGTTAATAAAACTGAGCCTTATTGGAATGGCTTTAGCCTGAATGACTTTTCCGCACAAAAGGAAAATATATGAGCGACGCACAACAAGCTATTGTGATTGGCGGCGGCATTGTCGGTATTTGCTGCGCTTTATATTTACAGCGGGAAAATTGGCAAGTCACCTTGATTGACCCGGCAGAACCCGGTGATTCCACCGCCAAATGGAGCTGCGGGCAGATTGCCGTCAGTGAAGTGATTCCGCTTTCAAAGCCCGGCATATTAAAGAAAATCCCCGGCTGGCTGCTTGACCAAACAGGACCGTTGGCACTTCGGCCAAAAGTATTACCTGCGATATTGCCTTGGTTTTTACGTTTTATTGCTTGTGCACGACAACACCGCATCCGTGAAATCGCCAAAGCACTGGCGAGCCTTACCCATCATATTTATGACGATTACGCGCCTTTGCTGGATGCTTGCGAAGATAAAAAGCTGCTCGGCGAACGTCCGGTCATTGAATTGTTTGGTCAAGAAAAAGACCTGATACATGAGCGCGCTTTTTTTGCACTTCGTAAAGAGTTGGGGTTTAAAGTAGAAGAATTAAATGAAACGGCCATTGCCGAATTGGAACCGGCTTTAGCCGGCAAACTCAAATACGCTGTATTGCTGCCGGAATGGCGAGCGGTTGCCGATACTGAAGGATTTATTGCGGCGCTTACGACCAGTTTTATCGCCAAGGGCGGTAAACGGATATTGGGCAAAGTGAATGCATTGGAAGAAAAAAATGGTAAAGCCAGCGCGGTTTTACTGGCCAGCGGCGAACAACTGCCTGCCGATACTTTGGTATTGGCGGCCGGTAATGGTTCAAAAGCGTTTTTCCGCCAATTAGGCATCAATAAAGTACCCCTTGCCGCTATTGGTGGTTATCAGGCGGTTTTGCCTGATCCACAAGTAGAAATTCGCCATTCCATCATTTATGCAGACGGTGGTTTTTGTTTTACTCCGATGACACGTGGCCTGCAAATTGGCGGCACCATTGAATTTGCTGGCAATAATGCACAGCCCAACTTTAACCGGGCACAAATTATATTGGATAAAGCCAAAAAACTGCTGCCGCAATTAAATACCGAGCCGGTAGAGTTTGGCGTGGGCTGGCGGCCTTTTCTACCCGATACCAAACCCATTATTGATAAGAGTCCGCGCCTTGATAATGTGCTTTTGGCTTTTGGTCACGGCCAGTTGGGTCTCGCTCTAGGTGCAACCACCGGTCGATTGATTGCAGAACTTGCCCTGGCTAAAACCCCTTCACAGGATTTAACCCCATTTCGCGCAACGCGCTTTTAACCGGTAAGGAGACGCTCCAATGAATAGCAACAAACTCTACATTAACGGCCAATGGGTCGCCCCTATTAAAGGCGGTACTTTTGAAACGATTAACCCGGCCGATGAAACACTGATCTGCCAAGTAGCCGCCGCCAGTAGTGAAGATATTGACACCGCCGTTAAAGCGGCGCGCAGTGCTTTTGATAAAGGTCATTGGCCGAAAACCAGCGGCGCTGAGCGTGCGGTGTTTCTTCGCAAGATTGCAGACGGCATCAGGGCGCAAAGAAAACCATTGGCCGAGCTGGAAGTAAAAGATAACGGCAAGCCATTAACCGAAGCCTTGGCGGATATGGATGACAGCGCCGGTTGCTTTGATTTTTATGCAGACCTTGCAGAAAAATTGGACAGCAATCAAGAATATCCGCTTTCGCTTGGCGATACGCGTTTTAAAACGAAAATCCGCAAAGAACCCATAGGCGTAGCCGGTGCCATTATTCCGTGGAACTACCCGCTGTTAATGGCCGCCTGGAAAGTCGCTCCGGCACTGGCGGCGGGTTGCTGCATGGTGCTTAAGCCTTCTGAACTAACTCCATTAACGGCATTAAAACTGGCCGAAATTGCAGATATGGCAGGACTGCCCGCGGGGGTTTTAAATGTGCTAACGGGCCTTGGCAAAGACGCCGGTGCGCCGCTTGCTGAACATCCAGATGTAGATAAACTCGCCTTTACCGGCAGCGTGCCTACCGGTAGTCGCATTATGGCCGCGGCTGCCCGCGATATTAAAAATATCAGTCTGGAGTTAGGCGGAAAATCGCCCTTTATCGTATTTGCTGACAGCGATATTGAACAGGCGGTGGAGTGGGTCATGTTTGGTATTTTCTTTAACCAGGGTCAAGTGTGTTCGGCGACTTCCCGCGTATTGGTGGAGCGCCCGCTTTATGAAAAGCTGTTGGCGTGTATTGCGCAGCAAGCGGCAAAAATTACCATTGGCAACGGCATACAAGAAGACACTTTATTAGGCCCGATTGTTAATAAAAGCCAATATGACAAGGTACTCGCCGCCATTGAAAAAGGCAAACAACAAAATGCTCGTTTGGTTTGCGGCGGCAAACGTCCGGCAGGGTTTGATAAAGGTTATTTTGTTGAACCTACGGTTTTTGCCGATGTCCCTGAAGACAGCTTTATCTGGAATGAAGAAATCTTTGGCCCGGTAGTGGCTATTCGTCCCTTTGATAGCGAAGAAGAAGCCGTGCAGTCGGCCAATCATTCACGCTTTGGTTTGGGCGCGGCGGTCATGTCCAAAGACAGCATGCGCTGCGAGCGGGTTGCCAGAGCACTGCGTGCCGGTATTGTCTGGATTAACTGTTCACAGCCGACCTTTACCGAAGCACCTTGGGGCGGTTATAAACAATCCGGTATTGGCCGCGAACTTGGCGAATGGGGACTGAATAATTATCTGGAAACGAAACAAATTACCCGCTACAACAGCGATGAACCTTGGGGTTGGTATATCAAGTAATTAAAACCCCGGCTTGCAAAAGAAGGCCGGGGTTAATATTTTAAGGAAATGAACGATGCGCTGGAAGAAAACCTTGCAATTGGTCGATGTGCACTGTGAAGGTGAAATTGGCAAAGTCATTACCGCTGGAGTGCTCAATATCCCCGGTAAAACCATGCTGGATAAAATGAACCATATCAATCAGGTCGATGACAGTTTGCGTCGCTTTGTTTGTTTGGAACCGCGCGGCTGTCTACAAATGTCGGTTAATCTATTATTGCCACCAACAACGAAAGAAGCCGATGCGGCGTTTATTATATTACAAGCCGACCGGGCACACCCCATGTCTGGCAGCAATGCCATCTGTGTGACTACCGCTTTATTGGAGCTCGGTATTTTGCCGATGACTGAACCGCAAACCACTGTTGTTTTAGAAACCCCGGCCGGTTTGGTAACGGCTGTGGCCAAATGCCAGGACGGGCGCTGTCTTGAGGTATCGTTGGATATGCCGCCTTCTTTTGCAAGCGCGATGGATCTTGAAGTAGAAACGCAAGACTTTGGCCGCATTAAAGCCGATATTGCTTTTGGTGGCTGCTGGTATGCGTTAATGGATGTCGATCAATTAAATCTGACTATTGAACCGCATAATGCGCGAAAACTCGCCGAAGCGGGCGTGAGATTACGCGAACAAATCAGCCATCAAATAACCCTTAATCACCCCGAACAGCCAGCGCTTAATCAACTGGCTTATGTGATGTTTCGCCAACAAGTGGATGACAGGACTTGGCAAACCTGCACAACACTTGCGCCCGGGCGCTGTGACCGTTCCCCTTGCGGTACTGGCAGCAGCGCGCATTTGGCGGCACTCGCCGCGCGTGGGCTGGTGGAAGTTGGCGACTGTTTAACCTCCCGCTCCATTATTGGCGGCGAATTTACTGTTTATCTGCGTGGGCGAACGGAACTTGCTGGGCAAACCGCCGTCTTGCCGCGTGTTAGTGGGCGCGGATTTGTTTATGGCTTCTCGCAATTGGGGGTAGATCCCAATGACCCGTTGGCAGCAGGACATATCCTCAGTGACACTTGGGGCGAAGGGGCTACTGTTTAAACCGATTTTTAAAATAATCACAACAGCAACAAGGAGAAAACCATGCGCTTTAATAAAGTACTTAACGTAGTCGATTGCCACGCCGAAGGTGAAAGCGGACAGGTAATAACGGGCGGAGTGGGCTATATACCGGGTGAGACGATGTTTGATAAACGGGTTTATTTGGAAACCCATAAAGACGACATTCGTAAAATGCTACTCTTTGAACCACGCGGTGCCCCTTGGCATAACGCCAATATTATCCTGCCATCGAACCATCCTGAAGCGGATATGGGCTATGTGATTTTAGAAAGCACCGAATATCCTGCTATGTCTGGCTCCAATACCATGTGTGTCGCCACGGTATTATTGGAAACCGGTATATTACCGATGAGCGAACCGCTAACCCACTTGGTACTGGAATCCCCCGCTGGTTTAATCCGCGTGCGCTGCGAATGCAAAAACGGCAAAGTCACCCAAGTACGTTTTATCAATCAACCGGCTTTTGTTTATCACCGCGATAAACCGGTTGAAGTAGCAGGTATCGGTACGGTACGGGTAGATATTGTTTACGGCGGCATGACTTTTGTAATGGTGGAAGCTAAAGACTTGGGTTTTGCCATTGATCCCTCTGAAGCACGCGAAATTTGCGAAACCGGCGAGAAAATTAAACGGGCAGCGGCTGAGCAACTTGCCGTTAAACACCCGATCAATCCCGATATTCCCGGTATTACCAACTATTCATTAACAGGCCCGTTGCGCCGTGAAGGCGGGCAGCTTATTTCCAAAAATGCAGTGGTCGTTTCCCCGGGTCGCTGCGACCGTTCGCCTTGCGGCACTGGTACTTCTGCGCGTCTTGCCTTGTTGCATGCACGCGGTGAAATGCAGGTAGGTGAAACGCTAATCCATGAATCCATTATCAGCAACCGCTTTTATGGAACCATTGAACAGGTCAGCCAAGTCGGTCCATATCCGGCGGTTATTCCCGCCGTGGCTGGACAGGCCTGGATTACCGGCTTGTATCAAATGGGCATGGAACCGACTGACCCCTATCAACAAGGTTTTACCTTAACGGATGTTTGGCAGCGTAGTTGCTAAGTACAGGTCGGTTTGCGTCTGGATTTATATCCGCATTACGGATTTTCCGGCAATGCCTGCACGGTTGCCGGTTGCCCCCACAGTCTTGGCAGATGGGTGGCCAGATGAGCAGGTTCAGCGCTGCTGTAAAACGCGGCTGATGGCGGCTGATGGTGGGGACTGAGCCACTTTCGTTCATCGAGCAGTTGGCGCAACCTTTTGGCGACGGCGGCGCCGCTGTCGATCAGGCGCACCTGGGCGGGCAGCAGTTCGGCCAGCAGCGGCTTGATAAACGGGTAATGGGTGCAGCCCAATATCAGCGTGTCGCAACCGGCCGCAAGCAGTGGCGCTGTCCAGTCAATCAGTTGCTGGCGTAGCTTAATGCTGGCCAAATCGCCCGCTTCGATGCGCTCAACCAGCCCCGGGCAAGGCTGCGTTAATACGCGCAGATTGCCTGCAAAACGCTCGCGCAAAGCGGCAAATTTGGCGCTTCCCAGTGTGCCGCTGGTCGCAAGCACCCCTATCACACCGCTTTGCGTAACGGCGGCGGCGGGCTTTAACGCGGGTTCCATGCCGACGATGGGAATGCTGGGGTAACGTTCACGCAGCGCACCAACAGCGGCGGCGGTGGCGGTATTGCAGGCGAGCACCAGCGCTTTTGCGCCTTGTGCCAGCAAAAAGGCGGCGATCTGCTCGCTGCGGGCGCGGATAAAGTCTTGAGATTTTTCGCCGTAGGGGATATGCGCACTGTCGGCGACATAGCACAGCGGTTCGGCAGGCAGCAGACGACGGATTTCCAGCAACACGGAAAGCCCGCCGATACCGGAATCAAACACGCCAATGGGGGCATCAGTGGGCATGCGGCCTGCCACAAACCAAGCAGAGCGCGTCACGCGCCACCTTAAGTTCACGAAAGCGGCCGGTGAGCGCATCGAACAATAGCAAGCGCCCCGCGAAAGGCTCTCCCAATCCCGCCAATAACTTAAGCGCTTCGAGCGCTTGCAGGCTACCGATGACGCCAAGCAGCGGCCCTAATACGCCCGCTTCATTACAGCCTATGGCCTCATCTTCGCCGCTGCCGTACAGGCAGTGATAACAGGGGCTTTCGGCTTTTCGTAAATCAAACAGCGCAAGCTGGCCGTTAAGGCCGATCGCCGCGCCGCTAATCAGCGGTTTGCGAGCGGCCACACAAGCGCTGTTAATCGCCTCGCGCACGGCGAAGTTATCGGTACAGTCCAGCACCAGATCCACCGCGTGAATCCGCTCTTTTAGATTGTCGTTATCCAACTGAACCCTGTGGGGATGCAGTTTGATGCCGGGATTAAGTCGCGCAAGCCTTGCCACGGCAGCTTCGGTTTTGTGTTGGCCAATGGCGGCGCTGTCATACAAAATCTGCCGCGCGAGGTTGGAAAGCTCGATACAGTCAAAATCGCACAGGTGGATTTCACCCACGCCTGCCGCCGCGAGGTAAAGCGCAACCGGTGAACCCAGCCCGCCAAGCCCCGCTATCAGCACGCGGCTTTGTTTGAGTTTGAGCTGTCCGGCAGCATCCAGCTCGGGCAATAAAAGCTGCCTGCTGTAGCGCAGCAGTTCGTTATCGCTTAGCAAGGGACAGCCCTCTCCTACTCCAACCTGCCCAAGCTAACGCGCCAATTGCCGCCTAAGTCGCGCAGGCTTTCGATTTGGCTAAAGCCTGCCGTCGCCAGTAATGCTCTGACGGCTTCGGCCTGTTGCCAGCCGTGTTCGAGCAATAACAGGCCATTAGCTTCCAGATAACCCGGCGCCTGGCCGATGATATGACGCAAATCGTCAAATCCGTCTTTGCCTGCAACCAGTGCGCTGCGCGGTTCAAAGCGCAGCTCGTCAAGGTGTTGGTCGTTTTCGGCGATATAGGGCGGGTTGCTGAGGATGGCGGTAAAACGCAGGCCGCGTACGGCGGCAAACCAGTCGCTTTGCACAAATTGCACGTTGCTGAGATGAAGTTGCTTGCGGTTCTGCTCGGCAAGGTCTACAGCTTCTGCTTGTTTATCCACGCCAAGCAGTTGCCAGCTTGGCCGGGCGCGGGCGAGCGCCAAAGCAATCGCGCCGCTGCCTGTGCCTAAATCCAAAAGTCTGGCGGGCGTATCGGGCAGGCGTTGCAGCGCGGCTTCGACCAAGGTTTCGGTGTCGGCACGGGGAATTAAACAGTGCTGATTGACCGATAGATCCAGACTGTAAAAGCCCTGCTTGCCCAAGATATAGGCGATGGGCTCGCCCGCTCTGCGCCTTGCCAGAAAACCCGCAAAGGTTTCCATTTGCCGCGGACTTAACGGCTTGTCCGGCCAAGCGTATAGATAGCTGCGCGGCTTACCCAAGGCGGCACATAGAAGCAGCTCGGCATCAAGCCTGGCACTGGGCGAATCCGGCAGCTCGGCGCAGTTCAGCAGAGCTGCGGGCGTTGTGTTCAATCGTCCCCCAGCGCGGCCAGAAGTTCTGCTTGATATTCCAGACGCAGCGGTTCGATCAGCGCGTCTACGCCGCCTGCGAGCACTTCATCGAGGCTGTACAAGGTGAGATTGATACGATGGTCGGTAACGCGCCCTTGCGGGTAGTTGTAGGTGCGGATGCGCTGCGAGCGGTCGCCGCTGCCGACTAACAGTTTGCGGGTTTCTGCGATTTTTTGCTGTGCGGCGCGGTCTTGTTCGTCCTGCAAACGCGCGGCCAGCCAGGCCAAGGCGCGGGCGCGGTTTTTGTGCTGCGAGCGCTCCTCTTGGCATTCAACCACCATGCCGGTCGGCAGATGGGTAATGCGGATGGCCGAATCGGTCTTGTTGATGTGCTGCCCGCCCGCGCCGGAGGCACGAAAGGTATCGATACGCAAATCCGCCGGATTGATTTCAATCGCCTGCTGTTCGTCCGGTTCAGGCAGCACGGCAACCGTGCAAGCGGACGTGTGAATGCGCCCTTGCGATTCGGTCTGCGGCACGCGCTGCACGCGGTGGGCACCGGATTCAAATTTTAAAAAGGCGTAAACCTCGCTGCCTTCGATACGGCTGATGACTTCTTTGTAGCCGCCGTGCTCACCTTCACTGGCGGATAAAATTTCCATGCGCCAGCCTTGTTTTTCCGCGTAGCGCAGGTACATGCGCAGCAGGTCTCCGGAAAAAATCGCCGCCTCGTCGCCACCGGTTCCGGCGCGGATTTCCAAAAACACATTGCGCGCGTCGGACGGGTCTTTGGGCAGCAGCAGGCGTTCCAGATGGGCTTGATGTTCGCCGATAGCGATTTGCGCGGCCTGCGCTTCTTCTTCGGCCAGTTCGCGCATGGAAGGGTCGCTGTCATGTTGCAGCGCTTTGGCTTCTTCAAGCTGTGTTTTGGCCTGGTTAAGCGCAGAAAATGCGGCGATAATCGGCTCAATATCGGCGTATTCCTTGGAAAAGGCGCGAAAACGTGGCTGGTCCTGGATAATATCCGCATCACCCAATAATGCCGTGAGTTCTTCAAAACGCTCGGTCAAGCCTTCCAATCGGGCCAGTAGCGAAGGCTTCATTGCGAGGTCTCTTTTATCATTAACATTTCTTGGGCGATCGCCAGCGCGTCAGCGCGTCCTTCGGCAGAAAAACGCTTCAATTGCACGGTTGGCGCGTGCAGCAATTTATTGGTAAGCGTTCGCGCAAGCTGCGCCAGCACGGCATCCGGCGATTGTCCGGCGGCCAGCAGGCGGCTGGCTTTGCCAAGTTCTTCATCACGCAAGCGTTCGGCCTGCGCCCGGTAGTCGCGCAGCGCGCTGGCGGCGGCGCGTTCGCGCAATTGCTGCATAAAGGCGCTGGTGCCGCACAGCACCAACTCTTCCGCAGCGAGCGCGGCGGATTGGCGGCTTTTAATGTTGTCTTGGATGACTTGCTGCAAGTCATCCACCGTGTACAGATAAACGTCGGCCAGTTCGCCGATTTGCGGCTCAATATCCCGTGGGACGGCAATATCGACCATAAAAATCGGCTTGTGTTTGCGCTTTTTCAGCGCCGCTTCCACCGCACCTTTGCCCAAAATCGGCAACGGGCTGGCGGTGGAGCTGATCACAATATCGCTGTGCACCAGTTCTGCCGGAATATCCGAAAGCAGCACGGCTTTAGCGGCAAACTGTTCGGCCAGCGCATTGGCGCGCTCTGCCGTGCGGTTGGCGACCACCAATTTAGCAATGCCCAAATCGCGCAAGTGGCGGGCGACCAGCGAGATGGTTTCCCCCGCGCCGATCAGCAGCGCTTGCGAGCGGCTTAAATCGCTAAAAATCTGCCGCGCCAAGCTGACTGCCGCAAAGGCGACGGAAACCGGGTTTTCACCAATAGCGGTATCGGTGCGCACTTGCTTAGCCGTGCTAAAAGTGGCCTGAAACAGGCGGTTCAGCAGCGGGCCGACGGTGCCGGCTTCACGCGCCACGCTAAAGGCGGTTTTCATCTGCCCCAAAATCTGCGGCTCGCCCAGCACCATTGAATCTAACCCCGCCGCCACGCGCATCATATGGCGCACGGCCGAGTCTTCCGCGTGCACGTAGGTGCAGGCGCGCAGCCGTTCCAGATTGAGCTTGTGCCAGCGGGCAAGCCAAGCCAAAACGCGCTCGGCGGCGGGATGCTCCTGCTCCAGATAGAGTTCGCTGCGGTTGCAGGTGGACAAAATCGCCGCCTCGCGGCTTTGCGTTTGCTGGCACAGCGCCTGCAACGCAGTGGTTAATTGATCAGGCGCAAAGGACGCGCGTTCGCGGATTTCCAGCGGCGCGGTCTGGTGGTTGATACCAAGGGCGAGCAGAGCCATTGCGAGCAGGCGATAAAGTCAAGGCGTAGAAAAAAGCAATTGTCCTACGAACAGTCGCGGTATAACAAGTTTTGCGTTGTCGCAGCACAGAGCCTGCTTTTTACATCACCTAAGCGAGTGAGCGGCATGCTGCCCGTGAAAAAGCCTCGCTTGCTACTGGCAGGCGGGGCTTTAAAGAAAAGGGGAGCCACATGCAAAGAGAAGAAGGCGTGGAATTAAAAGGCAGGTTTTCGCCGTTTTTAAAGGTATTGCATCGGCATCAGCATGGTCTTACTGGCCGCCTCGTCCTTTATCTACGCTATCCGCTGGTGATGATAAAGGCTCAAAAAGTGGCTGTATCACGGCGCATGACCGCTCAAATCCGCCCCTGCTCGATCGCCTCACGTAGCAACGCGTCAATACGTGTTTGCCAGCCTCGCCCCGTGGCGCGTAGCGCCGCCAGCACATCGGGCGAAAGACGCATCGTCACTTTGGGTTTCGGTGTTTCCACCTTTGGCCTGCCGACCGGGCGCGCGCCGATACGCATAAATGGTCTGGCCGCTTCCCATTCTTCGTCGGTTAGCGGGCGCGCGTCTGGATCACTCATGGCAGCCGCCGTAATGGCGGCGTCTTCTTCTGGCGTTGGCATACGCAAGCGTTTACCGTTTTTCAAAGTAACGTACATAGTCGTTGAGCTCCCTCGTGTTGGCTTTGCGAAAACTGATCACGCGCCGTACCTGTCCGCGGTCAACGAACGCGACATGGTACAGACGCTCCCCGATGTAGCCCAAACCACGCATACGGTCTTCGCCGTAATCGAAACGAAGGTCCGGCCAAGTCACGGCGTTATCCCAATCGATGCGGGTAGCTTCGCCTAGCGAAATCCCGTGCTTGTCGCGGTTAATCGCATCTTTGGTGGGGTCAAATTCGATTTTCATAGCGATATTGTACCGGCAATTTTTAACGATTGTTGCAGGAGAGAGCTTCGGGGGAGGGTGCCAGCCTGCTATCATCATCTCTTTCGATCGTTTTAAGCGACGCTCATGCCCTGCTCCTACATTCGTATTGCAACGCGCAAAAGTGCCCTGGCTTTGTGGCAAGCCGAATATGTGCGGCAAAAACTTCAGCAGGCGCATCCTTCGCTTGTGGTTGAGCTCGTGCCGATGCAAAGCCGGGGCGACCAATTATTGGATTCACCGCTTGCCAAAATTGGTGGTAAAGGCTTGTTTGTTAAAGAGCTGGAAAACGCCCTGCTGGCAGGCGAGGCCGATATTGCGGTGCACTCGATGAAGGATGTGCCGATGGAGTTTCCGGCTGGCCTTGGGCTTTTTTGCATCTGCGAGCGCGAAGACCCGCGCGATGCGTTTGTCTCCAATCACCATAAAAGCCTTGCCGAGCTGCCCGAAGGCAGCGTCCTTGGCACCTCCAGCCTGCGCCGACAAGCGCAGTTGTTGGCGCTCAGGCCGGATTTATCCGTGCGCTTTTTGCGCGGTAATTTGGATACGCGCCTTGGCAAGCTCGATGCCGGTGACTATGACGCGATTATCTTGGCCGCTGCCGGTCTTGTTCGCTTGGGCTATCAGTCACGTATCCGCGAACGGTTGCCTGCCGAGATTTGCCTGCCGGCCGGTGGGCAAGGCGCAGTCGGTATTGAATGCCGTAGCGAAGATAAAACCCTGCACGCACTGTTGGCACCTTTGCAGGATGAGCAAACGGCGCTTTGTGTACGCGCCGAACGGGCATTAAACCGACGATTGGCGGGCGGCTGCCAAGTGCCGATTGCCTGCTACGCCGAACTGATCGACGGCAGACTGCATCTGCGTGGCTTGGTCGGCCAACCGGATGGGCGATTGCTGCTGCACGCCGAAGGCACAGGTGACACAGCTCAAGCCGAAGCCCTTGGCATTCGTATCGCCGAAGACTTATTAAGCCAAGGCGCAGACGACATTTTGCAGGCGGTCTATGGCAACGCCGCCTAATGCCTTGCGCTTGCTGCTGACCCGTCCGGCAGAGGACTGTTCGAGGCTTTCGCAAACACTCGCCAAGCACGGCGTTTATTCCAATTGCCTGCCGCTGCTGGCGAGCCTCCCCTTGCCGGAAACCACCGAGCAACGCTTGCGCATACTGGCTCTGGATCAATACCAAGCGGTTTTAGTCCTTAGCAAACCCGCCGCCAAGCTGGGGCTTGCTTTGCTTGACCGCTACTGGCCGCAGCCGCCGCTGGGACCATCTTGGTTTACCCCTGGCGCGGGCAGCGGGCAAATCCTGCACGATTACGGATTAAAGACTTATTGGCCGCCGCAAGGCGATACCAGCGAAGCCATGCTGGCGCTGCCCGAATTGCAAGCAGCACTGGATAGGCAAAATGCCAAAGCGCTAATATTTGCAGGCGTTGGCGGTCGCACTGTGCTCGCCGACACCTTAAGTGCACAAGGTGTAACGGTCGATCGGCTCGCGCTCTACCGCCGCGTATTGCCAGGCTACCCCGCCGGTATTCTTGTACAGCGGATAAAAGAGCAGCGGCTGAACGCGCTCTATGTCAGCAGTGCCCAAGGCTTGCAGCATCTTATTCAACTGGCGGCAGATGATTGGCCAAAACTCGCAAAACTGGCACTGTTTGTGCCCAGTGCACGGGTTGCGCAGCAGGCGCACGCCGCCGGATTTGCCAAGGTTATCGATTGCCAAGGTGCCAGCAGCGACGCACTGCTTGGCGTGCTTAATCAGTATTTAATCCGTATTGATCACAAGGATTATCGTTATGAGTGAACCCACCGCTGCTGCAAAAGCGCAAGACGCAGAACCTGCACCAGCCCCCCAATCACGCTCGCTTGCGCTACCGTCCTTGCTGCTGGTGCAGGGCGTATTTTTACTGCTGCTCGCCTTGGGCGGCTTTTTCGGCTGGCAACTTTGGCAGCAATATCGGGCGCTCATCGAGCGCGAGAGCCAGCAAAAAACGGCTCTAAGCGCGCTGCAAACCCAGCTTGAAGGCAGTCGCCTGGAACTTGCCACACTGCAAAATGCTCTGGCGGCGTTGCCGGATGCGCGCGAGCAGCACGCTCAACAGCAAAGCCTGCTTGAGCAACTTAAGCAAAGCCAAACAGCGCTGCAAGACGAGCAACAGCAGCTTAAAGCCAGTCTTTCAGACATCAGCGGGTCGCACTCATGGCAACTCAATGAAGCGCTCTATCAAATGCAACTGGCTTCGTTGCGCCTTAGCGTGATGCAGGATGTCGGCAGCGCCCGCTCGCTGCTAAAAAACGCCGATGAACTGCTTATCGCGCAGCAAGACCCGGCGAGCCTTGCCACACGCAAGGCGCTGGCTGAAGTGTTGCAGCAACTTGAAGCCGCAGCGCGCCTCGACCGAGACGCCCTGTATCTCAAACTCGCCGCGCTGCGCAGCCAAGCGAGCACCCTTAGCCGCTCGCTGCCCCGCTTTGCTGCGGCTGAAGTGGCCGAGCGAGGCGCCGAAGAGCAGAGCTGGTGGCAACAATGGCGCGAGGCGCTGTCGCACTATGTGCGGATTGACTTTGAGGCAGGCGGACAAGACATCCGTCCGCTGCTCGCCGGACAAAGCCTCAATGAGGCAAGGCTTGCACTTACCCTTAACCTTGAACAAGCACAGTGGGCGGTATTGCACGGACAGCAGGCGGTCTACAATCAAGCACTTAAACAGGCCGATGAGCTGCTGACACTCGCCTTTAATCCGCAAGATAGCGCCACGCAGAGCCTGCAAAGCGCCATCAGCACACTGCAAAGCCAAATCGTCGCCCCCAGCATGCCCGATCTCGCCCCGCTGCTCACCGCCATGCAAAGCTATATGCAAAAGCGCCAGCAAGCACAAAACGCCGAAGCGACGCCCGAAACGCCCGACACCGTCCCGGAAGCCGCCTCGGAGGCTGCGCCATGAGCCTTGGCACCCGTTTGCGTCTGCTGCTTAGCCTGTTGCTGCTCGCCGTTATCGGCGCGGGTCTTAGCATGCTGTTTTATCAGCAGCCCGGCTATGTGCTGATCGCCTTTAAAGGCTTTCGCTACGAATCAAGCCTATGGTTTTTTCTCGCCTTGTTGGGCGGGCTGTGGTTTGCCATCGGGCTGCTTGGCCTGCTCGTGCGCAGCCTGCTGCTTGCAAGCGGCTGGCTTAATCCTTGGTCAAAACGCGCGCGCAGCCGCCGCTCACGGCGCGCCGAACAGCGCGGCCTGCTCGCTTTGGCTGAAGGACGCTTTGAGCGTGCGCTACCGTACTTAAAAAAGGCCGCAACGGGTAGCGAGCAACCGCTGCTTGCCTTGCTCGCCGCCGCTCACGCCGCGCAGCAACTGGGTGATGACGGACAAAGCGCCGCGCTGCTTGCGCAGGCCAAGCAGCAATGCCCCGCGCAAAGCCTTGCGACCGCCCTGATGCAAGCCGAATTGCAGCTTAAGCAGGGCGAACTGCCCGCCGCTCGCGAGACCCTGCAAAGCCTGCACGCGCAGTATCCCCATCACCTGCACATACTGCGCAAGCTGCAAAAACTGCTGGAGCAGCAAGAAGACTGGCTCGCCCTGCAACCTTTGCTGCCCAAACTGCAAAAGCACGGACTGCTGTCTGAACAGACACGGCTTGAACTGGAGCAACGCGCCGCCTGCCAGCAGCTCAAACAAGCCGCGGGGGCGCAAGCGCTCGAAAGCCTCTGGCGCGCGCTGCCCAAATCCCTGCGCGGGCAATCCCGGGTGCTTGCCGTCTACGCCGAACAACTCGCCCGCCTGGACGAAGCGGATCAAGCCGAACAGCTACTGCACAAAGCCATCAAACGCCAGTACGACAGCCGCTTGGCCGCCTGCTACGGCAAGCTGCTCACCAGTGACCCCGAATACCAGCTAAAAACCGCAGAAAGCTGGCTGAAAAACCAGCCCGAAGACTTAGAACTGCTGCTGGCACTGGCTCGCCTTGGTCGCGCCAGCGGACAATTCGATAAAGCCCGCCGCTACTATGAAGCCAGCCTTGCGCGAGAACCTCGCCGCGAAAGCTGCACAGAACTGGCGCAGCTTTTATTGGAAATGGGTGAAAGCAAACGCAGCGCGGAACTTTTTATGCAGGCGCAAGGTCTGCTGAATATCAACAACAACAGCACAAGACTTAGACTGAACAAGCACTAAGCCTAGTGAAAAAGCAAAACTGTTTTGCAGTATTCATCGGGGAAACTTTTAGGTTAAATGGAGGCGTTATTACATGGATGATTTAGCGACAAAAATCAAACAAAAAACCAAACAACAAGGAGTATCCAATGGGTAGCCTGCAAGTTTTTATCCAGCGCCACAGTGTTTGGCCGCTGTGCGCCGTGCTGCTGGCATTGCTCGCCAGCCTGCAATACCGGCTGTGGCAGCAGTGGCAGCAAATCGAAGACTATGAGCAGAAAATCATCGTGCAAAAACAGGAAAACCAGCGCTTGCTTGCGCGCAATCAGCTGATCGAATGGGATATTAAGGACCTTAAGCAAGGCCTTGAGGCGACCGAAGAACGCGCCCGTTATGACCTTGGCATGGTCAAGGAGGACGAAATCCTCTACTACTTCCCCCAGTAATAAGCCCTATGTTTTTTTGTAACTCACTGAATAAAAGAGGGCTTTTGGAGGGGTCTAAAGCCTTGTCATGACTAGCGTCTTGCCGACATTCTGGGTCGTTATCCCCGCCGCCGGGCGTGGGCTGCGCATGGCTTTGTCCACTCCCAAACAGTATTTGCAACTTAACGACGGGCGCACCGTTCTGGAGCACAGCCTAAGCTGCTTTCTCGCCCATCCACAGCTAAAGCAGCTGGTGATTGCGCTGGCCGAAGACGATCGACACTGGCAAACCCTGCCTTGTGCCCAAGATCAACGGATTAAGCGCGTAACCGGCGGTGCCGAGCGGGCGGATTCGGTACTTGCCGCCTTGCAGTATCTTGAACGCTTGGGCGCGCAATCGATGGACTGGGTACTGGTACACGATGCCGCCAGACCCAACCTTAAAACCAGTGACCTTGACGAGCTGCTGCAAAGTCTTAAAGATGACCCTATAGGTGGCCTGCTCGCCGTGCGCGTGCGCGATACCTTAAAACAAGCAGGCCTCGACGGACGGGTCAAGCAAACGCTGCCGCGTGAACTCATCTGGCATGCGCTAACCCCGCAGATGTTTCGCTTTACGCCACTTAAACAAGCGCTCAAACAAGCGCTTGCCGCAGGCGCACCGATTACCGATGAAGCCAGCGCAATGGAATGGACTGGCGCAAAGCCGCGCTTGGTAGCAGGGCGCTTTGACAACTTAAAAATTACGCAAAGGGAAGACTTAAACTTGCTTGGTATCGACTAAAGTGCAAGAGCCATCACAAAATATCGGAATGGATACCCCTATGATGACCGCCGTCCCCCGCAAAGCGTTTGGATGCCACGAGCTACAACAGAATAAAAAACGCATCCACTTTATTTTTCAGCCATCGGGTTTAGCGTTATTAGCGTCTGTCCCCGTTTCAAAGCGGATTGCAATGAAGCGAGGACAAATGTCAAAACACCAAGAAAGGGCAGATTGCTGTCGCTCGGTCACAACATCCCTCCACTAAAAACTTGTGTGCCTTGAGA
Source organism: Ventosimonas gracilis (assembly GCF_001580025.1). Taxonomy (GTDB): domain Bacteria; phylum Pseudomonadota; class Gammaproteobacteria; order Pseudomonadales; family Pseudomonadaceae; genus Ventosimonas; species Ventosimonas gracilis. The sequence goes on along the minus strand of NZ_LSZO01000217.1, from coordinate 26,986 downwards.
GAACGCCATGAAACTCCAGCAACTGCGCTACATCTGGGAAGTCGCTCATCATGAACTCAATGTCTCGGCGACGGCGCAAAGCCTGTATACCTCCCAACCCGGTATCAGCAAGCAAATCCGCCTGCTTGAAGATGAATTAGGCGTTGAGATTTTCGCCCGCAGCGGCAAGCACTTACCCCGCGTCACCGCCGCTGGCGAGCAGATTTTGCAAACGGCGGGCGAGATTTTGCGCAAGGTGGAAACCATCAAGCGCATCGGCCAAGAATTTTCCAACCAGAAAAAAGGCACGCTATCGATTGCCACCACCCACACCCAAGCGCGTTATGCCCTGCCTTCGGTGATTAAGGGATTTATCCGCCAGTACCCGGAAGTGGCGCTGCACATGCACCAAGGCTCGCCGGTGCAGATTGCCGAGATGGCGGCAGACGGCACGGTGGACTTTGCCATTGCCACCGAAGGCTTAGAGCTTTTCGATGATCTGTTGATGATGCCCTGCTACCGCTGGAATCGCTGCGTGGTCGTCCCCAAAGGGCATCCGCTGACGCAAAAACCGCTGACCTTGCAGGCGCTCGCCGAACATCCACTGGTCACTTACGTGTTTGGCTTTACCGGTCGTTCAAGGCTGGATGAAGCCTTTGACCGCGAAGGCTTGCTGCCCAAGGTGGTCTTTACCGCCGCCGATGCCGATGTCATCAAAACCTATGTGCGCCTGGGGCTTGGCGTTGGCATCGTGGCGCAGATGGCCTTTGACCCGATACAAGATAGCGATTTGGTCAGCCTTGATGCCAGCGCACTGTTTGAACCTTCGGTGACCAAAATCGGCTTTCGCCGCGGTACGTTTTTGCGCGGGTTTATGTGCGACTTTATCGAGCGCTTTGCCCCGCACCTAACCCGCCGTATCCAAACACAACTGATGAACTGCCGTAGCAAGGACGAACAAAACGCACTGTTCGCCCATATCGAACTGCCGACCTTGTAGTTGCCCTCTCCCCCGCCCCCGCAAGCGGGCGAGGGGCGTTTTTACTGGCTGGATGACAGCTTATCGCTGCGTTCAAAGCGCCAGGTGCGGATGATTTCCAGCTCATCCGTGCTGTCTGCCAGTGCGCCGCTAAAGGGTGGAAAGGGTGCAGACAGTCGCACAATGCGTTTGGCGGCATCGTCGAGGACTTTTTGCCCGGATGATTGGAGTATCTGCACAGCCAGCAAGCTGCCGTCGCGCTTGACCACCACCAGCAAGCGAAGCTGCCCATAAATGCGCAGACGGCGGGCTTCTTCCGGGTAATTGAGATTGCCAATGCGCTCAACCTTTTTCACCCAGTCGTACATATACCAAGCCGCTTTATCGCTGCGCGTAGAAGCAGAAGTGACCTGATGCCTACGCGGCCTTTTTGCATAAGCTTGCTGCGCATCGGCAAGTTCAGCGGTAAGGCTGGCGATTTGTGCGGACAATTCGCTGCTATCAAAATCGGGGGTCGTTGGCGGCTTTTGCTCGGGCGTTGGCAGATTACGCGCGCTCTTGGTACGACCGCTGCTCGTGGTCAAGACTGGCTGCTCGCTTTGCTCTTCGGTTTGCTGCTGACCTTTGGGCATCTTCACAGTATTAACTTCATCACTTTGAAACGGCGTGGTATCAGTCGTGGTCGGCGCGGCTTTTTCTTCTTGCGTGCCGCTGCCCTGCTGGTTGTGCTGCGCCAGAAAATCCGCCTGATCGGGGGCTTTTTCGTCATTGAAAGCGGCCAGGGTGATTTCCAGCGAATCGCGCAGCGGTGCCATTTGCGGCAGGGTAAAACCCAAACCCAGCACTAAGGCCGCGTGCAGCGTCGCCGCGATAAACAGGGTAAAGCCAAGGCGTGCCGATGGATACGCCGCATAAACGTGGCCGCCTTCAAACAGTGCCACGTCGTCCGGCGCTTGGCCTTCTTGGCTTGCTTCGCGCCCTTTGGCTTTTAGTTTTTTGCTGGCCAAACAAAATTCCTCTTCAATCGTTAACCGATTTTTTAACAGACAGCTTGCGTTCGATAGCATCCATGACTAATGCGCCGATGGAAATACCACAGGCCGCATCGATTTCCCGCAAGCAAGTGGGGCTGGTGACATTGATTTCGGTTAAATGCTCACCAATCACGTCCAGCCCTACCAGCAACAGACCTTTTTCGCGCAACAGCGGGCCGATTTGCCCGGCAATCTGCCGGTCGCGCTCAGACAGCGCCCTAACCTCGCCGCGCCCACCGGCGGCCAGATTACCACGGCTTTCACCGGCCATCGGAATACGCGCCAAACACCAAGGCACCGCTTCACCGTCCACCAGCAGAATGCGTTTATCCCCGTCTTTAATGGCGGGCAGGTAAGCCTGCGCCATCGCTTGCCGGGTGCCAAAGCCTGTTAGTGTCTCCAAAATGACCGAAAGATTAGGGTCGCCCTGGCGGTGACGGAAAATCGAAGCGCCCCCCATACCGTCGAGCGGCTTAAAAATCACATCCTTGTGCGTTGCGGCAAATTCGCGCAGCAAATCGGCGCGGCGGCTGACCAAAGTCGGCGGCATTAAAGGGGCAAATTGCGTGGCAAAGAGCTTTTCGTTGCAATCGCGCAGGCTTTGCGGGCGGTTGACCACCAGCACCCCGGCCTGTTCGGCGCGCTCCAGTAGGTAGCTGGCGTAGACAAATTCCATATCAAAGGGTGGGTCTTTGCGCATCAAGATGACATCGAGCTGCGCAAGCGGCTGGTCCTGCTCGTCACCCAACTCAAACCAATGCTGCGCATCTTCGAAGACATGCAAAGGCTTGCAGCGCCCAAACACCTCGCCACCCTGCTGATATAAATCCGCCATTTCCAAGTAATACAGCAGCCATCCACGGGCTTTGGCGGCGAGCAGCAGCGCAAGCGAGCTGTCTTTTTTAAAGGCAATCTGCGAGATGGGATCCATCACTATGCCAAGACGAACCGTCATAAAAAGCTCCTTTTTTGTGATAAAGGCCGAGTTTTTCGGTTAATTGACGCAGACAGCTTGCCAAATGGGTGCTGATACCGATATAAGACACAGCAGATAAGCGACCGGCAGAAGTCTTGCAAGAAATCTTGCTGTAGTTTACGGGCGATGTACCCGCATTTCGAGCACAGCCAAGCGTTTTATCGACAAGACAACACCCAGCGGATGAGGCAGTGCGCCCCTTGCGATTGGGATAAAAGCGCTCAATAATTGCTGGGCTTGTAAAAATGGGGGATAAGGGGAGCATGGAACCATCATTTGACGGCCTAAAGGTTATGGTCATTGACGACTCGAAAACGATTCGTCGCACCGCAGAAACACTGCTGAAAAAAGTCGGCTGTGATGTCACTACGGCTGTGGATGGCTTTGATGCACTGGCAAAAATTGCCGAAACCCATCCCAACATTATTTTTGTGGACATCATGATGCCGCGCTTGGACGGCTATCAAACCTGCGCGTTAATCAAGAACAACAGCACTTTCAAATCTACGCCGGTTATCATGCTGTCGTCCAAGGATGGATTGTTCGATAAAGCGCGCGGACGCATTGTTGGCTCAGACCAATACTTGACCAAACCATTCAGTAAGGAAGAGCTGCTCGGGGCTATCAAGACCCACGTGCCATCATCTTTCACAGCGCAATCCGCCTAAGGGATAGGCGGATTGTTTCAATGACACCAGGTCTTTTATGAGCAGTAAGGAAAAATAATGACTCGAATCTTGATAGTGGATGATTCGCCCACCGAGGTATTCAAGCTGACCAGTCTGCTGGAAAAAAACGGCTATGAAGTACTCAAGGCGGAAAACGGTGCCGATGGCGTAGCGATGGCGCGCAAGGAAAAACCCGATGCCGTACTGATGGACGTGGTGATGCCCGGACTTAACGGCTTTCAGGCGACCCGCCAACTGGCGCGCGATGATGAAACCCGCCATATTCCGGTGGTTATCATCAGCACCAAAGACCAGGATACCGACAAACGCTGGGGCCAGCAGCAAGGCGCCAAAGGCTATCTGGTCAAGCCGGTGGACGAAAAAACCCTGATGGGAGCGTTGCAGACCGTACTGCCTGATTGACGCTGCCCAAGCGTAGCGTGCTTTTTGCTGCGAAACACAGCGTAAATAAGCAATAAGTGAACCCTTAAGATGGCCGACGACAGCTCTCCTTTTGCCTTGCTTTGCCAGCTTGAAAAGCGCTATTTGACATTAGCCGCACCGCTGCCGTCGCCAGAGGAAGTCGTGCAGCACTTTAGTGGCATTGGTTTTCGTTTGGGACAGCGGCGGTATGTGGTATCAATGGGCGAGGTGACGGAAATCCTCCATCAACCGCCCTGTACGGCGTTGCCCGGGGTCAAGGGCTGGGTCAATGGAGTTGCTAATCTACGCGGAAGGCTTCTGCCCGTGCTCGATTTGTGTGGCTTTTTGGCTCAACCTTCTTCCTCGCCACGCAAGCAACACCGGGTCTTGGTGGTCGAGCAGGGAGAAATCTTGGTTGGCTTGTTGGTCGATGAAGTGTTTGGCATGCAGCAGTTCTTGCTGGATAGCTTCGAGTCGCAAGCGGCTGAGCTGAACACACTGGAAGCCGAGATTAGCCCGTTTATTGAAGGCATATTTCGCAATCCGCAGCCTTGGTTGCTATTTGACCCGCAGGCTTTGCTGGCGGACAGCCGGTTTTTGCAGGTTGCTGCTTGAAATTTAAATTTGAAACTTAAAAAACTGCACAGGGTTTTTTGTAGCCCTTCGCTACAAGGAAGACGAGTGGTATGCAAAGTATTGAACGAAATTGTTCCAGACAGGATCCAGTAATAATGAAAAAACTTAATTTCGCCGGTTTTTCACACAGGTCAAAGGGCAATGCCAAGGTCATCGGCCTGCTCGTTGCTGTGCTGGTTCTCAGTGTTTTGCTGCTGCTCGGCAACTTTATCTACCTCAATATTGTAACCGGCTACGATAGCCAATACGCCGCGCATACCGGCGAGTTGCGCGTACTCTCACAAGGCTTTACACGCAACGCCAACGAAGCGATGAGCGGCAATGAATGGGGTTTTGGCGACCTGGAAAGAACCCGCGAAAACTTTGCCCTGCACTGGAGCGCCCTGCACCAGGGTGATGAGCCAAATGACCTGCCGCCTGCGCCTGAAGCCGTGCAGGAGGCGATGAGCAAGGTTGAACAAACCTGGGGCAGTCTGGAACAGCACGTCAAAACCGTCCTCGCCAGTGAAAAAATCGCAACCCTTTTGGGGCGGGTCGGCAGCGATGTAATGGAAAGCCTGCCGCATTTGCAGGTGGACTACGAAGAAGTGGTCGAAATTCTGCTGACCAACCGCGCGCCGCTCGCACAAGTGAGCGCCGCGCAGCAGCAATTGTTGCTGATTGAGCGAATCCTGACTTCGGTCAGCCGCTTGATGGCCGGTGAAGCCGATTCCGCGCAAGCCTCTGACCGCTTTGCCCGTGACACGCTGCTGTTCTCAAGGATTTTGCGCGGCATGCTCGATGGCGACAGCGCACTGGAAATCCCGCGCATCACCGACACAGAAGCACGCGAACACTTGCAGCGCATTGTTGATGAATTTCAAACCATCTCCGACTCGGTCGAACAGGTGATCTCCGGTGTGCCCGAGTTAATCCAGGGCCGTGAAGCAGTGGACAACCTGTACGGCGACTCGCAAAAACTGCTGGACGATACCACAGAGCTTTCGTCCGCCTTTGCCGCACTGGCAGAAACCCGCCAAATTCACACTTGGGCGGGTGCGGGATTGTCTGCGCTTATCATCCTTTCGCTGGTACTGATAGGCTATGTCTCGCTGCGTACCAGCCGCAAAAACCTTGATGAAATCAAAGCGCGCGACAAGCGCAACCAAACGGCCATCTGGCGCCTCCTGGAAGAAATGGAGCCGCTCTCCGAAGGGGACTTAACGGTAATGACCACGGTAACCGAGGACTTTACCGGCACCATTGCCGACTCCATCAACCAATCCATTGATCAGCTTCGTGGCGTGGTGGCGGCGATTAACCAAATCAGTTTGGAAGTCGCCTCCGCCGCACAGGAAACCCAAGCGACCGCAGACAACCTGGCCGAAGCCTCCGACCATCAGGCGCAAGAAATCGCCGGGGTTTCGGCGGCCATTAACCAGATGACCCAGTCCATCAACCAGGTATCGACCAACGCCTCCGAATCAGCAGCGGTAGCCGAACGTTCGGTAGCCATCGCCAGCCGTGGCAGCGAAGTAGTGCAAAGCACCATCACCGGCATGGGTAACATCCGCGAGCAGATTCAAGACACCTCCAAACGGCTCAAGCGCCTGGGCGAATCGTCACAGGAAATCGGCGACATTATCAGCCTGATTGACGACATTGCCGACCAAACCAACATCCTCGCCTTGAACGCGGCCATTCAGGCGGCGATGGCCGGTGAAGCCGGACGCGGCTTTGCCGTGGTGGCCGACGAAGTGCAGCGCCTCGCTGAACGTTCGCAAGCCGCCACCAAGCAGATTGAAGGTTTGGTGCACACCATTCAGACCGATACCCACGAGGCGGTGATCTCGATGGAGCAAACCACCACCGAAGTGGTGCAAGGAGCCAATCTTGCGCAAAACGCTGGGGTTGCGCTGAAGGAAATCGAGCAGGTCTCGCAAAATCTCGCCGCCTTGATTGAGGACATCTACAGCGCCGCCCGCCAGCAGGCTTCTTCGGCAACGCATATTTCCAGCACCATGCGCGTGATTCAAGACATCACCTCGCAAACCTCAACCGGCACCGCCACCACCGCACAAAGCATCGGCGGCCTCGCCGAAATGGCCGCAGAAATGCGTCGTTCGGTATCCGGCTTTAAGCTGCCGGCATCAGCGTAGTCACCGCTCGCGGAACTTGAGTGATGCCAGTCAAACAGCCGTGCAGCACTACTGCCCGCGCCGCCCACCCACCGCTGCCGGCGGCGGATTTTGCCCGTTGGCAAGCGCTGATTGAGCAACAAACCGGTGTGGTGATCAGCGCGCAAAGCCAAGGCTTTTTGCAGCTTGCGCTGGAAGAGCGCATGCGCGAGCTGGGCATTTTTGACCCGTCGCACTATTACCAAAGGCTTATCCAAGGACAAGGTAGTGCATTTGAATGGTCAAAGCTGCTCGCCGGTCTTACTGTGCAAGAAACCGCTTTTTTTCGTGACCCGGCGGGCTTTGACTTTTTAAGCCACTACCTAAAACAGCACCCACAGCAAGACGAACGCGCACTGATGCTGTGGAGCGTGGGTTGCGCCAGCGGCGAGGAGGCGTATTCACTCGCCATCACCGCCAGTGAAGCACTGGGCAAAGGTGCCGCCTTTGGCGTACTCGGCAGCGATATCAATGAAAGTGCGCTGGCCAAAGCACGCGCCGCTTGCTACAGCGCCAAGCGTATCGCGCATCTGCCGGGCGAGTTTCGCCAGCGCTATTTTTCGCCCTCTGCCGAGCACGGCGGTTTCGTGGTAAACGCAGAGCTTGCCGCCAAGGTCTGCTTTACCCGCCTTAATGTCTTGGCGCTGGCCGATGAGCCCTTTTTTAATCTGGACGTGATTGTCTGCCAAAACCTGCTGATTTATTTTCGCCGCGAACGCCGTTTTGAAATCCTGGATCAGTTAGCGCGGCGCTTAAGTCTGGGCGGCGTTTTACTGATTGGCACCAGCGAGGCCACCGGTTGGCAGCACCCAGCGCTTGCTCCGGCAGGCGCGGGCGCAGTGCAAGCATTTATTCGTAAGCAACCAGGCGGCGCGGAGTAGCTTTTTATATGGCGCAAATGGCACAGCAGCAAGATTACGTTGCCTTGGAATGGGTCAAGGGTGAAATCGGGCAAACCCTAAAACAGGCGCAGCAATCACTCGAAGCCTTTGCCGAAAAGCCCAAAGACCGCACAACCCTGCGCTTTTGCCTGGCGCATGTGCACCAAATCAAAGGCAGCCTGCAAATGGTCGAGGTGCACGCCTTGGTGCAGCTTGCCGCCGATATGGAAGCGCTGATCCTGGCGCTCGAAGAAAACCGCATCAGCGATAGCATTGAAGCCTTGCAAGTGCTGATGCAAGCCATACTGCAACTGCCGCTCTGGCTGGAGCAATTAAGCTGCGGACAGAGTGATTTAACCTTAAACACCTTGCCGCTGTGCAATCAGCTGCGCGCCGCCTGTGGACAAGCGCCGCTTACCGATGGCAAGCCGCCTGTGTTAAAGCTGCCAGCGCCGCGCCCGCCCCTTCCCGCAGGCGACTTGCTGGAACGCGATAGCGCAGGTCTCGATGGACGACTGCACCGCATGCGCTTGGCGCTGCAAAAAGGCCTGTCTGGCATTGTGCGCGGGCAGGAGCAGGATATACAGACCCATCTGGATTACCTGTCGCGGGTTTTTTCTGCACTGTCACGGCTCTGCCAACAAGCGCCGCTCTACCCGCTGTGGCAAGTCGCCAGTGCGCTCGCCGAAGGCCTGAAAAACGGCGTCATCAGCACCACACCTACGCTGCACATCCTGCTGCGCAAGCTCGACCATGAACTGAAACTACTGATCGAACGCGGCGTTGCCGGTATCAACCAAAACCCGCCCGAAGACCTGTTAAGCGCCCTGCTGCTGCAAGTCGCCTCTGCCGCTAACGGTTCGCCACGTCTTGACGCACTTAAGGCCGAATACGGTCTCGATGCTCCACAAGATGCGCAGACACTTACCAGTAACGCCGCAGGGCTCGACCATTCCAGCCCGGATGCCCTGCGCGCCGTGGTCTCGGCGCTGTGCGAAGACCTGCGGTGGGTTAAGGACGAACTGGATTTGTTTGCGCGCAGTCGGGGCGATAACGTCGCCTTGTTGAACAGCCTGCTGGTGCCGCTTAAACAGGTCGAAAGCACTTTATCGCTATTGGGTTTTGCGCAAGCGCAAAAAACCATCCAAACACAAATCGACACCCTGCACGCGCTAACCAGCGGGCAAAAAACTTTGGCGCATGAACTGCTGCTGGATATGGCCGGTGCCTTGCTTTATGTGGAGTCCAGCCTGATTGGCATGGTCATGCACGATGGCGCTGGGGGCCTGCAGCCCTTGCCCGAAGCCATCAATCTGCCGCACTGCCAGCAACTGGTGCTGCAAGAAAGCTTGTCGCGCCTTGCCGAGGTGAAAGACGCTTTTATCGCATTTATCAACGCCGACTGGAAACGCGAACCGTTGGAAGTCGTACCGGAACTCTTAAGCGAGGTCAGCGGTGCACTGCATCTGGCCTCCTTTGAACGTGCCGGAAAAATCCTTGCCTTTTGCAAAGGCTATGTAGAACAGCGCCTGCTCGCCTACGGACAAATGCCGCCGGACTGGCAAAGCCTCGACCGTCTGGCCGATGCCATTAGCGCGGTCGAGTATTGCCTAGAACGGTTGCGCCTTAACCCGCCCGAGCAAGGCGAGGCGCTGCTTACGCTCGCCGAGCAAAGCCTGCAAGTGCTGGCAAGCGAGACAGCGGCAGACGACGCGCCCTTGGCACTACCGAGCGACGAACCACCGCTTATTGCACTGCCGGAAACAGACGAATTAACCCTGGATAGCGAACCTGTAACCAGTAGCGAACCGCCGCCGCTGTCGATTGGCGAGGTGCTGGCCGCACCGGCTTCGCCGATCAATCCACCGGCAGCAGAGGTGCCGCTGTCCCTGGCGAGCGACGAACCAGCGCTTATTGCACTGCCCGAAACAGACGAATTCACCCTGGATAGCGAACCTGTAACCAGTAGCGAACCACCGCCGCTGTCGATTGGCGAGGTACTGGCCGCACCGACTTCGCCGATCAATCCACCGGCAGCAGAGGTGCCGCTGTCCCTGCTGCCACCGCCAGCAGACGAAGAACCGCTGGACGAAGAACTGCTGGAAGTCTTCGTCGAAGAGCTAGACGAAGTCCTAGACGCGCTGCATAAGCTGCTGCCTGCTTGGCAAAACGCCACAGAGGATCGCACCCTGCAAAGTGAAATCCGCCGCGCCTTCCACACCCTCAAAGGCAGCGGGCGCATGGTGCGAGCGCTGATTATTGGTGAACTGGCCTGGTCGGTGGAAAATCTGCTCAACCGCGTACTGGACGGCAGCCGCGAGGCCAGCGAGGATGTACTGTCGCTGGTGCTCGAAGTGAGCAAGCTGCTGCCCGAACTGCGTGATGAATTTGCCTCCAGCGCGCAGCGCCAGCGTGATGACGTAGACAGGCTTGCCATCCGCGCCCACAAACTTGCCAAAAACGAGCCGCCCGCCGCGGCGCTAATTGATGAAGCCCGCATAGACAGCGCTCCGGCCGAACAGCTTGCGCCGCTTGCAATCGATCAAGCCAGTCCCCCTGACCCTGCTTGCGTATTTATTGAACAACCCGAACAAATCGCAAAAGATCAGCAACTGGATGCTTGGCTTGAAATGCAGCTTACCGATTTTGCACCGTCGCAGCAGAAAGCGGCGGACGAGCCAGCGCAAGAAGAAAACACCTGGGCCGCCTTTGAACCACCCGCAGAGCCAGAAGAGCCTTCTGCCGAACGGATCGAGAAGGCCCGCCCAATCCAGAGCGAAGAAGCACTCACCAGCAGCGAGCCACCTGCGTTGGACGCTGAACTGCTGGAAATATTCAAGCAGGAAGCCGAACAGCATCTGGCGGTCTTGGCCGATTTCGTGGCAGACTGTGTGCAGCAACTGCCGCAGCCGATTCCTGACAGCCTGCAAAGTGCGCTGCATACCCTCAAAGGCAGCGCCAACATAGCGGGCATTCTGTCGATAGCGCAAATCGCCAGCGCGCTGGAAAAATTCACCGAAACCCTTAAGATCAACCGGCTGGCCGCCGAACTGACCGAAGCCAGTCTGTTCGGACGTGCCGGTTCACTGCTGCGTCAAGGACTGCTGCAACTACAAACCGCTGCGCTGCGCGAAATCCCCGGCAGCGACGAGCTGCTGCGCGATATTGCCCAATTGCAAGAACAGCGGCTGCAAGAACAGCGCCTGAGCGCCCTGCATCTGCGCGAGGCAGACAGCAGCGAAGAAGCATCGCCGGATACGCAGCGCAGCAAACTGCTGGCCGAAGGCATGGACTTGCTGCTTGAAGCCGGGCTTTTACTGGAACAGTGGAAAGACAGTCAAAGCGTCCCTGCCGACCTTAAAGCCATGCTGGCGCAATGGGCCGAGTTGGCCGATACCGCCAAAACCATCTCGCCACCGTTTGAAGCGCTATGCCGCGCACAGCTTGCACTGTACCGCGCCGTGGCAGCGGGCGAGTTGCCCGCCGGGGCCGCCTTCTTTGAGCAGACGCAAAAAACCCACGAGCTGCTGCTGTCCATGCTCGATAACGTCGCGCTGCTGATGGAAGTGGCCGCCGAACCCGAACAAATCGCCGCCTTGCAAGCACTGCTTTCAAGCGAGCCAGCAGAAGACTTGCCACTTTCGTCCGAACAAAGTGAGGAGCCGCCTGCTGCCGAAATTATCGACCAAGTCGCAGCAGTAGAGCAGACGCCGCCTGAGCCTGCCTTCGAAGTGACGCCCCCGCCTGTTATCGAAACAAGCATCAGTGCCGAAAGCGAAGACGACGCACTGGATGAAGAACTGCTCGATATTTTTTTGGAAGAAGGCAGCGAAATTCTTGACCAAGCCGCCAGCCAGTTACAGCGCTGGATCGAGCAGCCGCAAGAGGGCAAGGCGCTGCTGCCGGTATTGCAACGCCAGCTGCACACGCTCAAAGGCAGCGCCCGCGCGACCGGTTTTTTAGGCATGGGGCATCTGGCGCACGCGCTGGAATTTCTCTACGAAGACCTCGCCGAAGGGCGACTTGCGCAAAGCCAGGAGTTGCTGGAACTACTGCAACAAGGTCATGACCATCTGGCGCTGATGCTAGAAGCGCTGCAAGACCGTCAAACACCGCCGGGCGGCGAGGATGTAATCCGCGCCATTGCCCGCTTTCGCGGCCAAGAAGAGGAAGAGCCGCAGCCCGCCCTACCAGCGCCGGTCGAAACGCCCATCGCAGACAGCGAGCCGCCGTCTTTATCGTTGGGAAAAATTACCCAAATTACCGACCAAGCCGTAGCAGTAGAGCAGACGCCGCCTGAGCCTGCCTTCGAAGTAACGCCCCCGCCTGCTATCGAAACAAGTGCTCGTCCCGAAAGTGAAGACGACGCACTGGATGAAGAACTGCTCGACATCTTTTTGGAAGAAGGCAGCGAAATCCTTCACCAAGCCGCCAGCCAGTTACAGCGCTGGATGGAGCAGCCGCAAGAGGGCAAGGCGCTGCTGCCGGTGTTGCAACGCCAGTTGCACACGCTCAAAGGCAGCGCCCGCGCGACCGGTTTTTTGGGCATGGGACATCTGGCGCACGCGCTGGAATTTCTCTACGAAGACCTCGCCGAAGGGCGGCTTCTGCAAAGCCAGGAGTTGCTGGAACTGCTGCAACAAGGTCATGACCATCTGGCGCTGATGCTAGAAGCGCTGCAAGACCGTCAAACACCGCCGGACGGCGAGGATGTAATCCGCGCCATTGCCCGCTTTCGCGGGCAAGAAGAGGAAGAGCCGCAGCCTGCCCTACCAGCGCCGGTCGAAACGCCCATTCCAAGCCGCGAGCAGCCGTCTTTATCGCCGGGAAAAATTACCCAAGCCACCGAGCCACCCGCTACCAGTACGCCTGCTACCACCAGTGGCGCACCCAGCGATCAGCTCGGCAAAGTACTGCCCTTTAGCCGCCGTGCCGCGCCCGCCAAAACCAGTGCACCGGACAATCAAGAGCAGGTGCGCATTGCCGCAAACAAGCTCGATAGCTTTAGCAATCTGGCTGGGGAAATATCCATCTTCCGTGCGCGTATTGAGCAGCAGGTCGGCGATTTTGCCCTCACCCTAAATGAGATGGAAACGACCATTGAGCGCGTGCGCCGCCAACTGCGCCAGCTCGATATCGAAACCCAGGCAAAAACCTTAAGCAGCGTAGAGGTCGCCGCCGGACAAAGCGGGGAAGACTTCGACCCGCTGGAAATGGATCGCCACTCGCAGTTACAGCAACTGGCGCGTGCGTTGTTTGAGTCGGCAACCGACTTGCTCGACTTAAAGCAAGATTTGACCGCGCAAAGCCGCGATGCGCAAACCTTGCTACTGCAACAAGCCAGGGTCAGCAGCGAATTGCAGGAAAGCCTGATGCAAACCCGCTTGGTGCGCTTTGAACGGGTCGTGCCCAGGCTTTCGCGGATAGTGCGCCAGCTCTCGCGTGAACTCGATAAAAAAGTCGAGCTCTCCGTAGATAACGCGCAGAGCGAACTGGACCGCATCCTGCTGGAACACCTCAACGCGCCGCTGGAGCACATGCTGCGCAATGCCATTGACCACGGCATCGAAAGCAGCGCCGAGCGCCTCAAAGCCGGTAAACCCGCGGCCGGGCATATCCGTCTGTCGCTTACCCGTGACGGCGGCGACATCCTGTTGACCTTGGAAGACGACGGACGCGGCATTGACCTTGAAAAGGTGCGCCGCAAAGCCATTGAGCGCGGCCTTGCGCAAGAAGATGACCGGCTAAGCGAGCAGGAAATCCGCCAATTTGTACTGCAAGCGGGCTTTTCCACCGCCACGAAAGTGAGCGAAACCTCCGGCCGAGGCATTGGCATGGACGTGGTGCAAGCAGAAATCCGCCGTGCCGGAGGCTCGCTTTCCATCCACTCCAGCCAAGGTGGCGGCACGCGCTTTACCATCCGCCTGCCGTTTACCGTTTCGGTCAGCCGTGCGCTGATGGTGCGCACCGGCGATGACCTGTACGCACTGCCGCTGGCTACGGTGGAAGGCGTGGTGCGCCTGTCTGCCGATGAACTGGCGAACCAATACGCGCAGCCCACGCCCGCCATTCGCTACGCTGGGCAAAACTGGACGCTGTATTATGTGGGCGATTTGCTGGGCAACGGGCAAAAACCCAAGCTGGTCGGCCACAGCTTGCCGCTGCCGGTGATTTTGGTAAAAAGCGCCGAACACTATCTGGCCGTACAGGTCGATAGCTTGGCCGGTGCGCGTGAAATTGTGGTCAAAGGCTTAAGCCATCCGTTTGGCAGCATTCCGGGGGTTTCCGGCGCGACCATTTTGGGTGACGGTAAAGTAGTGGTCATCCTCGACTTGCCCACACTGCTGCGAAAACGCCAGCAGCAGTTACTTATCGCGCAGAACATCACGCCTGCTGCCACCAGCAGCGACCGCCCGCTGCTGATCATGGTGGTGGACGATTCCATCACCGTGCGCAAAGTCACTTCGCGCCTGCTGGAACGTAACGGCATGAACGTGCTGACCGCCAAAGACGGCGTGGAAGCCATTGCCCTGCTGCAAGAGCACAAGCCCGACCTGATGCTGCTCGATATTGAAATGCCGCGCATGGATGGCTTTGAGGTCGCCTCCTTGGTGCGCCACAGCGAAGCGTTCAAGGAACTGCCGATTATCATGATTACCTCGCGCACTGGCACGAAACACCGTGAGCGCGGCCTCTCGCTTGGGGTCAACGACTATCTGGGCAAACCCTATCAAGATGCGCAGCTTTTAGGGCGCATCGAGCAACTGACCCAACGCCGCCAACATGCGTAATGGCCGCGTTGTCGTACTCGCCGACAACGCGGCGCGCCGTCTGCTGCTGCACCAACTGCTAACCGGCAACGGTTGGCAGGTGCTGTTTAACCTTGACCCTTCGCAGTGCAACGAAACCCTGCTGCTTGCCTGCCCGGCTGACCTTTGGCTGATCGCGCTGGAAGCCAGTGACCCGCCCGCTTTTTTAGATAAAAGCGCCGTGCCGCTGCTGTTTAGCGAAAGCCTGGTGCCTGAACGCCAGTCACCACAGTACCTCGCCTGGGAGCGCCGCCTGCTGCGCAAACTCAACGCACTCACCGCAGCCACCCCGCCTGCGCTAAAAGCCGCCGCCATGCCTGCTGAGACCACCGCGGGCGCGGTGCCTGCCGAACAAGTCTGGCTGCTTGCCGCCAGCACCGGCGGGCCACGCGCGGTAAAAAGTTTCCTCGACGCGCTGCCACAGGATCTCCCACTTTCGCTGCTCTACGCGCAGCATATCGATACGCAGTTTGAAAACACCCTGCCGCAAGTCGTTGCCCGCCACAACCGCTGGCGGGTAGGCGTGGCGCGGCAACATCAAAAGCTGTGCGCGGGCGAAGTCGTCATCGTCCCCAGCGCCCACGAACTGCGCTTTGCCGAAGGCGGCTGCCTGCAAATACAAGCGCACGGCTGGCCGGGCGTCTGGCGACCGTCGTTTAGCCAAATCATGCAAAACCTCGCCCGCCACTTTGCCGGACGCTGCGGCGTGATTGTCTTTAGCGGCATGGATAACGACTGCACCGCCGCCGCCGCAGAGGTGACCCGTCAAGGCGTGCCGATTTGGACACAAAGTGCCGAAAGCTGCGCTTGCCCGGCCATGCCCGCCGCCCTTGCCTGTGCCGGATACAGCCAAAAAAGCGGCACCCCGGCAGAACTTGCCGGGGCGCTCGCAAAGCGCCTGCAATCTCAACGCGAAACCGCCCCACTGCTTGCCGAGTTGTTATGAAACCAGTCCACACTACTCATTTAAACGCCCTGCTGCTGCCACTCGCTGGCCGCACCCTAATGCTTCCTTCCGCCGCTGTTGCTGAAGTCATCCGCTACCCGGACCAACCCGCGCCAGTGGGTAACGCCCAAGGCTGGCTGCTTGGGAACATTGACTGGCGCGGCCTTAGCCTGCCGCTGCTGTCCTTTGAGGCGCTGGCAGGTCGCTCGCTGCCGCCGCCAAGCGGGAGGATTGCCGTGCTTAACCTGACCGATGAGCGAGCAAGGATTAAATTCTGCGCCCTGCTGCTACAAGGCTTCCCGCGCCCGCTGCAAGCGGATGAACAGTTGCCGCGCAATAACGACGAGCCGCTTGCCGCGCTGGAACTTTGCGCCGTTTCTTTAGCAGACGGAAAAACCGCCATCATCCCCAATATGCCCGCACTGGAACAACAACTGCTGGCGGCAGGCGTACTCTAAACGAGCGCCCGCCGCCGTAGTTTTTACTGCGGATTACCCAAGGTCGTTGCCAAAAGCTGCTCCAAACTCGCCGCTTTTGGCCGTACCAGCCAAAACCTGCGTAAATATTCCGGCAAATTGTCGCGGATGGTTTTACCCCATTGGCTGCCGGTCTCAATCACATACTCATCCAGCACGCTGTGCAAATGCGTACGCCAGGCTTCCATGGCTTCGCCGGTGATGCGCTCTAATGCCACTAATTCTGGATTCACGCGGTCGAAAAAGTCGTTGTCCAAATCCAGTACATAGGCGACGCCGCCGGTCATGCCCGAGCCGAAGTTGTGACCGGTTTTGCCAAGGACGCAGACGAGGCCGCCGGTCATATATTCGCAGCCGTGATCGCCCACGCCTTCGACAACCGCATGCGCGCCGGAGTTGCGCACGGCGAAACGTTCGCCTGCGCTGCCTGCCATAAATAGCTTGCCGCCGGTGGCTCCGTATAAACAGGCGTTTCCGGCGATGACGGCGTGCTGGCTTTTAAAGGCGCTGCCTGCGGGAGGAGTGAGGACAAGTTTTCCGCCGCTCATGCCTTTGCCGACGCCGTCGTTGGCATCGCCGGATAAATAAAGATGCAGTCCGGTGACGTTCCAGACGCCAAAGCTTTGTCCGGCGCTGCCGGTAAAGTGAAAGGCGAGTGCTGCATCAGGCAGGCCGCGGCTGCCGTGTGTGCGGGCAATTTCGCCGGAAATGCGTGCGCCGATGGAGCGGTCAAAATTGTGAATATCCAAATGCCATTTTCCACCGGTTTGGTTGGCAATCGCTTCGCGCGATAACTCCAGCATTTTCTCGGCCAGTATCCCAGGATCAAACGGGGGGTTGCGCTCAACCTGGCAATACTGGGCTTTGCCTGCCAGTGCGGGATGATCCAACGCGAGCAGCGGGGCGAGGTCGAGTTTGTTTTGACGGGGGTTTTCGCCTGCGATTTGTTCAAGTAAGTCGGTGCGGCCAATTAAATCCTGCAAGCGGGCAACGCCCAAGCGGGCGAGGTGTTCGCGGGTATCCTGGGCAAGAAAGGTAAAGAAATTCATCACCCGTTCGGCGGTGCCGACAAAATGGGCGCGGCGAAGGCCCTCGTGTTGAGTCGCTACGCCGGTCGCGCAGTTATTGAGGTGACAGATGCGCAGGTATTTGCAGCCCAAGGCAATCATCGGCGCGGTGCCGAAGCCGAAACTTTCTGCGCCCAAAATCGCGGCTTTGATCACGTCAAGGCCGGTTTTCAGGCCGCCGTCGGTTTGTACGCGCACTTTGCCGCGCAAATCGTTGCCGCGCAGGGTTTGGTGGGTTTCGGCCAGACCCAATTCCCACGGGCTGCCGGCGTATTTGATCGAGGTCAAGGGCGATGCGCCGGTGCCGCCGTCGTAGCCGGAAATGGTGATGAGATCGGCGTAGGCTTTGGCAACGCCTGCGGCAATGGTGCCTACGCCCGCTTCGGCCACGAGTTTCACCGAAACCAGCGCGCCCTGGTTGACCTGTTTCAAGTCATAAATCAGTTGCGCGAGGTCTTCGATGGAATAGATGTCGTGGTGCGGCGGTGGGGAAATCAGGGTCACGCCGGGGACGGCGTGGCGCAGGCTGGCGATGAGTTCGCCGACTTTGTTGCCGGGGAGCTGGCCGCCTTCGCCGGGTTTTGCGCCCTGGGCGACTTTGATTTGCAGCACTTCAGCGTTGACCAGGTAATGCGCAGTCACGCCAAAGCGGCCGGTGGCGACCTGTTTGATTTTGGAGCCGCGTACTGTGCCGTAGCGCGCCGGGTCTTCGCCGCCTTCGCCGGAATTGGAGCGTGCGCCAAGGCGGTTCATGGCCTCGGCCAGAGCTTCGTGGGCTTCGGGGGAGAGTGCGCCCAGGGAAATTCCGGCAGCGTCAAAGCGGCTCAGGATACTTTCGACGGGTTCGACTTCATCCAATGGCAACGGCGCGGCGGCGGGGCGTACGCTCAGTAAATCGCGCAGCATGGCCGGCGGGCGCTGATCGACCAGTCCGCAGTAGTCTTTGAACGCGGCGTAGTCGCTGTGATTGACGGCGTGTTGCAGGGTTTGCACCACATCTGGATTCCAGGCGTGGTATTCGCCGCCGTGGACGTATTTGAGCAGCCCTCCGGCGGGAATGGGTTTGCGTGTGCTCGCCGCGTCACGCGCGAGTTGCGCCTGGCTCGCGTGCAGCTCGGCAAAGCTCGCGCCCTGAATGCGGCTGGCAACGCCCGGGCAGCAGAGTTTGATGACCTCATCCGCCAGTCCCACGGCCTCGAACAACTGTGCGCCGCGATAGGAGGCAATGGTCGAAATGCCCATTTTCGAGAGGATTTTGAGCAGCCCTTTGGCAATGCCTTTGCGGTAGTGCTTGAATATTTCGCGCGGCTGGCCGGTAACTTCGCCGCTCTGGCACAGGTCAGCGAGGACGGCGTAGGCGAGCCAGGGGTAAACCGCGGATGCGCCAAGGCCAATCAGCACGGCGAACTGGTGCGCGTCGCGTGCGGTTGCGGTTTCGACCAAGAGGTTGCAGTCGCAGCGCAGGCCAGTGGCGACCAGGCGCTGATGCAACGCGCCAGTGACCAGCGCGGCGGGCGCGGGCAGGGCGCCTTCGCGCAGATGGCGGTCGCTGAGCACCAGCAGGCGTTGACCGGCACGGACGGCGGCGACGGCGTTGTCGGCCATCTGTTCGATGGCGGCTTGCAGGCCGATGTCCGCCGCGTAGTGCATATCGATGATGTGGCGCTGGAACATCGGGTGCTGCAATTCATTCAGCGCGCGCCATTTGGCCGGGGAAATCACCGGACTGGACAGCATGATGCGCTGCGCGTGTTCGGGCGTTTCGGCAAAGATATTGCGCTCGCCGCCAAGGCAAATTTCCAGCGACATCACCACCGCTTCACGCAGCGGGTCAATCGGCGGGTTGGTGACCTGGGCGAATTGCTGGCGGAAGTAGTCGTAGGGTGAGCGTACCTGCTGCGAGAGCACCGCCATCGGCGTATCATCGCCCATCGAGCCGACCGCTTCTTGCCCCTGCGCGGCCAGCGGGCGCAGCACCTGCGCTCGCTCCTCAAAGCTGCATTGGAACAGCTTCATCGCGTGTTTCAGGCGCTCGGGCGCGGGGCGGGTCAAATCGGGGTCGGCGTCTTCATCCTCGTTTAGTTGCGCATGGATGCGCAGGCGGTTCGATTGCAGCCACTGCCGGTACGGCTGGCGTGATTTCAGGCGCTGGTCGATGTCGGCGTTACTGAGCAGCTCGCCGGTTTGGGTATCGAGCAGCAGGATTTCACCCGGACCGACGCGGCCTTTTTCCAGCACGTCCTCTGGTTGATACGGCCACAGGCCGATTTCCGAGGCGAGCGTTATCCAGCCGTTTTTGGTCGTTACCCAACGCGCCGGACGCAGGCCGTTGCGGTCGAGCACACAGGCGGCGTGGCGGCCATCGGACAGCACGATGCCCGCCGGGCCGTCCCAAGGCTCCATGTGCATGGCGTTGTATTCGTAGAACGCGCGCAAATCCGCGTCCATCGTCTGCGCGTTCTGCCACGCGGGCGGGATAAGCATGCGCAAACTACGCGGCAACTCAATGCCGCCGGTGGTCATCAGTTCCAGCATATTATCGAGGCTGGACGAATCGGAACCGGTGCGGTTGACCAGCGGGCCAAGTTCATCGAGGTCTGGAATGCGCGTATTGGCGAACTTGCCGCGCCGCGCCAGCACCCAGTTGCGGTTGCCGGTGATGGTATTGATTTCGCCATTGTGCGCGAGCAGGCGGAACGGCTGCGCGAGCTTCCAGCGCGGGCTGGTGTTGGTGGAAAACCGCTGGTGAAAGACGCAAATGGCGGTTTCGAGGTTTGGATGGCTTAAATCGGGATAGAACGCGGCCAAATCCTTGGGCATCATCAACCCTTTGTAAATCAAGGTCTTGTGCGAGAAGCTGACGACGTAATGTTCCGTATCGGCGGCATTGGCCTCGGACGAGCGGCGGCGAGCGCTGAACAGTTTGATGGCGAAGGCTTCATCACTTAAACCGTCACCACCAATAAACACCTGCTCGATGTGCGGGAGAGCGGCGAGCGCGAGCGGGCCCAGCACTGAGGTATCGATGGGGACTTTGCGCCAGCCGATGAGGGTTAAACCGGCGTTGATGATTTCGCGCTGCATATTGGCGCGCGCGATTTGGGCTTTGGCCGTGTCGGGGTTGAAGAAAATCATGCCGACGGCGTATTGCGCGGGCAGTTCGGCATTGAAACAGTTACGGGCGATTTCGCGCAAAAAGCGGCCTGGTTTCTGCATCAGCAGCCCGCAACCATCACCGGTCTTGCCATCGGCATTGATGCCGCCGCGATGGGTCATCCTGGTGAGCGCGGCAATCGCGGTTTGTAAAAGCTCATGACTGGCCTGACCGTGGCGATGCGCAATCAGGCCGAAACCGCAGTTGTCTTTGAAGCTGTCGGGGTGAAACAGGCTAGCCGTTTTCATCAGGTTATGTCTCTTATTTAATCAAGGGCATAGGCTTGTTCGCCGTGCAGATGATGGTCGATACCGGCTTCTTCGACTTGCGCCGGTACACGAAGGCCGGTTAAGGCTTTTACCAAGGCGGCAATGGCGAGCGAAACGACAAAGGAATAAACCACCACGCCTAATACCGACAGCATCTGTACCAGCAGCAATCCCGCATGGCCACCCATGAACAAGCCATCGTTAAAGGCAAACAACCCAAGCCAAAGCGTGCCTATCACTCCGGCGACCAGATGCAGGCCGACCACATCGAGCGAGTCGTCAAAGCCCAGGCGGTATTTCCAGTCAATCGCCAAGGCGCAAGCGCCGCCAGCCACTGCTCCTAGTGCCAGCGCCCAAAGTGGCGATAGATTGGCCGCTGCCGGGGTAATGGCGACCAGTCCGGCCACAGCACCGGAGGCGACTGCGACTACGCCGGGTTTTTTACCGCGCAGTGTATCGATAAGCAGCCAGCCCAAAATCCCGGCAGCGGGCGCGGCAATAGTATTGAGCACGATAAGGCCGGCTACGCTCGCCTCAGTCGCGCCGCCCGCGTTAAAGCCTATCCAGCCAAACCAGAGCAGCGCCGCACCAATGGTGACCAGCGGCAGACTGTGTGGTTTGGCGGCACCGCTGGCAAAATCACGCCGTTTGCCTGCCATCAGCGCCAGCGCCAGTGCGCCCGCCCCGGCATTGATATGGATGGCGGTGCCACCGGCTAAGTCAATCACTTGCGGCGTACCCAGCCAGTCGCCCAGCTGGCTAATCCAACCACCGCCCCAAGCCCAAGCGGCTACGGGGAAATACACCAGCGTTGCCCAGAGTGCGGCAAATAGCATCCACGAACCCAAGCCTACGCGGTCAGCTATCGCGCCGGAAATCAAGGCGGTGACAATCATGGCAAAGGTCGCGGCAAAGGCGAGCGCGATATAGCCATCCGGCGAGGTCGCAAGCAGTCCAAAGTCTTTTAAGGGACTGCCGACAAACCAGCCGGTTTCACCTTCGGCCAGATGACTCATGCTGTAGCCGAATAAAATCCATAAGCAAACGACAATGCCCATCGCGCTAATGGAAAACAGCATCATATTGACGACCGAACGCACTCTAACCAGTCCGCCGTAAAACAGCGCAAGGCCGGGCGTCACTAACAGCACCAGCGCGGTGCTGACCATCATCCAAATCGAAGTCGCTTGCATAACCGTTCTCACTTAAATCAAAAGGGAAAGGGCAAAGCAGTCAAGGATGTGGATTTAAAGCGGTGGCGCGTTGGAGCGCGCTAAAGGTAAGGATACAGCCGCGCAAATCATCCAAACATTCACTATCGACATGGCAGTTCTCGCTTGGTTTATCGGCAGACCTTTGGGGCTAGCCAACAGGCACAGTTAATCAAGGTCGTCTAAGCAGACGATGGCTTGTCTTAAGTTAAAGCAATGGGGAAAACCAAACGAAGCGCTCTAATAGACTGCTAGAGCGCACCGCCGCAGAACACGACGGCTTGACCGACTATAGGGCAAAACGGTTTTGCACGTCTATCAGCAACCAGTACCTTGCGCTATTGTGCCGCAGCCCCTCTCCCCATCCCCTCGCCCGCAAGGGATGGGGAGAGGGCTGAAAAAAGCTAGTGCCTATCCATCCCCAATTTTTTTTCAAGGTAATGGATATTCACCGCGCCGCGCACAAAGCCTTTGTCGCGCACCAGGTCGCGGTGCAGCGGGACGTTGCTTTTAATGCCGTCGATAACGATTTCATCCAGTGCGCCACGCATGCGCACCAGCGCTTCATCACGGCTAGCGCCCCAACAAATCAGCTTGCCAATCAGCGAGTCGTAGTTGGGCGGCACCGCGTAGCCGCTGTACAGGTGCGAGTCCACGCGCACGCCGTTGCCGCCGGGGGCGTGAAAGTGCGTCACCTTGCCCGGACTTGGCATAAAGTTGTCCGGATCCTCGGCGTTAATGCGGCATTCCAGCGCATGGCCGCGAATCACAATATCGCTCTGCTTGATCGAGAGCTTGTTACCGGCGGCAATGCTGAGCATTTCTTTAACAATATCAACGCCGGTGACCATTTCCGTGACCGGATGCTCGACCTGCACGCGGGTATTCATCTCGATAAAGTAAAACCGCCCGTCTTCGTAGAGAAACTCGAACGTACCCGCGCCGCGATAGCCGATTTCAATGCACGCCTGCACGCAGCGAGCCTGCACTTCGGCGCGTGCTTGCTCGTCGATTTGCGGGGCGGGCGCTTCTTCGATGACTTTTTGATGACGACGTTGCAACGAGCAGTCGCGGTCGCCCAGATGCACGGCGTGGCCTTGCCCGTCGGACAATACCTGCACTTCCACGTGACGAGGATTGCCGAGGAATTTTTCCAGATAAACCATCGGGTTGCCGAATGCAGCGCCCGCTTCGGTACGGGTCAGTTCTGCGGATTTAATTAAATCCTCTTCCTCATAAACCACGCGCATGCCGCGTCCACCGCCACCGCCGGCGGCCTTGATAATCACCGGATAGCCGACTTCGCGGGCAATGGCGAGCGCCGCTTGCGGGTCGTGCGGCAATGGGCCGTCTGAGCCTGGCACGGTCGGCACACCGGCTTTTTTCATCGCGTCTTTGGCACAAACCTTATCGCCCATCAAGCGAATCACCGAAGCGCTCGGGCCGACAAAGCGAAAGCCTGAGTTTTCCACCTGTTCGGCAAAATCGGCGTTTTCTGCCAAAAAGCCGTAGCCTGGGTGAATGGCGCTGGCGCCGGTCAGTTCCGCTGCGGCAATAATCGCCGGAACCGACAAATAGGACTGCATGGCAGGCCCAGGACCTATGCAAACGGTTTCATCGGCGAGCGACAGGTGCATCAGGTCGCGGTCTGCTGTGGAATAAACCGCCACAGTTTTAATACCCATTTCCTTGCAGGCACGCAAAATCCGCAGGGCAATTTCCCCACGATTGGCAATCAGCACTTTTTCCAGTGACATAGGGAGCACCCGCTTAGGCGATGGTAAACAGGGGCTGGTCGTATTCCACCGGCTGGCCGTTTTCGACCAAGATGGACTCAATCACGCCGCTGGCTTCGGCTTCGATATGGTTCATCATCTTCATCGCTTCGACTATGCACAGGATGTCGCCTTTTTTCACAGTCTGGCCGATTTCGGCAAAGTTGGCCGAAGTCGGCGAAGCCGCGCGGTAGAAGGTGCCGACCATCGGCGAACGAATCACTGTACCGGAAAGTTTCGGCGCAGCTTCTGCCGTGGCAGACGCCGCGGCACTGGCAGCAACGGCCGGTTGCGCGGGCGCGGCAGCAGGCAACTGTGCATAAACCGTCTGCGCAGGCGCTTTGCCGTGGCGACTGATGCGCACGGATTCTTCGCCTTCGTGGATTTCCAACTCATCAATGCCGGATTCTTCCAGCAGCTCAATCAATTTTTTGACTTTACGAATATCCATCAGGCAGACACTCCAGGATTTTGAGGATTAACAGGATGACTTGATGCGAGCGTTTCCAATGCAGCGGCCAGCGCCAGGCGATAGCTGCCCGCGCCAAAACCACAAATCACGCCCAAGGCAATATCGGAAAAAAACGACTGCTGGCGAAACGCCTCGCGCTGGTGCACGTTGGACAGATGCAGCTCAATAAAGGGAATCGCGACTGCGAGCAACGCATCACGCAAGGCAATGCTGGTATGGGTAAACGCCGCCGGATTAAACAGGATAAAATCCACGCCTTCATGGCCGGCTTGGTGGATACGCTCGATCAACTCGTGCTCAGAGTTGCTTTGCAGGTGCAGCAACTGATGCCCCGCCGCTTGTGCTGCGCTTTGCAGCTCTTGGTTAATGGAAGCAAGGGTAATCTTGCCGTAAATTTCCGGTTCTCTACGGCCAATCAGGTTGAGATTTGGCCCGTGCAGCAGCAGGATGGTCGCCATCAATGGCTCTTCTCGCAAGAAAAAGCGCGACTATGCCGGATACCGGCTAAATTGTCCAGTTTCCAGCAGTAGCAAGCACGATAACCGCCACATAAGCGCAATTCGATACAAATTATTGCGCTTGTTCCAGTTTACGGACAAATTCGTCCGCACTGATTTCGCCGACAATACGCATATCGCGCCGCTCTTGGCCGTCTGCATCAAAAAATAAAATAGCGGGCGGGCCGAACAAGCGGTAGTGGTCTAGCGTGGCGCGTTGCTGTGGATTGCTCTCGGTGATGTCAAAACGTAACAACCGCCAGTCGGCAAGCTGTAACTGGATGGCT
Source organism: Ventosimonas gracilis (assembly GCF_001580025.1). GTDB lineage: Bacteria > Pseudomonadota > Gammaproteobacteria > Pseudomonadales > Pseudomonadaceae > Ventosimonas > Ventosimonas gracilis. The sequence goes on along the minus strand of NZ_LSZO01000217.1, from coordinate 2,291 downwards.
CTATCGGCAAAGACTTCGCGTTCAATGATTTTGCAACTGATGCACCAGTCGGCGTACCAGTCAAGCAGTACCGGTTGACCGGCGCGGCGCGCTTCGGCAAGCGCCTGTTCCAGATCCTGCGCGTGGGTAAACGTCTGCCACTGGCCGGTTTCAGCTGCCCCCGCCCAAGGTTTAAGCGGGTCTGCACCGCCGCGCCCTGCACCCATCAGCGCAAGGGCGCTGTAACTGATCAACAATAACGCGGCGGGGCGAGCAAACCATTTGGCCTGCGCATGCCAGCGGCGCAGCAGAAAAAACGCGCAGCCTGCCGCAAGCAATGCCCAGAGCAGCAGGGCGAGCGAGCCGGGTAATACGCGCTCCAACAGCCAGAGCGCAACGGCCAGCAGTAGCACGCCAAATAATTGCCGTACCAGCAGCAGCCAGTTTCCGGATTTGGGCAGCAGCGCGCCACCGCCAGCGGCGAGCAGCAACAAAGGCACGCCCATACCAAGACCCAGCGCAAAGAGTTTTAATCCACCGCCCAAGCCGTCGCCGCTGGCACTGATATAGAGCAGTGCCCCGGCAAGTGGCGCGGACACACAAGGCGAGACCAAGAGCGCGGAAAATAATCCAAGCCATGCCGCACCGAGCAGCGAGCCGCCTTGCCTGCGCCCGGCCAGTCGTTGCAGTGGAGCAAGGATGGCTTGCGGCAGGCGCAGTTCAAACAGGCCGAACATGGCCAGCGCAAACAGGACAAAAAACGCGGCAAAGGGCACTAATACCCAAGGCGATTGCAGCCGAGCCTGTAGATTTAAACTCGCGCCAAATAGTCCGGTAAGCACGCCCAGCAAGGCAAAACACAGCGCCATCGGCACGACATAGGCCAGCGAAAGCGAAAGCGCACGAACACCGCGCGCTTCGCCGCGCAATACGATCGAGGCGACAATCGGCAGCATCGGCAGCACACAAGGGGTCAAGGCCAGCCCCAGGCCGGCGAGAAAAAACAGCGCAAGCGACGACCAGTTCCAGCCGCTTTGTTCTGTGACCGGCGGCGCATTGGCGGCCTCTAACTGACCTATTGAAAGGCTTTGCGTCTGCGGTGGATAGCAAAGTCCCTTGTCGGCGCAGCCTTGGTAGCCCACTTGCAGACGGTACGGGCGCTCAGCCGGATTATTGAGCGGCAAGGTAAAATCCAGCACGCCGTAGTAGACCTCGACATCACCAAAGTATTCATCCGTTTTGGCCTCGCCATCCGCCAGAATAAGCTTGCCCGCTGCCAGTTCTTGAGGCTCGATCTGCACCTGCAAACGGTGGCGGTACAGGTAATAGCCTTCGGCGGCGACCAGTCTTAAGGTGACTTGCTCTGGCGTATGGCGCACCAGCGACAAACGGAATGCTTCATCCACTGGCAGAAAGTCTTGGCTGTTATCCCAAGTCCCGCCCAACTGCGGGCTGACTTTGCGTTCAAATAAATCGGCATGGGCGGGCAAGGCCAGCAGCAACAGCAAGAACCACAGCAGCTGGCGCATCGGGGCAATACAGTTTGATTTCACTTTTCTTCGTATCAGCAAGAGGCTTAAAAAACAGGCGTGCATGATACTGCACGACCCGCCGTGCGGCTATGATGGCCGCTTATCAAACAAAGGCGTATCGCCATAAGCCAATCATCACAGATGATGTAAAGTAGATTTCTATTTATCCATGATGACGGAAGTCCTGTCATAAGTAGCTCCTCACCCTCCAGGTAACCCAGATGAAAAACATCCTGCACACTCTATTTATTTCGCTCTTGTTTTTTTAATACCGCAAGCCGTAATGGCTGATTCACATGTTATATATGGCACTGATTCAGAGGTTATATATGGCCAATGCCTTAAAAAGGCAGAAGTCAATTTTGCCATGCGAGAATGCGCCGAAGAACATTATCTCAACTTAAAAAACCACCTCAACAAGGTATGGCAAGCATTAATCACTGAGCACAACAATGCGGTCAATGAAATGGATGAAGAAGATAGCCTGTATAAAGACGAACTTTTATCCTCTTTTCAGGATCTTCAGGAAGCACAAAAAAAATGGGAAGAGTATGAAGAAATCGCCTGCCGCTTTGCGGAAACATCACGTGATACCACTTATGCCGGCGAGTGCGGCCAACGGGTCATAAAGCAGCGCATTGAAATGCTGCTGTATGCACTTTGTCCAGGATATTCAGAGCATGAACTTTGTAAGGGTCTTAGGAAGCAAACATGTTTTTATGGCATGATAACTTCCTGATATGACTGGTAAAAATAGGTACTTCAAACGTTCGAAAATCA
>NZ_LSZO01000216.1 GCF_001580025.1 Ventosimonas gracilis | reverse complement strand
CATTGATCAAACCGGCATACAGATTAATGGGCAGCGTTTAGCCCATTCCAAAGCCTTAGCCACCGACCCTGGCGGCAGACCCTTACCGAAATTTGAACGGGCGAATTACACACTGGCCGAAAACGAACTGCTGCTTATCGGCGATGTCAGCCCCACCTCATTTGACAGCCGCTATTTCGGCTTGATTGACCGCGCGCAAATTAAAGGCGTGGTACGGCCTGTATTCACTTGGTAGGGAGCATCAAGTTATGCGCTTATTTATCGCGGAAAAACCCTCGGTTGGCAAAGCCATTGCAGCCGAGTTGGGCATTAAAGGCCATGACAATGAAGGCTTTATCGATTGCGGACTCGATAAAGTCACTTGGTGCTTTGGGCATATGCTGGAACTTGCCGAGCCGGACGAGTACACGCCGGACACGGTGCCGCGCAGTAAAGCGGGCAAGAAGTAC
>NZ_LSZO01000215.1 GCF_001580025.1 Ventosimonas gracilis | reverse complement strand
CCATCGTGTTCGGAGACATCCCGCAAAGGGGCTTTGCCCCCTTGCATCCCCCAGTCTCGCCGCCGACGGCTCAGGGAGCAGGAGGAAAGAGCACCCTCCTGCCCCCTGTGCCTGAGCGTAGGGAAGGTTCTTTTCGTAAAGGGTTCGCTACGCCGCGTGCCGCGCCCTTGACGAGGTTAAGCACTGTGCCGGTTTTGTGGGTAAAAGCGAAAAGCGGTTAAAAGCCATGAAGAGCCACGCCAGAGGAAGCAGGCCGACGCCACGCCGTCAGTCGGACAGCAGTGCGGTTATTTTGCGTTTTTAGGGGGTTGCGAGGGTTGGTAGTAGGTAGGCCACCTAAATCACCACGGGGCGCGATTTTGAGGCTTGTAAGCCGCGCCGTGACGGTGGGCAATTGATTAATTATTTTAATTTGAGAAGATTTCTTGTTTTTGCGTTGCAGCATGAAAAACATTCACTTGACTTTTTAGATATGTCGCTATTTGAATGTCTTTAAGCATCAATCAGGGCATATTTTCTTTAAAAATCGGTTTATCTTGAGTTTTATTCAAGATTTAGAAGATTTTATTATGCATCGCGCAAATCAAAGTAATTAATCAATCGCCCGCCTCCACGCCGTGGCACGATTTTTGCGTTATGGCGCTTTTAAAGGTCGAGTATCGCACGGCACGCCGCCTGCAATGCCGCAAGCCGTGCATCCAACGCCCTGCCCTCATCATCCAGTTGCTG
>NZ_LSZO01000214.1 GCF_001580025.1 Ventosimonas gracilis | reverse complement strand
CAAAAATTGCCTGAACTCGTCAAATCCTTCTTCAGACAGCCAGAATGCCTATATATAAAAATGTGACTTTATTTTATGAAAATTTAGTATCTCAAACATCAAGGAGGAGAAGATGAGTATCAAGGACTGGGCAGAAGGCGAGCGTCCGCGCGAAAAACTACTGGAAAAAGGCGCATCGAGCTTAAGTGATGCCGAGCTGCTCGCCATTTTTTTGCGCACCGGCGTCAGTGGCAAAACTGCGGTGGATTTGGCGCGGCATCTTTTGGCCGAATTTGGCAGTTTGCGGGCGCTACTTGAAGCAGACCAGGCGGCTTTTTCCGCCCATCTGGGCTTGGGGCCGGCCAAGTTTGCGCAGTTGCAAGCAGTGCTGGAAATGGCCAAACGCTATCTCGCGCAGCAGCTTGCCCGTGATGACGTGCTGGCCAATCCAAAGTGCGTGCGTGACTACTTAACTGCGCGACTGCGCCATGAGCCTAACGAAGTGTTCGCTTGTCTGTTTTTGGACAGCAAGCACCGTGTGCTTGCCTTTGAGCGGCTGTTTGTCGGCACGGTGAATGCGGCGAGCGTCCACCCACGTCAAGTGATCCGCCGCGCCTTGGCGCATAACGCGGCGGCACTGATACTCGCGCATAATCATCCGTCCGGCAGCACTGAGCCCAGCGAGGCTGACCGTTCGCTAACCCGCCGCCTCAAAGAGCTGCTCGGCTGGCTCGACATCCGTCTGCTCGACCACTTTATTGTTGGCGAAGGCGAGCCGCTGTCGATGGCGGAACGCGGTTCAGTTTGATTTCTAAGGCTGGCGACATTTATTATTTGCTTTGTTTTATATAAAAAACTAACAATACGGCTTTTAATCAAAGATCAAGACAGGATGTTTGCTTTATGCCTTTTGTATGGAATAACCGGCTTAACACCAATATCCGCGTGATTGATGAACAGCACCGGCGAATTGTTGACTATATCAACGCGCTGGAGCAGGCCAATTTAACCGCTGACCGGCAGATGATTGCCGAGGCCATTGCTGGTGTCACCGACTACACCCAATCGCACTTTGCCTTTGAGGAAAGCCTGTTGGAGGAAGCCGGATATCGTTTCATCAAACCGCACAAAAAGGTTCATGAGTTGTTTATCCGCCGTATCGACAGCTATGCCGAGCGCCACAACAAAGGTGAAAATGTGGGCGGGGAGCTTTATAACCTGCTGTCCACCTGGCTGATCAACCATATCCAGCATGACGATGCCGACTACGTTGCCTCGGTTAAGGACAAAGTGGAAGGTGCTCTCATCAGAAGGCAAAAAGAAGGCAACTGGTTCACTCGCTTCCTGCGCGGCAAGGGCTGAATTGGCCCATCATTTGCCCATCAATCTACACCTCCCCGTACCGCTGCCCGCGTTTTATCCAGCGTTCGAGCACCGGGCTTTCGTGCGGCGAGTGATTTTTCAGCAGGGTTTCGGCGGCTTCGCGTACGGCGGGCAACAGCGGCGCATCGCGCATTAAATCGGCGACGGTAAATTGCAGTTGGCCGGTTTGTCTTGTACCCAAGACTTCACCGGGGCCGCGCAGTTCGAGGTCTTTTTCGGCAATCACAAAGCCATCCGTGGTTTCACGCATGATGGCGAGGCGCTCGCGGCCTTGTGCTGATAAAGGCGGTTGGTAAAGCAAGACGCAGTGGCTGGCGGCGCTGCCGCGACCGATACGCCCGCGCAGTTGGTGCAGTTGTGCCAGCCCCAAGCGTTCGGGGTTTTCGATAATCATCAGGCTGGCATTGGCGACGTCTACGCCGACTTCTATCACCGTGGTCGCCACTAAAAGCTGCAACTTTCCTTGTTTGAAGGCATCCATAATCGCCGCTTTTTCGGCGCTCTTCATGCGTCCGTGCAGCAGGCCGATGGCAAGTTCCGGTAGCGTGGCGACAAGTTCGCTAAAGCGCGTTTCGGCGGCCTCGCAGCTAAGCTCTTCGGACTGCTCAATCAGCGTGCAGACCCAATAGATCTGTCTGCCGCTTAAGCAGGCGGCACGCACCCGTTCGATAACCTCCGCGCGGCGGCTGTCGGCCAGTACCAAGGTATTGACCGGGGTTCGCCCGGGCGGCAGTTCATCGAGGATGGAGGTATCAAGGTCAGCATAAGCACTCATCGCCAGTGTTCGTGGGATGGGCGTTGCGGTCATGATCAGTTGGTGTGGGCAAAAGCCGCTGATGGCGCCTTTTTCGCGTAAGGCTAAACGTTGCTGTACGCCGAAACGGTGCTGTTCGTCGATGATGACCAGCGCCAAGCGGGCAAACTGTACTTCATCTTGAAACAATGCATGAGTGCCAATGACCATCGGCACGCCGCCGGCGATTTGCGCCAGTGCCTTCTGCCGCGCTTTGCCTTTGAGCTTGCCGGCGAGCCAGGCGACTTCAAGCCCCAGTGGTTTTAGCCAGCGGGCAAAATTTTGCTGGTGCTGTTCGGCGAGAATTTCCGTCGGTGCCATCAGCGCGACTTGAAAGCCCGCCGCTAGCGCTTGCAAGGCGGCGAGCGCGGCGACCACGGTTTTGCCCGCGCCGACATCGCCCTGCACCAGTCTTAGCATGGGCAAAGGCTGCGCTAAATCGTGGGCAATTTCTGCCGCTACGCGCTGCTGTGCGCAGGTTAAGGAAAAGCCTAAGTTTCTGATAAACCGCTCTATTAACTCTGGCGACGGCGGTAACGCGGTGGCCTGCTGCGCCCTTAATTGCTGGCGCAGTCGGTGCAGTGAGAGTTGGTGCGCCAGTAGCTCTTCAAAGGCCAAGCGCTGTCTGGCCGGGTGTGTTCCGGCGGCCAGTTGCTCTAAATCGGCATCTGGTGGTGGGCGGTGCAGGTAGCGCAGCGCTTCAACCAGTGGCATCAAGCGATAGCGCTTGCGCACAGGCTCTGGCAGCAAGTCCGGCAGGCTCTGCTCGGTCAGTCGCTGTAGCGCTTGCTCATTAAGCTGACGAAGGCGCTGCTGGGTGAGGCCTTCAGTCGCCGGATAAATCGGCGTTAGGCTTTGTTCGGCGGCCTGCGGTTCGCCTGCGCTGATCAACCGGTATTCCGGGTGATACAGCTCAAGACCGGAAGCGCCGGTGCGCACTTCGCCGTAGCAGCGCAGTCTTGCGCCAGGTTTAAAGCTCGCCAGTTGCGCCGGATGAAAATGATAAAAACGCAGACTTAACGTGCCGCTGCCGTCCTTAAGGCGAATCAACAGGCTGCGACGGCGGCCTTGAATCAGTTCGCAGCTTAAGATTTGCCCCTCAATCACCGCATCTTGCGCCGGATACAGGCTACCCATCGGGCTGATGCGGGTGCGGTCTTGGTAGCGCAGCGGCAGGTGGAACAACAAATCTTGCAAAGTGCCAAGGCCAAGGCGCGCCAATTTGCCTGCCAGCGACTCGCCTACGCCTTTAAGCGCGGTAACCGGCACTAAGGACAGTGCCGTCATGCGATCAGCCCGTCTTGCGCAATCGGACAACTGCGGATGGCTGCCGCCAATTGTTCGGTCGCGCGGATACGCGGAAAACTCGCGCGAAAGGCCAACGCTATCCGCCTTTTAGGCGCAGGTTTCGCCAGTGGCCTAACGGCAAATAGCCCCGGCGCATAGTGATGGTTATCCACCGCCGACAACGGCAATACCGAAACCCCCAAACCGGAGGCCACCATATGGCGGATGGTTTCCAAGGAACCGGCCTCAATCGATGGCCGCTTGCCTTCGGGCGGCGACGGGCAGGCCGCCAGAACTTGGTCACGAAAACAATGCCCCTCGCCCAGCAACAGCAGAGCGCTTTCTTCCAGTTCACGAATATCAATGCAAGTCTTTCGTGTCAGCGGGTGAGCCGCAGGTAGCAGCACCTGGAAGATTTCATCGTACAACGGCACGGTCAATACATCAGGCTCGCTAAACGGCAGTGCGATGATAATCACGTCCAGCTCGCCGCCAACCAGCTTGTCGCGCAGCACATGGGTGAAGTTTTCTTCGATATACAGCGGCATTTGCGGGGCGCTTTGGTGCAGCCTTTGCACCAGTTGCGGGAACAAATAAGGCCCTACGGTATGAATGGCACCGAGCGAAAGCGGTGCACTCAACGGGTCTTTACCCGCCTGCGCCAACTCGCGCAGCCCTTTTGCTTGCTCCAGCACCTTTTGCGCCTTGGCGACGATACGCTTGCCCGCTTCGGTCAACAAAACGGCTGCTTTGCTGCGCTCAAACAGGATAACGCCCAGCTCGTCTTCGAGCTTTTTAACGCCCACGGATAATGTGGGCTGGCTGACATGGCAACGTTGCGCCGCACGGCCAAAGTGCTGTTCACGGGCGAGGGCGACGATATAGCGCAGTTCGGTTAAGGTCATGGCAACGTCATTTAGCAGACAGGTGCAGCTATTCTACAGACAGCGGCACTTACTCCCAGAAAATCAACCAAGCAGCCACGGCAATCAGCGCAAATCCGGCCCAATGATTCCATTTAAGCGGCTGCCCCAAGTACCCGGCGGAAAAACCGGCAAATATCAGCAAGGTGATGACTTCCTGCATACCCTTAAGCTGCGGCGCGGAATACACCAAGTGACCGATACGGTTGGCGGGCACCATCAGGCTGTATTCCAGCAGCGCAATGCCCCAGCTAATTAAAATGACCCAGCCCAAAGGCGCATTCGGAAAGCGCAAATGCCCGTACCAGGCAAAGGTCATAAACAGATTGGAGGCGAGCAATAAGCCAATCGGCAACAAACGTTCAAGCATGGCAGGGTATCTCATGAGGTTTATGGGAGAGCGAAATATGAGGAACAGAGCCTAAGATTTAGGCTATAACAAAAGGCCAATTTTGTAGGAACAGCGGATGCAATCGATTGCAGTAATGGGCGCGGCGGGGCGCATGGGCAAAAGCCTGATGGAGGCTCTAAGCCGGTCGTCCGATAGCGCTCTGGGCGCGGCATTAGTTAGTGCAAAAAGCAGCCTGCTGGGTGTGGATGCAGGCGAGTGGGCGGGAGTAGGGTGCCTTGGCGTTAAGTTTTCGGCGGATTTGCGCGCCGCAATGAGCGGCTGCGGCGTGCTGATTGACTTTACCCATCCCGCTGTCACGCTGAATAACTTGGCGCTTTGTTGCCAAATGCGCAAGCCGATGGTTATCGGCACAACCGGCTTTAAAGTGGATGAAAAACGCCAATTGGAAGAAGCCGCTCGGCATATTCCAATAGTGTTTGCCGCCAATTTCAGCGTCGGCGTTAATCTATGCCTGAAACTCTTGGAAATCGCCGCCCGCGTGATGGGTGATGAGGCCGACATTGAGATTGTCGAGGCGCACCACCGCCACAAAGTCGATGCGCCTTCCGGTACTGCGCTGCGCATGGGTGAAGTGATAGCCGCCACTTTAGGGCGTGATTTGCAGAAAGTCGCCGTCTATGGCCGCGAAGGCCAAACCGGCGCGAGAGCGCGTGAAACCATCGGTTTTGCTACGGTGCGCGCGGGCGATGTGGTCGGCGAGCACAGCGTATGGTTTGCCGGGGATGGCGAGCGAGTGGAAATCCAGCACAAGGCCAGCAGCCGCTTAACGTTCGCTCAAGGCGCATTAAAAGCCGCGCACTGGCTAAATGGCCGCCCCGCGGGTCTGTACGATATGCAGGATGTGTTGGGGCTTGATTAGCGTACCGTTTGCGCGTTCGCCAGCCTGCCTGACTGCTGCCGCCCGTCATTATTGCCCGGTTGGCAGCAGTTAAGGATTACCCTTGTTGCAGTTTAGGGACTGGTTAGACCCAGCTCGCGCCGTGCTTGTTCGACCACGGCGGCGGGCAGCGGTACATAGCCGTCTTTTTCCACAATCTGCTGGCCGCTTTGCGAGAGTACCAGGCGGATAAATTCGGCTACATTGGGCGGCAAAGGTTTATCCGGCGCTTTATTGACATACATCCAGAGAAAGCGCGACAGCGGGTAGCGTCCGCTAAGACTGTCTTGTTCGCTCGCTTCGACAAAGGCGTCGCCTTCATCCAGCGCCAATGGCACGACTTTGACCGCCGCCGTGCGATAGCCAATGCCGGAATAACCAATGCCGCTCAAGGTGCTGCCGACCGCCTGCACCACCGAGGCAGAGCCTGGCTGCTCGCCGACCCTTGATTTAAAGTCCCCGCCACAGAGTGCGACTTCCTTAAAGTAGCCGTAAGTGCCGGAAACCGAATTGCGACCAAACAGTTGCACAGGTCTTGCCGCAAGCGAGCCGGTTATGCCCAAATCGCCCCAGGTTTTGACCTCGGCGGGCGCACCGCACAGGCGGGTGGCGGAGAAAATCGCATCGAGCTGGGCAAGGCTTAAACCTTTAATCGGATTGTCCTTATGCACAAACACCGCCAGCGCATCCACCGCGACCGGGATGGCCGTTGGCGGATAGCCGTGACGCTGTTCAAAAGATTGCCGCTCAATATCCTTCATCTTGCGGCTCATCGGACCGAAATCGGCGGTGCCTTCGGTCAAGGCGGGCGGCGCGGTGGAGGAACCGGCGGCCTGAATCTGCATATTGACCGCCGGGTAATGGGCGCGATAGGCCTCGCTCCACAGGGTCATCAGATTGGCGAGGGTGTCCGAGCCGCTGCTGGACAGGTTGCCGGAAATCCCACTGACTTTTTGGTAAGTCGGGATGCTGGCATCGACCTCGGCCAGTGCCTGCGTGCTCAAAGCCAGTGCGGATAGGGTCAAGAAAAAAGTGGCGTGTTTGCTGGGCATTGCTTGGCTCCTTTCAAAGGACGCGCCAGAAGGGCGCAGCGGCACAGTACAAACCTTATATGACACTTTCTTGACATATTGTTGACAGCTAGCGCAGTCAAGCTACTATCACTTGAGCTGATAAAAAGCCGCCCTATGGACGTTTAAGAATATGAATAAACCCGGCTACCGACTGGCTTTGTGCGCCACCGTGCTCGCCTTTTTGGTGGTTTTGCTGGGCGCTTATACCCGTTTAACCCATGCCGGTCTTGGCTGCCCGGACTGGCCCGGCTGCTACGGCTTTTTGCATGTGCCGCACAGCGAAACGCAGCTTGCCCAGGCCGAATTGTATTTTCCCGATACGCCGGTCGAGGCCGACAAAGGCTGGAATGAGATGGTTCACCGCTACTTTGCCGGACTGTTGGGGCTGTTTATTCTCGCCCTCGCGCTACAGGCGCTGTATTTGCGAGGACGTAATGGTCAGCCGTTGCAACTGCCGCTTTTGCTGCTCGCGCTGGTGATTGTGCAGGCGGCCTTTGGCATGTGGACGGTCACGCTCAAGCTCTGGCCGCAAGTGGTTACGGCGCATCTTTTGGGTGGTTTTGCCACTTTGTCATTGTTGTTTTTATTGACGCTGCGCCTGTCGGGGCGGGTTCGCTCGCTTAAAACCCCGCCGCCTTTTTTGCCGGGGCTTGCGAAGTTGGGATTGCTGCTGGTGATCCTGCAAATCAGCTTAGGCGGTTGGCTTAGCGCTAATTATGCGGCGATGGCCTGTATCGACCTGCCGACTTGCCAAGGCCGTTGGTGGCCGGAAATGGACATCGCGTCTGCGTTTAATCTGGCGCAGCAGATCGGCCCGAATTACTTGGGTGGCAAGCTCGACAGCACCGCGCGTACCGCCATTCACCTGTTCCACCGGCTGGGGGCGCTGCTGGTTTGTCTGCTACTACTGCTGCTGGCTTGGCAGTTGCTGCGTGCTCATCTAGCGCGACTGGCTTTATGGCTGCTGCTGGTGCTGTCGCTGCAACTGTTGCTGGGTATCAGCAATGTACTGTTTCATCTGCCGCTTGCCGTTGCCGTGGCGCACAATGGCGGCGGGGCGCTATTGTTGCTGACGCTGGTGCTGGTCAACTACCGTTTACGGCGGGGGACGGAACCTCGGCTGCGTTACGCTTTATAAACAAAAACAACCTAAGGGGAAGGCTATGGCCGTGATACTGAAAAGCCGTGAAAGCCGCGGGCATTGGCGCGACTGGTGGCAATTGTGCAAGCCGCGTGTGGTGGCTCTGATGCTGATCACTTCGCTGATTGGTATGCTGCTGGCAACGCACAGCACGGTACCCTGGACGGTACTGCTACTCGGCAATCTGGGCATTGGCCTGTGCGCTGCGGCGGCGGCGACGGTTAATCACGTGGTCGATCGCCATATCGATGCGCTGATGGCAAGAACCAGGCGCAGGCCGGTCAGCGGTGGGCGGATTGCCCCACAGGCCGCGCTATTGTTTGCGCTGCTTTTGGCGCTAATCGGGCAAGCGTTGTTACTGCTCTTTACCAATGCGCTGACCGCTTGGCTTACGCTCGCTTCATTGCTGGGTTATGCGGCGCTTTATACCGGCTTTCTCAAACGCGCCACCCCGCAAAATATCGTGATTGGTGGACTGGCCGGAGCGGCGCCGCCGCTTTTGGGTTGGGTTGCCGTGAGCGGTCAGCTTGAGCCGGGGGCGCTGCTTTTGGTGCTGATTATCTTTGCCTGGACGCCGCCGCACTTTTGGGCACTGGCGATTGCACGCAAAGAGGAATACGCCAAAGCGTCCATCCCCATGCTGCCGGTGACGCACGGCGAGCGCTACACCAAGTGGCATATTGTGCTGTACAGCCTGATTTTACTGGCGGTTAGCCTTTTGCCTTTTTCTATTGCCATCAGTGGCTGGCTGTATCTGGTGGCGGCCTTGCTACTGGGCGGGCGCTTTGTGCAGCTTTGTGTTCGGCTGTATCGTGACCCTTTGTCACAGAGTGCGATGGCGGTTTTCAAATACTCTATCGTCTACCTGTTTTTACTTTTTATCGCCCTGCTGCTCGACCACTATTTATTGACGATTTTAAAAATGCCATGAGACCGGTACAGAAAACCCTGTTAGTCCTGCTCGCGCTGGTTGCCTTGATTTTTGGCTTAACCGTGCACCGCGTGTTAAACCAAAAAGGTGCTTTGGATAGCGCTACGCTAGCCGATGCGGGGATTATTCTGCTGCCGCAAAGCCGTACCTTGCCTGAGTTTAATCTTATCGACCAAAACGGGCAGAGGGTTTTTGAAAAAACGCTAACAGGTGTTTGGAGCCTGCTGTTTTTTGGCTACACCTACTGCCCGGACATCTGCCCGGCCACGCTTGCCGAACTACGCGAGCTGCGCAGTAAGCTCTCGCCTGAGTTGCGCGATAAGCTGCGCGTAGTACTGGTCAGCGTAGACCCGGAGCGCGACACGCCCGCGCAGCTTGCGCAGTACGTCGGCTATTTTGCGGCCGACTTTCAGGGCTGGAGCGGCGAGCTTGATCAAATCCAAAGCCTCTCAAGCCGCCTTGGCATTCCCTTTATTCCCGCCGATACCAGCAAACCCGGCTATACCGTCAGCCACAGCGGCAACCTCGCCATCATAGGTCCTGACGGCAACCAACAAGGCTTTATCCGCGCCCCACTGAATACGGCCAAACTGGCCGTTCAGTTGCCGTTGTTACTGGAAAGCGGGCGCTAGGGAACCTACAGGTTACGAGGTTGTAAAACCAATCAAAGTTGATTCTGGTAAAGCAGCATCTGTTTCAGAGTTTGGTTCGAAAGGTGGAGGGCTCTGTATTTTACAAAAGATATGACAATACAGGATATTTTAAATCAGTGCACTTTGAGGAGAATAGCGTGAGGAATAAAAATTATGAATTTCGAGTATTGAGGAACGGAATTGGAGATACATCCGAAGCTGATAGAGATCGCAATATATTTTATAAATGTTTAATTTGTGAGGCTATGTTTCTTTCAACGATAAGAAATAATGTTGGCTGCGAATGCAACAACATAGCAATAGATTATGATATGTATAGATTAACCGTTGAGGATCGAACAAAAAATCAGATCTTGGAGAGAGTAAAGAAAGAGAAATGATTTTGTAGTGCCTGTGACGTTCTGAGGCGTTCTGAGGCGTTCTGAGGCGTTCTGAGGCGTTATTGTGGGGGCGTACGCGCAAATTTGTTCGCTCGGATGCTGATGCACAAATTGCCAATTGCCTATTACGTTTTCAGGGGCAATATGAAGGTGCGGAATCAGGGCTTTACTATAATCTCAATCTACAATTTCAGTAACAAAAAGCAGGAGACAATCTTCATGCTATACGTTTTTACGATAACAAAGATGCTCGTCCGATGGGACAATATTTGTTTGAAACATTTGCCCCTCAAACGAATAGAGCTGGATTGGCACTACCACCAGATTGGAATGGTATGACAGGAATTAAACAATGGCAAATTACGCTTGGCACAACGATTATCAGAGGGCGCGCTGCGCCGCAATTTGATAACGGTGTGCTATATCCTGGTGGTTCAGAACAGATTTTTTTTACGGCCGTGGAAATATGGAGCGTTACAATGAGTGATAATGTGAAAAATATGTTAATGGATGCCCATGAAGAGGTTTTACGTGCCATAGAGTTGCATAATAATGGTGATAAAGCACCGCTGTCTCCGAGTATGTTGAAGAAAGTAAAAAGAGGACTGGAAAATATGATGCATATTATGAATCCTAAATTTTATGTTCCAGGCTTTCCGCGGTTCATAATGGATTGGCCTGAAGAGGATGAGACTGGCCTAGTAAGAAAGTTACTTGATGTTTGTTATGAATATGAACGTATTAGGAAATAGATGGTTGCAATGAGCGATGATATGAAAAATATGTTAATGGATGCCCATGGAGAGGTTTTACGTGCCATAGAGTTGCATAAGAATGGTGATAAAGCCCCGCTGTCTCCGGCTATATTGAATAATGTAAAAAGAGAACTGGAAGATATGATGGAGGCTATGGATCCTAAAATTTATGTTCCAAGCTATTCGCGACCCATAATGGATTGGCCTGAAGAGGATGAAACTGGCATAGTAAAAAGGTTAGTTCATGTTAGTTTTGATTATGATCGTATTAGGAAATAGATTTTCCAAGGTAGGCAGAAAAGTACTTGCATCGGTGTTCGCTGGCATTATGCGGGCGGCGGTTTTGTGCCGACAGCCAAGGAAGTTGTCAGCGCGGCGGCGCTAGTTATTTCTCCTCCGGCACATAAATCATTCGTCCGTCTTGCAGTCGATAGGTCATGCCTACTCTTGTACCTTGGCCTTCGCCCATTTCTGGGTTGGCTTCATAGCGGGTGAGTTCTTCGCCGTTTTTAATCAGGATGCGCATATTGTCTTGACCGGGGTTTTCAATCACGGTGACGTTGTTTTGCGAGAACGGGTTAAGTGGGTTTTGCACGATAACCATCAAAAGGATGCCGATAATCACCAGGAACAAATCCACCAGATTGACCACGGATAAAATCGGGTCGTCACTTTCATCGTGTTCTAGAAAGCGCATGTTAATGACTGCTCTCTTGTTGCCGTTCGATTTGCCGCAGCGCCTGTAATAGCCAGCGGCGGCGCACGGTTAAAATCCAAAAGCTGATGCTGGCTGCGACCAGCGCCAAAATCACGGCGGAAAACGCAACGACCAGATTTTGCCCTACGCCTTTTCCGTCGCCTTCTGTTAACGCGAGCAGCGCCGGCCCCATCGGAATCATGGTGGCGACCAAGCCCAGCATGGGCGCGGTGCGGGCGACCAAGCGCAAGCCTTCCAGTGATTTCATAATCCACAATTCGAGGTCGTCGCTGCTGCCGCCGTGCCTTTGGTGAAAGGCGGCCAAGGCGCATGGGTGCGAGCCGCGAAAGCGTCCAAACAGTTCCACGGCAAAGCCGCCCAATTGCAGCAGGGCATAGGCCAGTGCGGCCAAAATCAGCAGCCAGACCGGCAGCAAAAAGCCGTGCGCCAGTGTGTAGAGGCTGGTTTCCAAAGCATTCATCGGTGCATTTCTCTTAGACGATACGAGTAAAAAACTTGCCGAAAAGCGCCTGCCATAACGAGCAGCACTAATATCAGATAACCCAGCCAGCGCTGCCAATCTGGCGCGCGCGGTTCGGCGAAGCTTTCCTGTTTTTCCAGCACTTTGCCTTGCACCGTTTCAGTCGGTGCCGTGGCTTGTTCGGGTGCGAAAGCCGGGCTGTCTACGCCGTAGCCGCTATCCGCGCTTTGCTGTGAAAGCGCTTGCAAGCGTTCGGCCAACTCCAGGCTCACTTGCTCATCGGCCTGCCAGTAGCCGCGTTCGATGGTTTCTTGCAGGCGTTCAATCAGCTGCATTTGCGCCGTTCTGTTGTGCTGCTCGAACCAGTCATTAAGACCCAGTTCGCGCACATCGCGGATGTAGGTATCGTGCAGCGCTTGCCACTGCGCTTCGCGCACGGTGGAAGGGTCAGTGACTTGCCAGCCGAACAGGTTATTGACCGCATTTAAGATGGATAGCGTGCCGGCGTAGCCTTCGTGTTGCATTTGGCTTATCCAGTGCGGATTAAGGTACTGGCTGCGCAGTTCGGCGGCGATAAAGGCTTGGGCGCTGTGGGTTTTGCCCGTGCTGCTGCGCAAATCAGACACATACAGCGCCGGGCTTTTGCCATCCAGATGACGGATGGACAGCGACAATCCGCCCAAAAACTCAAACGGATGGTCGGTAGACAACATGCCGTGAATATTGGACGAGCGCGACAGTACGGCCACTTGTGTGCCGCGCAGTTGTTCGGCGAGCAGATTGGTTTCGTGGCTCACGCCCCAATCATTCGCACCGTAGCCGTATTGCAGGCGCGAGAGAAACTGCCCGGCCAGCGCTGCATCGCTTTTATCCGCATGAGCATGTCCGGCGCGGTCTTTTTCGGCCAGCACTTGATGCGATAGGCCGCTGCCGTATTCGCCGGGTGCGGCGCTAAACAGGCGAAGGCGGGACAGGCGCTTGGCTTGTTCGGCGCTTATGCCGTTTTGCGCGAGTTTTTCGGCGATCAGGCGGCTATTGGCGGCAATCGGGTTGTCTTCTTCATCCAGTTCGGCCAAGCGTTCAATCGCCCCGGCGAGCAGACGCATAAAGCCGTCGAACTGGTCGCGGTAGACGCTGGTCACATGCAGCACCACGTCTATCCTGGCTCTGCCTAATGCTTCGCGCGGGATAATGTCTAAAGCGGTCAAGCGCCCGCCGCTATCCCAAACCGGACGCAAGCCCAAAGCGTGCAGCGCTTGGCTTTCGGTCACGCCCAAATGACGGATGGCTTCCGATGACCACAGACTAAAGGCGAGTTTCTTCGGCAGCTCGCCGTTGTGTTCGGCCTGATAGCTTTTAAGCAATTGCGCAAGGGCTTGTTCGCCGCTAGTAAAAGCCGCGCGAAGAGGAATTTTGTCGGCTTCAAAGGCAAATAAATCGCGCCCGCTTTGGACATCAGGACTCCGCACCGGGTCGCCACCCGCGCCGGGGCGCACATGGCCGCCGCCAAGGCCATTGAGTAGTGCTTCGATTTCACCGGTTTCGGCCAGATGCACATCCAGCGTTTGTGCCCGCTCAATCAGTTCACGCAGCAGGGGATTTTCTATCTCATGCAAGGGCGCGTTTTCGCGCAGATAACGCTGCAAAAAGCGGTAAGCCGGGCTTTGTTGCAAGGCATTGAAATCTTCAGCAAAGACTTCAGATGCGTCTAAACCAAGTAATTGGTAATACGGCTCGCCCAACTGTTGCATGACCGTGCTTAGGCGGTGCTCAGGCGCTGCGCTTTGGCCAAAGCTATGCAGCCCCAGCGGGATGGCGCGGCGGGCGAGTTCGTGCAGGTGGTCGTGCAGGCTATTGATAAATGAGTCGGTTTCAAGGGCAATGGCCTCTTCACTCCAGCCCATATCGGCGGTTATGCCTGCTCTCGTTGCGTGGGCAATCAATTCAGCGGCGGTTTTTTCGCGCACTTTGCCGTCTGATAACTGCTGGTAATGGTGCATTTGTTCGTGCAAATCGCGCAGTTCGTCGTAAAGACCTGCAGGCGCGAGTGCGGGCGTTTGATGGCTGATGGTAATCGCGCGACCGCGGCGTTTAGCCTGAATGGCTTCGCCGACGTTGTCCTGAATATAGGGATAAAAAATCGGCAGGTCTGCGGCGGTCAGCATCGGGTAGTCGTAAGCATGCAGGCCGCGGTCTTTGCCGGGCGTCCATTCCTGGCTGCCGTGCGTGCCAAAGTGAATCAGCGCGTCGGCTTGAAAGCCTTCACGCAGAAACTGGTAGACCGCCAAGTAGTAATGATTGGGAACGGACTTGGTATCGTGAGTCGCCTCGCTCACCCGTTCGGCGCGCGGTGGTTGCGGCATGATCAGCAGATTGCCGAGTTGCAGACGCGGGATTAAAAACGAAGGTTCCCCGTTAATCACGCGCACGGCTGGATGTTGTTCGGGCTCGCCCCAGCGCTTGAGGATTTCTTGCCTGCGTGCCGCTGGCAGGCGGTCGAGCCAGGCGCGGTACTGTTTGACCGTAAAGGCTGCGGCCAAGTTGCGCTGATACAAATCATCCAGGCTTTCCATCCGGTAATAACCGCCCAGCAGCGCTTGTCCGGCGGCTATCAGCGCTTCTTCGCTGATGGGTTCCAGCGAATAGGCGGCTTGCTGCAAGCGCTCGCTCAGCAGCGCCAGGCTACGCGGCACATTGAGGTGCGAAGCGGAGAGGTTTTTCTCGCCCGCCGGATAGTTCCAAAACAGCACCGCCAGTTTTTTATCGGCGGCAGGTTTATGGCGCAGTGCGGCGAGTTTTAAGAGTTTGGCGGCGAGCAGGTCGATTTGTTCGGGCAAGGCGACGGCCTCGCCTTGTTCTATTGCAGAAATAACCAGCGGGTCGCTCATGCCGATGGTTTCCGCACTCGCCATAAACACCGCCGCAAGCCCCGGCGATACGCCGCTTTTAGCCGCTCGCCAGTCGTCAGGTGGGTCGCGGCTGCTAAGCGTTTGCAGCAGCGGGATATTGAGCGCGGCGAGTTCTTTGCTGCGTTTTTCGCCGTTTTGCAGATGGGTCATATTGACTAGCGCATCCACGGTAAGCCCGTCCAGCGCCTGTTGCAGGGCGTTATCGGTAGAGCCGTCAAACCACAGGCCAAAGACTTCCACGCCATAAGCGGCGGCGCGCTCAATCAGCGCATCCAGCACGGCCGTGCGCATGCCACTGACCAGCGATGGGGCAATGATGACCGCCACTTTCGGCGCGCTGCTTTTACCGTGTGCAGAAAGCCATTGTTGATAATCCAAAGCCTTTGCAAAGACTTGCCCGCCTTGGTAGTAGCCGGTTTTGGGTAAAGGTGTCGGTGGTGGTAAATCCTCGTTATTTTCGCCATTTCGCCAGCGGACAAGCCATCGGGCCAGCGTCTGCCAATTATTTTTACCGCCCGCTTGGTAGTAAGCGGCAATGGCGCGGGCATCGGCGGCAGGCAGATGGGCAAAGCGCAGCGGCCCGCCACCAATACCCAGCCAAGGCGTGCGGCTTTGCGCAAGTTGCTCAGCAAGCTGCGCCTGTAGTTCGGCGGCATCACTGGGGCGCGGGGTGTCGAGCAGGATTAAGTCGGCTAAAAGCGGCTGCTTGGCGGCCTCGATAAGCGGTATATGGGTAAAGCGCACGCCTTGTTCTTGGCTAAGAGTATCCAGCGTGCGTACTTTGCCGGGCAGCACAAAGTCATTGGTGATCACCGCCACTTGTAACGGCTTATCGGCCAAAGCGGCGCTGATGTAAAGCAGCAGAATCAGGGGCAAAGCAAAAATGCCGCGCAGCATGCGGTAAGTCCTAGAAATTAAAGGTAAAACTTAGGTTGTAGGCGCGGCCTATTTCAGCAAAAGGGTAGAGCGCGGAATCGTCATACAGGGTTTTATCGGTCAGATTTTCCACCGAGCCGCGCAGATTGAGGTTTTCGCTGATTTGGTAGCTTAAATTAAGTGAATGCAGCCAATAGGCGGGTAGCGTGACGCGGCGGCGCAGTGCGCTTGCGTTGACCTCTTGGCTGCCGTTGTATTCGCTGCGAAGGGCTGCGTGAAACGCCTGAGCGGGCTGCCAGGCCAGCGTGGTTGCACCGCGATGACGCGGACGTTCAGTTAAACGCTGCCCGCTTTGGCGGTCTTCGGCAGCGAGCCATGTGTAGTTGCCTTGCAGCGAAAAATTAAGTGGCAGTGTGGTTTCGCCAGCAAGCTCTACGCCACGTAAACGCGCTCGATTGATATTGGTGTATTCGCGCCGTTGCGAAGGGCCGCGTCTGCCGCAGTCGGCCACGCAAAGGGTTTGAATCAGGTTTTTCAAGTCGTTTTGAAACAGCGTGATGCCGCTGGAACGCTTCTCGCCCTGCCAGTTCAGCCCTAACTCATAGCTGGTAACGGTTTCCGGCTTTAAATGCGGATTGCCGATGATGGTAAAACCGCCACCACCGCCGATGGCCGAATACTCTGGCGAAAGTTGCTTTAAGGTCGGCGCTTTAAAGCCCTTGGCGATGCCGCCTTTAAGGCGTAGTCCCATAGGCAAATGCCACAGGCTGTACAGGCGCGGGCTGTGGTGCCAGCCAAATTGTTGGTGATGGTCGGCGCGGTTGCCGAGCGTTAAAGAGCCATTATCGGTGAGCTTGATTTCATCCTGCACAAATAAAGCGCGGTGGATCAGCTCTGCCTCGCCTTTGCGGGAAACCGTGCTGTCTTCAAGATGCTCGCGCCGCCATTCGCCGCCGCTGGTTAAGCGCTGAAAGTCACCGAGATGGACGCTGATATGCCCGTCCAGCGTGTCATCGGTGAGTTTTTGCGTGCGGCTGGCCGCGCCGACCGAGCGGCGGTTGTTTTTCTCCAAGGTCGAGCGATAGCCGCGTAGCAGGCTGTCGCCCCATTGCCACTCTCCCTTGTGGGTTAATGACAGTTGCCTGCGCTCGATATGGTCATTGGAACGGTAGTAGTAGGGCGTGCGGCCACTTTCTAGAGCGTTCCGGCGGCGTTTTTCGTCGCCTTGCAGCCAGTCAAAATCAAGGCGCTGCGCTTGGTCTGGAGTAAAGCTTAAAGTTAAGCCGCCGCTTTCTGCCGTGCGGCCTTCCTGTTCGGACAGGCGCTTATCGGTTAAGTCGATAATTTCTTGACGGCGGCGGTTTTCGCCGTACAGGCTAAGCCCCAGCCGGTCTTTGATTAAGGGACCGGCAACATAAACAGCGGCTTGCTGGTTGTCGCCGCCGCGTCCGTTATCGACAAAACCGCCGTTGAGATGAGCGCTGCCTTTCCACTCATCGGTGGCGCTGCGGGTAATCAAGTTGACCACGCCGCCCAAGGCTTCTGAGCCGTAGAGTGAAGACATTGGCCCGCGTACGACTTCAATGCGTTCAACCGCCGCCATCGGCAGCCAGCCCAAATCAAAATCCGCATGGGCAATGGCATCACTCGCCGCGTTGATGCGCCTGCCGTTGATCAGCGTTAGCGTGTAGTCGCTGTCCATGCCGCGAATGCGAATGCCGCGCCGAGTAAGGCCGACGCTGGATAAATCCACCCCGGGCGAGCCGCGCAGCGCGTCGGCCAAATCCTGTATCGGGCGCCGCTCAAGCGACTCGCGATCAATCACTGTCACCGATGCAGGTACGTCACTGAGCGTGGTTTCGCTCATGGTCGCGGTAATAACAAGGGGGTCAAGCGACGCCAGGTCGTTGGCTTGAGCGAGCGGGGTGAAAGCCGTCAGTAGACAAAGAGCGCGGGCTGTGCGTCCGGCGCGAAGGGAAAAAAGAGAGCGCATGGCTTAAATTTTGCTTTTCCGGGCTGGGTGGTCGATCAAGATATAAATGATATAACATTTCTTTTGTGCGGCGTTGCATATTTTCTTGAACTTCGCCCGCTGCTTTATTTAGACTGGTAGGTTGCAAAAACCGCCTTCTGGAGAAATCAATGGCGCGCGTTACCGTCGAAGACTGTTTGGAACATGTCGATAACCGCTTTCAACTGGTCATGCTGGCCAGCAAGCGTTCCCGCCAATTGGCCGTAAAGGGGCGCGACCCCAAGCTTGATTGGGAAGGCGATAAGCCCACCGTAATGGCGCTGCGCGAAATCGCCGCCGGTGTGGTCGATGAAAAAATCATTGCCGAAGAAGACTTGATTGAAGAGCCAGTACCCATCTATATCAATGCGATAGATGATGATTTTAGCGATGGCTTCTAAATGGGTGTGCCTTCCGGCGCAGCTCAGGTCATCTTGCCCTGGCCTTTGATGCGCCATGTCCGGTATCGAGCAGCTTGCCGCCAAGGTGGCTACCTACCTTGAACCGGAGCAGGTTAATCAGGTTCGCCGCGCCTATTTTTATGCCGAACAAGCCCACGACGGGCAATTTCGCCGCAGCGGCGAGGCTTATGTCACCCATCCGTTAGCCGTAGCCGGTATTTTGGCGGACATGCGCCTTGACCATCACGGATTGATGGCGGCCATGTTGCACGATGTGATTGAAGATACCGGCATTGCCAAAGAGGCCATCTGCGAGCAGTTTGGCGAAGCGGTGGCGGAATTGGTCGATGGCGTCAGCAAGCTGTCGCAGATGGATCCGCGCAGCAAGGCCGAAGCACAGGCGAAAAACTTCCAGAAAATGGCGCTTGCCATGTCGCGTGATATTCGCGTGATTTTGGTCAAGCTCGCCGACCGCCTGCACAATATGCGCACGCTCAAAGGGATGCCGCAGGAAAAAGTCCGCCGTATTGCCCGCGAGACGCTAGAAATCTATGCACCGATTGCCAATCGCTTGGGGATGCACAGCATCCGCGTGGAGTTTGAAGACTTAGGCTTTGCCGCCATGCACCCGCTGCGCGCGGCGCGGATCCGTTCGGCGGTCGCCCGCGCGCGCGGCAAGCGCGAAGCCCGCGCCACGCAGATCGAACAGGCGCTCAATGCCTGTTTGGCGCGAAAAGGGCTTACTGCCGTGGTCAGCGGGCGCGAAAAACACCTGTACAGCATCTACAAAAAAATGCGCCGCAAGCGCAGCTTTACCGAAATCATGGATTTGTACACCTTCCGCATTCTGGTGGATAAGGTCGATACCTGCTACCGCGCCTTGGGTGTGGTGCACAGCCTGTACAAGCCGCTGCCGGGCAGTTTCCGCGACTATATCGCCATCCCCAAGGCCAACGGCTACCAATCGCTGCATACCACCTTATTTGGCGGACACGGCGTGCCGATTGAAATCCAAATCCGCACGCATGAGATGGAAGTGCTGGCGAGAAGCGGCATTGCCGCCAACTGGTTATATCAATCGGCAGGTGACGGGCAGCATGCCCGTGCACGGCGCTGGGTGAATGGGCTGCTGGAGCTTCAGCAACGCGCCGGTAATCCGCTGGAGTTTATCGAAAGCGTCAAAAGCGACCTGTTCCCCGACGAAGTCTACCTGTTCACCCCCAAAGGGCGCATTATGGAGCTTCCGCGCGGCGCAACGGCGGTGGACTTTGCCTATGCGGTGCATACCGATGTCGGCAATCGCTGCATCGCCTGCCGGATCAACCGCCAATTGGCACCGCTGTCGCAGCCGCTGGAAAGCGGCGTGACGGTGGAAATCGTCACCGCACCGAATGCCGCGCCCAATCCCAACTGGCTGAATTTTGTCATCACCGGCAAGGCGCGAACCCATATCCGTCACGCACTCAAACAGCAGCGGCGCGGGGAGTCTGTCCGCCTGGGGCAGCAATTGCTGGATAAAGCGCTTGGCAGTTTGGGCTGCGGTTTAACGCAGATTGCGCCCGCGCCGATGCAAGCGGCGCTTGCCGAATACCAGTTGAAAACGCAAGAGGATTTGCTGGAAGAAATCGGCCTTGGCAGCCGCATGGCTTATCTGGTCGCCCGCCGTTTGACCGAAACCTTGGGCGAGCCACTGCCGGTCAGCCAAGGGCCGCTTGCCATCTGTGGCGCAGAAGGCTTGGCGCTGAGCTATGGCAAGTGCTGCACGCCGATTCCAGGTGATGCCATCGTCGGCTGCCTGTCGGCGGGCAAAGGCATGGTGGTACATCTGGACGGCTGCAAAAATATCGCCGAATTGGCTCACAATCCGGAAAAATGCCTGCCGCTGTCTTGGGCCAAAAACGTTAAAGGTGAATTTAACGTAGAGCTGCGCATTACCCTGGAGCACCGCCGCGGGCTGATTGCCCTGCTCGCCAGCAGCGTCAACGCCGTCGATGCCAATATCGAAAAAATCAGCCTGGACGAACGCGACGGGCGCACCGGCATTGCCCACCTGCTGATTAGCGTGACCGACCGCGTGCATCTGGCGCGGGTGATCAAGCGGCTGCGCATACTCAAAGGCGTGCTACGGATTACCAGACAAAAAGGCTGACAGCGCAGCAATGTCATCGAATGTGCCAACTAACCACTCATCCAATCCGCCAATTTCACCAGTAGCGCATCACAGGCGTTAAGCTCAGATAAGGCGACGAACTCATCCGCTTTATGCCCTTGTTCCATACTGCCGGGGCCGCAAACTACGGTGGCAATACCGACTGAATCAAACAGGCCGCCTTCGGTACCAAAGGGCACGGTGGCAAAATCGTCCCGTCCGCTTAATAGGCGGATAAGCTGCACGGCGGGGCTGGTGGGTTCGGTTAATAATCCGGGATAACGCGAAAGTTCAGCAAAATCAATCGCCGTTTGTGGATGAACCGCTTGCATGCGTGGCAGCAGCTCGTTTTCGGCGAAACCTTGTAAATCTTCGACCATTTGCTGCGGGTCATTTTGCGGCAGATGACGCATTTCAAAGTCAAAACGACAGTGTTCGGGAACGATATTCAGTGCGCTACCGCCTTGGATTACGCCGGCTTGTACGGTCGAATAGGGTGGGTCAAAACGGTTATCGTGATGGTCTGGCTGCGCCAGTTGCTCGCCAAATTCGCCTAAACGGTTAATCAGCCTGGCGGCGTATTCAATGGCATTAACGCCGCTTGGCGCGTAGGCGGAATGGCAGGGTGCGCCGTGTACCGTGCAGCGCATGGCGAGTTTGCCCTTGTGGCCGATGACCGGCTTAAGTTCAGTCGGCTCGCCGACAATACAGAGCGCAGGTTTGTGCTCGCGCCCGGCCAGTGCCTTGACTAAAGACGGCACGCCTAAACAACCGATTTCTTCGTCATAAGACAGCGCCAGATGCAGCGGTTGTGTTAATGGCTGCTGCAAAAAGTGAGGCAAAGAGGCCAGAACACAAGCGATAAAGCCTTTCATATCCGCCGTGCCACGTCCGTATAATTTGCCGTCTTGTTCCGTCATGGCAAACGGCGGCAGCGTCCACTGTTGCCCGTCCACCGGTACCACATCGGTATGGCCGGAGAGCATCACGCCGCCGCTGATAGCAGGACCGATACGCGCATAGAGATTGGCTTTGCTGCGTTCGTCGTTAAAAAATAACTCGCTTTTGATCGCTAAGCCATTTAAATAATCCTGCAGCCAAGCCATCAGTTCGAGATTGGAATTGCGGCTGGTGGTATCAAAGGCAATCAACTTGCCTAAAATCTCGCGGCTATTCATCCCCTGGCACGCCATAACTGGGCGCACTGGCGGGATTTAATGCGCGGGTAATATAGTCATCCATTTGCATCTGATAGGCTTGCCAGAGTTTGGCGAGTTCGCCAATGGGGTTATCATCCGCCCAATCGACACGTAAATCGACGATCGGCCAATTAACCGCAGGGTTAGTGCAATCGACTATGGATAATGCCGCTGAATGCACCGGTCCCGCTTCACCGCCTGCATTTAACGCCGCTTGCATGGCAGCTAATAAGCGGTCGGCTAAATGCCCCCGGGTTTGTTCAAAAGCGGTCGTTAGCGCCGCTATTACTTGTGGGGCTTTTAGCAAATTACCGGCGGCGATACATTGTTTGCCAGCGGCCGTATTATAAATACCCAAGGTTTTACTGCCGCTAAAGACAGCCGTTTCACCTTGGTTATTCATTAGAATAATTTGCCGATATTGGCAATAAGCCTCGTTTTCAGTCGCTTGCTTTAAAGCCCGTTCCGGTGATAAGCCTTGTGCCAATAAATTGAGTAACTGCGTGCCGTAAGCCGGCAGGGTGATATTTTGTGTGGAAACTGCGCCCACACCCGCGCGCAGCCAAGGACAGCGGGCACCTACAGCAATCGATGATGAACTAATGGCAATGCCAATTTGGCCGCTTTGTTCGCAGCGGCCAATAATGGAAAAGGTCATAAGTTACTTTCCTTGCCAATCATCAGGAATAACGGCAATCACGTCAATTTCCATTAACCATTGTGGTTGCCCTAAGGCAGAGACGACTAATCCGGTGGAAATGGGAAATACGCCTTTTAGCCATTTGCCGACTTCCTTATAAACCGGCTCGCGGTAACGTGGGTCGATAATATAGGTGGTGGTTTTGACGATATGCGATAAATCGCTGCCCGCCTCTGCCAATAATTGTTTGACGTTTTTCATGGCCTGCTCGGCTTGCGCGCGCGGGTCGCCGAGGCCAATTAAATTGCCATCAAAATCGGTGCCGACCTGGCCACGGACATAAACCGTATTTCCGGCACGCACCGCTTGGCATAAATCATTATCCAGTGTCTGATTGGGGTAAGTATCCTTGGTATTAAACATGCGGATACGGGTATGCGTGGGCATATAACTATCCTCTTAATTTTGATAAGCCAGGTATTTATGCTGGATGGCTATCTGGTCGGCAATATGTTTGGCATCATGCCATACGCCCCAGATAAAAGACGAGCCACGACGTGACAACCAGGGCAGGCCGACAAAATAAACCCCCGGCTCAGTGGAAACGCCGCGCTGATGCAAAGGTTTACCGTTGTTATCAAAAGCATTGACTTTAAGCCAGGAAAAATCCAGCGCAAAACCGGTCGCCCAAATAATGTTGCGGATACCTGCTTGTTTTAGATTAAGTTCCAAGGTCGGCTGCGTCATACAGGGCGGGTCGGGTAACAATTGCTTGGCTTCGGGTTCTTCCGGTAAATCCAAGCCGTTGCGCTTAATATAATCATCGGCCGCATTGAGTAACGCCAGATAATCGGCATCACCGGCGCGGATATTCTCCGCCAAATTATTTTCAAAAGTAACAACGCCATTATTAAAGGTGGCGGTGCGGCCTAATAAATGAATGCCGAGAGCGGCGAGTTTGCGAAAATCCACCGTATGCCCGCCATAGGCTCCGCTTACCGCAATGGTCACGTGCTCGCGGCCTTCGCCGGGCGCGGCCATGTCCCACAAGCCAAGTACCCCCAGCCACCAGACAAAATCGCGGCCACGGTAGCGGCGCGGCGGGCGGTCGTGCGGGCCTACGGATAAGTAAACGGTGCGTCCGGCGCGTTGCAGTTCATCGGCAATCTGTACGCCGGATGACCCCGCGCCTACCACCAGCACCGCGCCTTCTGGCAGTTGTTGCGGGTTTTTGTACTGCGCCGAATGAATTTGCGTTAAATCTTCATCCTTAGGCGCAATCGCCGGAATAATGGGCTTTTGGAACGGGCCGGTTGCGGCCACTACACGCTGCGCCTTGACCGTGCCGTGCGAAGTCTCGACGACAAAACCGCTGCCGCCGGGATTGCGTGTGACCTGCTTGACTTCTACGCCGGTATGCAGCGGCGCGTTGATGTGTTTGACGTAACGCTCAAAATACGCGGCCACGTCCTCTTTACCCGGGAAGCTGTCTTGATCGGCAGTAAATTCCAGCGAGGGGAAACGGTCATGCCAAGCCGGACCGTTCATCACCAAGCTATCCCAACGCACCGAACGCCAGCCTTCGGCAATACGCGCTTTTTCCAGTACCAAATGGGCAATGTCGTGGCGGCTTAAATGCTCGCTCATGGCAATACCGGCCTGCCCGCCGCCGACCACTAGTGTATCGATACTTTGCGGCAAGGATTGTTCTGTGCTCATCGGTTATTTCCTTAATCAGTGACAATGGCGGGCATTCTGTCCACAAAAATCACGGCGCGAAATCAGTTTTTTGTTGGTGCTTGCCAAGGGAAAAGCTGCCTGCCGTACAATGCTTGGAATTTTTGCCTTAGGAAGTCGCTATGACCGATTTTTTACAGATGATTGAAACGATCAACGCGGATATTTATGAGCGGCTTAAGCTCGCCGTAGAAATCGGAAAATGGCCGGACGGGCAAAGGCTGACGCAAGAACAAAAAGAACTTTGCCTGCAAGCCTTAATTACTTGGGAAGCCAAAAACCTGCCGATCGATGCGCGTATTGGTTATATGGGCGAGCAGCATTGCAAGAGCAAGGCGAAAACCATTCCCAATTTGTTATTGCACAGCTAAGGGCATTTAATCCATGCAAAACCAAAAGCCTATTATTGTTCGCCTTGAAGATTACCGGGTAGCGGATTATCTGATTGATAAAACGGACTTAAGTTTTTATCTGCGTGAACAAGAAACCTGGGTGCAGGCTAAGCTACATATCCGCCGCAACCCCGAAGCAGGCGAAGGCTTGCCAGAATTGGCATTAAATGGCGAGCAATTGGATCTGCTTGAAGTCAAGCTAAACGGACAGCTTTTGCCCCCGGCCCATTATCAAGTGGATGAGCAGTTTTTGCGTGTGCAGCCGCAACAAGAAGGCTTTGTGCTGGAAACAAAAGTGCGTATTTATCCGCATAAAAACACAGCGCTGGAAGGCTTGTATCAATCGGCGGCGGGCAGCATGTATTGCACGCAGTGCGAGGCAGAAGGTTTTCGTAAAATTACTTATTATTTGGACAGGCCCGATGTGATGAGCCGTTTTAGCGTGCGCATTACGGCCGACAAAGCGCGTTATCCGCTATTGCTCTCCAACGGCAATTTAATCGAGAGCGGCAATGGTGAAAATAATAGCGAGCACTTTGCATTATGGCATGACCCATTTCCGAAACCCTGCTATTTATTTGCGCTGGTCGCCGCTAATTTAAGCTGTGCCGAAGACCAGTTTATTACACAAAGTGGCCGCAAGGTGACGCTGCGTATTTATGCGGAGCCTTCGTATATTGAGCAAGTCGGTCATGCCATGACCAGTCTTAAAAAAGCCATGCGCTGGGATGAAGAAGTTTACGGTCGTGAATATGATTTAGACCTTTTTATGATTGTCGCCGTGGATGACTTTAATATGGGCGCGATGGAAAACAAAGGGCTTAATATCTTTAATACCAGTTGCCTGCTGGCCCATCCACAAACCGCCACTGATGCTGCGTTTCAGCGCGTGGAAGCGGTGGTTGCGCATGAGTATTTTCATAATTGGTCGGGTAATCGCGTAACTTGCCGTGATTGGTTTCAACTGTCCTTAAAAGAAGGCTTTACGGTCTTTAGAGACGCGGCGTTTTCTGCGGATATGAACTCCCCCACGGTTAAACGCATTGACGATGTCAGGCTGCTGCGCACCCAGCAATTTGCCGAAGATGCAGGGCCCTTGGCGCATCCGGTGCGTCCGTCTTCTTATATGGAAATTTCCAATTTTTATACCCTTACCGTGTATGAAAAGGGCGCGGAAGTGGTGCGCATGCTGCATAGCCTGCTGGGCGCCGAGACTTTCCGCCAAGGCAGCGACCTGTATTTTGCCCGTCATGACGGCCAAGCGGTGACCTGTGATGACTTTGTGCAGGCGATGCAGGACGCGAGCGGGCAGGATTTAACCCAGTTCAAGCGTTGGTACAGCCAAGCGGGTACGCCGCAGCTTGCCGTTCGCGGTGAATACCTGGCCGAAGAAAAACGCTACCTACTGCACTTTACACAAAGCTGCCCGCCCACGGCGGAATTAGCAGATAAACAACCCTTTGTTATTCCGGTTAAATTGGCTTTGCTGGAGCAACAGGGCGATGAATTACCCTTGCATCTTACCGGCGAGCGCGAGGCGCAAGGCACTTGTCGTGTGATTCCCATTACAAAAGCCGTGCAGTCGGTTTGTTTTGAGAATATTTCCAGCGAACCTGTGCCATCGTTGCTGCGCGGTTTTTCTGCGCCAGTCAAGCTCGACTTTGCCTACAGCCGCGAACAACTGTGCTTTTTAATGCAGCATGATGCGGACGGTTTTAACCGCGTCGAAGCCGCGCAGCAACTTTCCCTCCAAGTCTTGCAGGACTTGATCACGCAGCGGCAAAACGGCTCGCCTTGGCAACTCGACCCGCTGTTGATCAAAGCCTTGCAAAGGGTGCTGACCGATAACCGCTTAGAGGCGGCGATGGTGGCCGAAATGCTCAGCCTGCCGAGCGAGGCTTGGTTGGTGGAACGGGCCGAAATCGCCAATATCGAAGCCATCCACCACGCCCGTGAATACGCCCGCAGGCATCTGGCGGATGCGCTGCATCCATTGCTCCGGGCGCGCTATCAACAGTTGCGCGAAACCTCGCGCAATACGCCTTTTGCCGCCAGCGCCGAACATTTTGCTCGCCGTGCTCTGCAAAACACCGCACTGGGCTATCTGATGCAGACTGATGATGACCAGGTGCTGGCGGCTTGCCTTGAGCAGTTTGCACAGAGCGATAACCTGACCGAACGCCTCGCCGCACTGGTCGCCTTGGTCAACAGCACTCATATACAGGAGCGCGAGCAAGCGCTGGCAAGCTTTGCGACGCAATACCAAGCGTATCCTTTGGTCATGGACGGGTGGCTGGCCGTACAGGCAAGCAGCCCGCTTTATGGCACGCTCGAAAAAGTCCGCGAACTGATGCGCCATGCGGCCTTTAACCTTAATAACCCCAACCGCGCGCGCGCACTGATTGGCAGCTTCTGTAACCAAAACCTGCTGCAATTTCATCAAGCAGACGGTTCGGGCTATCGCTTTTTGGCCGACTGCGTATTGCAACTCGACCGTCTTAATCCGCAAACCGCTGCCCGCCTGCTGACACCTTTGACCCGTTTTCGCAAATATGACGAAAAGCACCAAGCACTGATGCAATCCGAACTTGCCCGCCTGCAACAAGCGCATTTGTCAAAAGATGTGTTTGAGCTGGTCAGCAAAAGTCTTGGCTAAGTAGCGGGCAAGCGAGCCGTTTGTAGGGCAGACGAGAGGGCATTGTTCGGATTGGATGAGCCTCCCGAAAATGCCCTTCAAGGAAATAACTAAAGGGTCTTAGGAAGCAAACGCGATCAAAGCGGCTGTTCACGCAGTAATTTTAGCAAGGCCAGATAGATGTTTTCATGTCGATGATTGA
>NZ_LSZO01000213.1 GCF_001580025.1 Ventosimonas gracilis | reverse complement strand
TGCTGGCGACGATTTGGGACGGTAATGAGCAAGCCCGGTCGCGCGAGTTTTGGGAGTATTTGTTTAACAGTATCCGCGAGTCTGATTTTTTGATGGGGCGCGGTGAAAATGCGCTCGATTGGCGATTGACTTTTGATTGGTTGATTGACCCCGATAATTTCGTGAAGGTTTATGAGGGGCATTATTTATCGGGAGCAGGCGCATGAGACGCCAGTTATATAGCCAGGAGGCCGAGCAGTTTGTGTTGACGGCGATTTTGGCCGCGCCCGAGCACGCTAAAACGGTGTTTCTTGAGTTGACGCCGGACGATTTCTTTTATGCCGAAAACCGCAACGCGTTTTTTTGTATGAAGCGACTCGCCGATAGGGATGAGCCGGTGGAGGTGGTGGCAACGGCTATGGAGTATGAGCAGCAGTTTAATGTTAACGCGCTGCCGTATTTGTTTAATTTGCACGATAGCTTTTGCAGTCTGGCTAATCTTGATTTTTATGTGCGGATTATTCAGGAGCGTGCGACGCTGCGCCGATTAATGGGGGCGACCAGGGATATTCAGGAGATGATTCTTAACGATTCCGAGCGTTCGGCCAGCGAGAAAGCCGATCAGGCGATTGCGCTGATTCAGGCGGTGCAGCAGTCCGCTATGTACGAGCACTCGCAGGATGGCGCTTCGGCGCAGGCGGATTATATCGATGAGCTTGAGCGCCGTCTTGAGCTGGACGGGCAGATTGATGGCCTTGCGACCGGTTTAACGGCGCTGGATCATAAGCTTAAGGGGTTAAAGCCTGGGCAGCTTGTGGTGTTGGGCGCAAGACCAGGCGCGGGCAAAACAGCCTTGGCGCTTAATATCGCGCAGCATGCCGCGATTCATCAAAATAAACAGGTGTTGTTTTTCTCGCTTGAGATGGGCAAGACGGAAATTACGGATCGTTTGGTGGCGAGCCACGGCAATTATTTGTTGCAGGCGATTAAATCCGCCGAGGTGCTGCAATACGACAACGTTTTGCAAACCGTAAAAACGGTCTTTGATGCGCCGCTCAAACTATACGATTCGGCGGATATGTCGCTTGCCAAGATCGGCGCGATTGCGCGAAAGCATCAATACCAATACGGGCTGGATTTGCTGGTGATTGATTATTTGCAGCTACTGGGCGGCGATAATCCAAGGGATAGCAGTTATGACCGCACCAGTAAAATCAGTCGCGCCGCCAAGTTGCTTGCGAAATCGCTTAATGTGCCGGTGGTATTGCTAAGCCAGCTTTCGCGCAATAATGAGAGCCGCGCGGATAAAAGACCTATCGCCGCCGATTTAAGGGATAGCGGTAGTATTGAGCAGGATGCGGATGTTATTGTGTTTATTTACCGTGACGAGATGTATCACGAGGATAGCCCGAATAAAGGCACGGCAGAACTGATTGTGAATAAGGGGCGCAATATTGAAACCGGTACGGTGCATGTCGCTTGGCGCGGCGCTTATTCGTGTTTCGCGGATTTACCCGAGGATTGGCAGCCGCAAGAAAAGGTGGTGCCGATTGCGAGCGTTAAATCCACCTCCCGCCGTTTTGGTCGCGCGAATGATTATGCCAAGGCCAAGTGGGGTTAACTTTAACCCCGCGCAAGGCGCTTTTCCCAATGGCTCCCGATGGGCGCTATTGGTAAAGACGCTTTAAAGACGCTGTAGCGGCGTGCCCTTAGGCCA
Organism: Ventosimonas gracilis; assembly: GCF_001580025.1. Taxonomy (GTDB): domain Bacteria; phylum Pseudomonadota; class Gammaproteobacteria; order Pseudomonadales; family Pseudomonadaceae; genus Ventosimonas; species Ventosimonas gracilis. The sequence continues at coordinate 919 of NZ_LSZO01000213.1, read as the reverse complement.
GTTAAGGGAACCTTGTGCTTCTCCGAGCAGCACACACGCCTCTAGAGCAGTAATACGCTTCAAGACGCTTTAAAACGCTGTAGCGCCGTTGCCCCTTAGCCAGATAGGGGATGACCCGTAAAAAGGTCTTGTGCTTCTCCGAGCAGCACACAGCAAGCGAGCACGTCTTAAGGCAGCAACACGATTGGCAGGCGCAAGCTGCCTTTGGTACGGCCAGACCGCATGACATCGAAAAGCCGCCGTAACCGTACCGAGAGCCTTACGGGGGACCATCGAAAGGGCAAGCCAGATGAGTGGCTGCTAGTGGAGTCGCAAGAAGGGGGCAGCAGGTTTGCCCCCAGCCCTCCATTAGCAGTGGGAAGGAACGGCTAGGTGGGGCGCTTTGGCGGCGCGTAATCCTTCCAGTAGTGCAGGCGCTAAACCGGCCTACTCCGCAAAAAGACGACGACGGCGACGGGCATGGCCTTGAGCAGTTGGAGGCTAAGCGGCAAATCACTGGGTGGTTGTCGGGTATTTTTGTCCCGACAACCCCTAGGTGATTTGTGTTCCGCTATTTGCCTCCTCTAGCTCTGGGCATTTACGCATTCATACTTATTCCTTATATATATAGAAAAGAGTGCGAAAAAATGAAAAAAGTGTTGCAGAATTCAAAAAAAGTCACCACAAAAATCACTGCGGACAAAAAAACCGCGCACTTTGCATACGTTGCGAGCACTACTAGCAGCACTGGCCTGCAAACCTTCACACCTCGCTTGCAGAAAGCAAAAGCGGCGGCTAGCAATAGCCATCGGCATCCACTATCTAACCAGCCTTCACTATCTACTACCCCTGCTACTGCCCCTGCTGCTCTTGCTGCACTATCGGCAACCCAAGCGAACAGCAGCGCTAGCAGCGGCAGCGCAGGCAGCGGCAGCGCCGC
>NZ_LSZO01000212.1 GCF_001580025.1 Ventosimonas gracilis | reverse complement strand
CGATCTTCAAAGACTCGCCGCGCTCTGCCCGCCTCCTCGTGCTAGGTAGCCCGCTTTGCCGTAGGCGCGTCCTGAAGGAGCGAAACGCCTCCGGCGTGCAGCGACTGGAAGGACGCTAAAGAGGCTTCAGGAAAACTTAACGCCAAAAGAGAAAAACGAGAAAGCAAAGCGAGGGCAATTTTTTGCCTTGCCGTCCTCTCGCTTTTTCGTTCTTGCTGCTTGCGAATTTTGAAAAGTTATTCACAGCCAAAATTTGCACGCGCCGACGTTAAAAGCGTTAAAAGCTTTTGATTTGTTAAGAGCGCGCGCGCGTTACGCTTTTTGGAGGCCGCATGGCTCTAAGGCTAGAGGGGCGACTGTGCACCTGAAGTACCAATAGGGGGTGCACCTGAAGTACCAATAGTTTAGCGTCCGTGAGTGCACCTGAAGTACCAATAGGGGTGCACCTGAAGTACCAATAGGGGTGCACCTGAAGTACCAATAGGAGCGTCCCTGAAGTACCAATAGAGCGTTTGTGAAAGCACGTGCCTGCCTTGCATCTGAAATCACGTGTCTCGGCTTCTGAAAACACGTGTCATGAA
>NZ_LSZO01000211.1 GCF_001580025.1 Ventosimonas gracilis | reverse complement strand
ATGATCGTGAGCACGACCATCGGATTGCCGTTTACATTTCATGCCTATATTATATATAAAAATGACTTTACTTTGTGAAAACTTAGTATCAGTGTTTCGGTTAAGCTGTTCATTTCTTCTTGTCATCCTTACACTTGCGTTATTTTCGTCAGTCTACAGGTGATTTATGCAACGCAGCGCTTTTTTTATTTCCGATGGCACCGGTATTACCGCAGAAGCGCTGGGGCAAAGTTTGCTGGCGCAATTTGCCAATATCCACTTTAAAAAGTTGACCGTACCCTATATCGATACTATCGAAAAAGCGCAAGTTTTAGTGCAGCAAATCAATCGCGCCGCCACTGAAGATAACGCCCGCCCGATTATTTTTGATACCGTGGTTAATCAGCAAATACGCGAAGTATTGGCACAGTCCAACGGCTTTATGGTGGATATTTTCTCGACCTTTTTATCGCCTTTGGAGCAAGAGCTACAAGAACATTCTTCTTATTCAGTCGGCACTTCGCATGCCATTGACCGCAATAGTCATTATATGGAACGCATGGCCGCGGTAAACTTTGCGCTGGATAACGACGACGGCGCCCGCACGCATTATTACGACCAGGCTGATTTAATCTTGCTCGGGGTTTCGCGCTCGGGTAAAACGCCCACTTGTTTGTATTTGGCGATGCAATACGGCGTTCGTGCAGCCAATTATCCTTTAACTGAAGAGGATATGGAGCAGCCTAAATTACCCACAGCGCTTAAACCCTATCGGCATAAATTATTTGGTCTGACCATTGATCCTGAACGCTTAAGCAGTATCCGCAATGAACGCCGCGCCAATAGTCGTTACGCCAGTATTGCGCAGTGTGAATTTGAAGTGCGTGAAGTGGAGCAATTATTGCGCCGCGAGGATATTCCTTTTATTAACTCAACGCATTTTTCGGTGGAAGAAATTTCCGCACGGATATTGCTCGAACAGGGGATTGAACGGCGGCTTAAATAACCCTATCCCCCAAGCGGGCGAGGGGAGCACTTTGTTCCTCTCCCCACAAGCCTGTCGCGAAAGCCACCGTCGCTATACTGGCCGTTGTTGCCTTGGTAACCCCAGAGAGCGCCCGTCGAGTGCCTGCTCCTGACGCGCAGTTTGAGTGATTTGACAAAGCCGCAGAGGCTATTGAAACGGGAACAGCTAAATACCAGGATGCGGTTATTCAAGGCCATCGCTGGACACACAGACAATCTGCTTTGCATTGCCGCTGTAATGGAAAGCAGACTGGTTGTTAAAACCCGTTATGCATCATTTCAACACGGTGGCTTAAAGCCATGCAGGCTAAATATTATACAGAAGATGATATTGTTATTCTTAACTACCGTTTATCTAAATCCCGCTGGCATTGCTCAATGCTATCAACCACATCCAGCAAGGCTTGCAAGGCGCGTTTACCCTCAATACCCCTGGCTGCCAGCGGCCAAACCGCACCTCTATTAAACAAGAGAAGCTCTCCGCTGGAAATTTCTTCAAAGGTATAAAAGCGCCTATTGTAGCGTTGCGCGGTTAATTGAAAGCGCATAAAACGGTCAACAAAGGCAAAGCGCCAGCGGGTATTGCCGGTTAATTGCAGGGTTCGCCCGTTATCGTATTGCAAAACCTCGCGCTTATCCTTTGGCGCGGAATAATAACGCGCGTAGCGTCTAACACAGGGCAGGAAATTATCGTGCTGATAATCCCCTTCACGAATAACCGTTAATTGTTTCAAGAATAAACCGCTACCGCTGCGCTCAATCTTGCCGTAATCGGCCTCATGAACGCAGCCGGCTAAAGCCCATGACGCAAGAACGATTGCAATTGTCCGCATGTTACGGCATACCGCTGCAACAGATAGATGCGCAGCATGACGCCCGACCAGTCTTGGACAGTGCATCTCGATTAGCCCGACCCATATCGACCAAGGTAGCAACTGCTCCATCTGCAACAAAAACACCTCGCGACGCTTGCGTCGGAAAAACTTAAGTTGTGACATCGCTCACAAGAATAAATACAAGAAACAAAAATATCGCCGATATGGGAACTTGTTCATAGATTTATTAAATGATCCAACGGGATGTTTCGCTGCAGGCTCCATCAATGAAAGAGGGGGAATAATGACCCTAAGCCTTAAGCCAGTTGGCCAGTTTTTTCCCTTCCAATTCGTTATGTTTACGCGCTTCGTGTTCAGCGAGTGTGCCGTTGCCTTTTAAGATGGCCTGCATAATGGGTTGGTGTTGCAACAGGATATCTTCGCCGCTTTCTAATTCAAAGGCGTTGCAGGCGGTAATAAACAGGCGCACTTGTTGTTCAACCAGCTGATATTGCGCCAGCAGGCGCGTATGTCCGGTGGCTTCGACCATGCAGCGGTGCAGGGCGAGGTCGCTGTCGCAGATGGCGCGTAGCTTGCCTTTATTGCAGGCAAGTTGCAGCGCGGCAAAGGCCGTTTGCAGGCGCTGCAAAACCGCTTTATCGGCTCGTTCAACCAACAGCCGTGCGGCCAAACCTTCCAGTGCGCCGCGCAGCGTCCACAGCTCCCACACATCGACGGCAGAAAGCTCGGGGATTTTCCAGCCGCAATAGGGGATTTTGTGGACGATGCCTTCGGAGCACAGCCGGTTGAGTGCGGTGCGCAAGGTCGAGCGGGCAATGCCCATCTGTTCGGCCAGCGCTTCCTCGGTTAAACGCGCGCCGGGAGCCACCGAACCGCTTAGGATAAAGTCACGCAGATTGTCGGTCGCCTGTGCTTCGGCGGGCAGCTTGGCGACCGGTCTTGGCTTGGCGTTAAGTTTCATTGCTGCTTGTTCAAATCGTTAAGTGCGCCGTCCAGCTCATTAAGGAAGCGTTCGGCATGCGCTTTGGCAAAGACCAAGGGTGGGCGGATTTTTAGGCTGTTGCCGTCAAAACCGCTGGCGGAAATCAGTACGCGGCGCTCGCGCAGCGCGTTGACCAGGTAAGTGGCGGCAAAGGGACTGCTTTGTTTGCTGCTTCTATCTTGCACCATTTCCACGCCCAGATACAGCCCAGAGCCGCGCACATCACCGATGCTCGCATGGCTTTTGGCGAGTTCAAGCAGGCCGTCTTTTAAAAACCGGCCGACGCTTTGTGCGTTTTCCAGCAGGCCTTCGTCACGAATCACGTTAAGCGTGGCTTGCGCCGCCGCCATTGCCACGCTGTTACCGCCAAAGGTGTTGAAGTAGCGCATGGCGCGGCCAAAACTTTCGACCACCTCCGGCAAAATGGCGATACCCGCGACCGGAAAACCATTGCCCATCGGCTTGCCCATAGTGACGATGTCAGGCGCTACGCCGTGGCGTTGGTAGCCCCAAAGTGAATCGCCCAAGCGGCCAAAGCCGGATTGCACTTCATCGGCGATAAACAGTCCGCCCGCTGCGTGCACCACTTCGGCGACCGGCGCGAGCAAGTCGGTGGGGTGGGTATACACGCCGTCGGAGGAGAACGCCGAATCGACAATAAAGGCGGCGAGGCCGTCGCCGTGGCGCTCCAGGTCTTGGATTTGTTTTTGCACTTGCCCGGCCATCCATTGGCCTAAACCTTCTTTTGGCAGGCGATAGGCATCCGGCGCGGGAATTTGCCGAACCCAGGTGCCGAGTGGGGAATTGTCGCCCAATGACGGTGAAATGCTCGCAGTCAGGTGCGAATTGCCATGATAAGCCTCGTGCGTGATGATGATGCCGCGCTTGCCGGTATGGTGCATGGCAATGCGCAGCGCCAAATCATTGGCCTCGGAACCGGTGCAGGTAAACATGGCATGGCCACTGGCCGAGAGCTTTCCGCCAAAGGTCGAGAGCAGGTCTTCTGCGTAATCCAAAATGCCGTCCTGCAAATAGCGCGTATGGGTGCAGAGCGTCTGCATCTGCTGGTGCACCGCTGCAATAATTTTTGGATGGCAGTGGCCGACCGAAACCACGTTGTTATAAGCATCGAGATATTCGTTGCCGTCACTGTCATACAGCAGCACGCCTTGGGCGCGGCAGACCTCCACCGGCTGCTGATAAAACAGCCGATAGGCCGGCCCCAAGGCGCGGCTGCGCCGCTTGATGCGCCCTTTTGTTGCGGGCGGCAGGCCGTCCAGTTTGGACGGGTCAAAGGCGTTGTTCATTTTTCCGTAGACAGGGGCGGTCATCGTTCACTCCTTGGGTAGAAAGGCGCTAAGGGTTGCGGAAACTTCATCGACGGAACGCGCCAAAAACCAGTCAAGCTGCGCCCAGCCCTGTTCGGTATTGCGCAGGATATAGACGCAGTTTTCGGGAAACTGCTTGGCGCGGGCAATCGACAGCAAGGCGCGGGTAACGACGCGCGCCATGGTCAAATGGGGGATCAGTTCGAGCTCTTCTGCCGACAGTTCGGCGAGTTCCAGATAACCGCGCAGCAGGTCTTTACCTTGCGCGAACAGGTCGGTGACTGGCCGCTTGCCCGCGTCGCGCGGCAGTTGGTTGAGCAAAGCGGTCGAGACATCGATGGCAATGGCGGTGCGCACTGCGTCGCCAAAATCAATCAAACCAGTGACAAACTCTGCTCGTTCATGATTGACCACAATGTTGGACTGGCTGAAATCGTTGTGCAGCACCTGCTGGCGCAGCCCAAGCACGCGCTCGTGCAATGCAGCGAAGCGCTCAAAGCCGCGTAGCAGTTGCTGATGCTGGTGCTCGTTATCAATCACCATGAGCAACGGCTCAAGGCGCGGCAGGTTTTTTACGTCCCAAGCCATCACGCGGCCGTCCGCCGGATGGGCAAAATCGGCCGTCGCGTGGCGCAAACGTGCCAGCAACCTGCCAATCTGCTCGCGTCCTGCGGGGGTGGAGTGCGTGCTGTCGAGCGGCGTTCCGGCCAGATAGGTCATCAGTCGCGCAATACGCTTTTGCCCGAAGCTATCGGTAAAGTGCAGCAAAACTTCGCCATCATCTGTGGCAATAACTTGCGGTATCGGCAGCCTTGGGTCGTGCCGGATGATGTGTTGCAGCAGTTTGGTCTGAAAATCAATTTCCGCACAAGGCTCAGCCGGATTACCGATTTTAAAGACAAAGTCTCCGCTTTTTGCCTGCAGATAAAAAGTATCGTCCTTTTCCGTAGCAAGACGCTTGAGCGTGCCGGATACGCCATAGTGCTGATGCAACAAAGCCGCCGCTTCATGCTCAGAAACCGGCTGATGCGCCTCGGCCAGCCCACCGCCCAACACCGCCTGTATCGCCTCGCTTTGCAAAATACTCATGAAAACCCTTGTTGTTTAATTAAGTGCGGCAAGCATATACGACGATTGTCGACAATGGCAATATCTCTCCTCCCAAGGCAATCGGGTGAAGCGATTCGTCATGCTCCATTCGTGGGGAAAAGCGCTCGCAGATAGGACAGTTTCTTATTTAATCGTCTTGGATGCCCCCAATGCAGGATAGAAGCATGCGATCAGGTAGTCGCCTGCGTGTTCAAGACGACACGAATAAGAATGACGCTCTTCACCCGATTGCCCCCGCAACAACACAGGCAGCACTCAAGACTTGAAAATACTTTTTCTTGGGTGCAATATTGATAATTGGCGACAATTAATCGATAAATTGAACCGCCGTCTAATTTCCAAAAACGCCAGGAGGGAGCCATGACCGGCCAAGACAACAATACCAACGAAGCCTTTTTGCGATTTGTTCAGGTCAAAAAAACTTACGACCATCAGTGTTCAACCAAGCGCTTGACCACCCGCCGAATAAGCGCCTACCCGCTACAACAATCCCAACAATCAGGAGCACTTTAATGATGAAACCCTTACAACCACTGGCTCTGGCCGCCGCTTTTGCGCTCGTCTCAAGCATGGCGCTGGCGCAGGACAGCTTGACCGTCATTGCCTTTGGCGGTGCTAACGGCGCGATGCACAAAAAGCACTCGGTAGACCCGTTTGAGCGCGATAGCGGCATTAAAATCCTCTTTGACAGCTATTCCGGCGGCGTGGCCGAGATGAAAGCCCAGGTCGAATCCGGCAATATCCAATGGGATGTTATCAATGTTGAGGCGATTGACCTTGAACGCGCCTGTTCCGAAGGCTTGCTCGAATCCATCGACCACAGCCTGCTGCCGCCTGGCGCGGACGGCACGCCCGCCGAGGATGACTTCGTGCAAGGCATGCTGCAAAGTGACTGCACGGTCGATACCGACATCTTCTCCACCGTCTACGCCTACAACAAAGACACCATCGGTAAAGTCGTACCAACGACCATTGCCGACCTGTTCGATAGCGCCAAAATCCCCGGCAAACGCGCCTTGCGCAAGCGCCCGCAAATCAACCTCGAATGGGCGCTGATGGCCGATGGCGTACCCTTTGATCAAGTCTACAAAGTGCTTGCCACCGATGAAGGGCAAAAACGCGCCTTTGCCAAGCTCGATACCATCAAAAAAGACGTGGTCTGGTTTGACTCCTGGTCGCAAGCCCCGCAGCTTTTGAACGATGGCGGCGCGGTGATGGTGCAGTCCGCCAATGGCCGTTTTTACGATGCCATACGCAACGATAAGCGCCCGTTCGTGATTATCTGGGACGGCCACCTGTACGACACCGAAGGTTGATCCATCTTAAAAGGCACACCAAGAAAAGACCTCGCCATCAAGTTCGTCCTCTACGCCACCGGCACCACGCCATTAACCGGCATGGCCGATGTGGCCTACGGCCCTGCGCGTAAATCCTCGGCGGCGCTGCTGCCCAAGGATGTGGTGGATAACCTGCCCACCTCCCATTTTGATAAAGGCGTTAAAGTCAACTCAGAGTTCTGGGCAGACTATGGCGAAGCGCTGGGGGAAAAATTCAGCGAATGGCAGCTTAAATAAATGGGGCAAAGGATTGCGAATGGAAATACCCTTCGCAATCCGGCCGAAACTGTCTGCAATGCCATCATTTTCTATGATTAATGCCTGTTGACAAACCGGGTGAAGAGCGTCGTTCTTATTCCTGTCGTCTTGAGCACGCAGGCTACTACCTGATCCCATACTCCTATCCTGGATTGGGGTCGTTCAAGATGATTAAATGATAAGCAATACTATTTTGGGGTGCTTTTCCCCACGAATGGAGCATAACGAATCGCTTCACCCGATTGCCCTGCCTCTTTCCCGGCCCTATCTCCCGCAAACGCGTGAGGAGGGCTAAAATGGCCGCTTTTTAGGCGCTAGCTGATGTTGATTATCCCGGCAATCGATTTAAAAGATGGAGCCTGCGTGCGCTTGCGCCAAGGCGTGATGGAGGATGCCACGGTTTTTTCAAAAGACCCGCTGGCGGTCGCGCAGCGCTGGGTTGATGCGGGTTGCCGCCGCCTGCATCTGGTCGATTTAAACGGCGCATTTGCCGGAAAACCGGTCAATGGCGAGATTGTCCGCAGCATTGCCAAGCAATGGCCGACGCTTCCCATCCAGATTGGCGGCGGCATTCGTTCACTTAATACCATCGAGCACTACCTTCAGGCCGGGGTCAGCTACCTGATTATCGGCACGCTCGCGGTTAAGCAACCGGAATTTGTTGGTGAGGCCTGCCGCGCCTTCCCCGGAAAAATCATCGTCGGTCTGGACGCGCGTGATGGCTTGGTCGCCACCGACGGCTGGGCTGAGCAAAGCAGCGTACAGGCGGCGGACTTGGCGCGGTGCTTTGCCAAGGACGGGGTGGCGGCCATTGTCTATACCGACATCAGCAAGGACGGCATGCTGCAAGGTTGCAATGTCGAAGCCACCGCCGCGCTCGCCAGAGCGTGCCAAATACCGGTGATTGCCTCGGGTGGCATCCATGTGCTTGAGGACATTAAAAAACTGCTGGCCGTGCAAGAAAGCGGCATCATCGGTGCGATTACCGGGCGTGCTATTTATCAAGGCACGCTGGATTTAACCGAAGCGCAAGCGCTGTGCGACGAGGCCGCGCCATGACCCTCGCCAAACGCATTATCCCCTGCCTTGACGTAGACAATGGCCGCGTGGTCAAGGGTGTTCGTTTTGAAAATATCCGTGACGCGGGCGACCCGGTGGAAATCGCCCGCCGTTACAACGAGCAAGGCGCGGACGAGATTACCTTTCTCGACATCACCGCAAGCCACCACGGGCGCGGCACCACGCTACACACGGTCGAACGGATGGCCGCGCAAGTGTTTATCCCGCTCACCGTAGGCGGCGGTGTGCGCCGTGTGGAAGACATCCGCGATTTGTTATCGGCCGGAGCGGACAAGGTCTCGATCAACACCACTGCGGTACAAAATCCCGATTTTGTCGGCGAAGCCGCCGCCCGTTTTGGCTCGCAGTGCATCGTCGTCGCCATCGACGTCAAGCGCACAGGCGTGGAGCGCTGGGAGATTTTTACCCACGGCGGCAGACGGGCGACCGGTTTGGAGGCGCTCAGTTGGGCAAAAAAAATGCAGGACTTGGGCGCCGGTGAAATCCTTTTGACCAGCATGGACCAAGACGGTGTCAAGCAAGGCTACGACCTTGCCATTACCCGCGCCGTCAGCGAAACGCTGCATATTCCGGTGATTGCCTCCGGTGGCGCAGGCACCTTGGAGCATCTGGCCGCAGGCATCCTCGAAGGCAAGGCCGATGCGGTGCTGGCGGCGAGTATCTTCCACTTCGGCCAGCACAGCCTGCCCGAAGCCAAAGCCTATCTCGCCGCATGCGGCATTGTGATGCGTTAAGTCTGCTAAACTGCCGCCTTTTTCCGCTTACGGAGCCGTTATGGCCGTCAGTATCAAGACGCCGGATGAAATCGAGAAAATGCGCTTGGCCGGTCGTTTGGCGGCGCAGGTGCTGGAAATGATTGAACCCCACGTCAAGCCCGGGGTTTCGACGGAAACGCTTAACCGGCTCTGTCATGACTACATTGTTGAGGTGCAAAAGGCCGTCCCCGCGCCGCTCAATTACAGGGGCTTTCCGCGTTCCATTTGCACCTCGGTCAATCATGTCGTATGCCACGGCATTCCTAATGATAAGCCATTGAAAAACGGCGATATTGTCAATATCGATATTACCGTGATCAAAAACGGCTACCACGGCGATACCAGCCGCATGTTTTTGCTCGGCGAAGTGCCGCAGTGGGCGGCGCGGCTGTGCCAGGTCACGCAACAGAGCATGTACTTAGGGATTGAGCAGGTACGCCCGGGAGCGCAGCTTGGCGATATTGGCGAGGTCATCCAAAAATATGCCGAGAAGCACGGTTTTTCGGTCGTGCGCGAATATTGCGGGCACGGCATTGGCGCGGTGTTCCATGAAGAGCCGCAAGTGCTGCACTATGGCCGCGCCGGAACCGGCCTTACCCTGCAAGCGGGCATGTGCTTTACCATCGAGCCAATGATTAACCAAGGTGTGCCGCATACCCGCCTGCTGGGCGACGGCTGGACGGCGATTACCAAAGACCGCAAGCTGTCGGCGCAGTATGAACATACCGTACTGGTCACTGAAAACGGCTATGAAATCCTGACCCTTCGCCAAGATGAAACGCATCCACGGACAGCTTCTCCCGGCACTTAGCGCCTAATGAGTAAAATCCTGCCACTTGCGCAAGACCACTTGACAGCACTTGTGCAGCAAAGCAATCCCCTGCCCGCCTTTAAAAGCGCCATCCGTGCGGCCTGTGAAACGCTGGATGCGCAGTTTCGTGCAGGGGAAGATATTCGCACCCTGATCAGCGCCCGTGCGCAGTTTGTTGACCAAATCCTTAAGGCCGCTTGGTCGCGTTTTGCTTTTGCGCCAGAGGAAATCGCCCTGCTCGCCGTTGGCGGCTACGGCCGTGGCGAACTGCATCCTTTTTCCGACATCGACCTATTGCTTTTGCTGGCAGAAGACAGCGGCAGGCAAAAGCTGCGCACGAAAATTGAAGGTTTTTTGGCGCTGCTCTGGGATATGGGGCTGGAAGTCGGCCAGAGCGTGCGAACTGCCGATGAATGCGCACAAGATGCCAAGGGTGACTTAACACTCACCACCAATCTGATGGAAAGCCGCCTGCTTTGTGGCGATCAAGGCCTGCATCAACGCCTGCTGGCGTTAACCGACAGCACCAAGCTTTGGCCGAGCGCCGAGTTTTTCCTCGCTAAACGTCGCGAGCAGCGCAGCCGCCACGCCAAGTATCAAGATACCGAGTACAACCTCGAACCCAATGTCAAAGGATCGCCGGGCGGCTTGCGCGATATTCAAACCTTGCTCTGGGTCGCGCGTCGCCAGTTCGGTACGCTCAATGCCCATGTGTTGGTCGCCGAAGGCTTTTTGCTGGAAAGCGAATACGCACTGCTGCAACGTTCGCAAGCCTTTTTATGGCAAGTGCGCTACGCGCTGCACCTGCTGGCAAAACGCGCCGAAGACCGTTTGCTGCTTAACCATCAGTCAGAAGTCGCCGAACTGCTCGGCTTTGCTGAAACCGACATCAAACAGCGCATTGAGCGCTTTATGGGTCAGTATTACCGCACGGTAAAGAGCATCAGCGAACTGTCTGAACTGGTGGTTCAACATTTTGAAGAAGCCATTTTAAACGCCGGAATACAGCAGTCAGTACGCGCGCTAAACCCGCGTTTTTCGGTGCGTGGCGATTATATTGAGGCCAGTCACCCGCAAGTATTTAACCAGCATCCACCGGCACTTTTGGAAATCTTTCTGCTGCTGGCACAAAACCCCGCGCTCAAAGGCATTCGTGCAGGCACCATTCGCCTGCTGCGCCATCATCTGGATTTAATTGACGAAAGCTTTCGCCAAGAGCGGCAAAATACCGACTGCTTTATTGAACTGTTTAAGGCCGAACAAGGCATTCACCGCAATCTAAGACGAATGAGCCGCTACGGCGTGTTGGCGCGTTATCTGCCGGAATTTGGCCGCATTGTCGGGCAGATGCAGCATGATTTGTTTCATATTTACACGGTCGATGCGCACAGCCTGTTAATCATCAAACAATTGCGCAAACTGAAGTGGCCGGAACTCGCCGAAAAATTCCCGCTCGCCAGCAAACTGACTGAACGTATCGAAAAACCTTATCTTTTGTATCTCGCCGCCTTGTATCACGACATCGGCAAAGGCAGCGGACGTGATCACAGCGAGCAAGGCGCGATAGAGGCCGAGGCTTTTTGCCGCCGCCACCATCTGCCGGATAACGACCGTGAATTGTTGGTCTGGCTGGTGCGCCAGCATCTTTTAATGTCCGTCACCGCACAGCGCCAAGATATTGCAGACCCGGTGGTTATCCACGAATTTGCCAGCGCAATAGGCGATGAAACGCACCTTAACTACCTGTATCTCTTGACCGTTGCCGACATTAACGCCACCAATCCCAAGTTATGGAACTCTTGGCGTGCCAGTTTGCTGCGCCAACTCTATGGCGAGACCAAACGCGCTTTGCGCCGCGGCCTTGCCAGCCCGCTTAAACGCGCCGAACAAGTACGCTTAACGCAAAGCGCGAGCCTCGATATTCTGCTGCGTGGCGACACTGACCAAGACGATGCCGAGCAGCTCTGGCAGCAGCTTGGCGAAGGCTATTTTCTGCGCCACACCGCCGCCGACGTAGCTTGGCATACCGAGGCGATTTTGCAGCACGCGCAAGATAACGGCCCCTTGGTGCTGATTCGCAAAACCTCGCCGCTGCAAACGGAAGGCGGTACGCAAATCCTGATTTACGCGCCGCGCCAGCAGGAGCTGTTCGCCGTCACCGTGGCGATGATGGATCAGCTTAATTTGAGCATCCACGATGCGCGGATTATCCGCCGCCGCGGTTTTACCCTGGACAGTTACATCGTGCTCAATGCCGATGGCAGCCAGATTGGCGACGACCGCGAACGAATCGACGAAATTCGCTTAAATTTAACCCGCTCGCTGCAAAACCCGGACGAATACCCGGCGATTATTTCCCGCCATGTGCCGCGCCAGCTTAAACACTTTGCGTTTCCCGCCGAGGTCAAATTAACCCCTGATGCGGAATTTGGCGGCAATTGGCTGGAAATTATCGCCCCCGACCGCCCCGGCCTGCTCGCCCGCTTGGGACGGATTTTTATGGAGTTTGGCCTGTCGCTGCAAAACGCCAAAATCGCAACGCTGGGCGAGCGTGTGGAAGATTTGTTTTTAATCAGCGCCCATGATGCAGGGCAACTGGCCGACCCAGCGTTTCGCGCCAAACTCTGCAAGCATATCCAAAAGCAGCTTTCCCCCAAGTTATAGCGCTCTGTTTTTCCCTCTCCCGCGTGCGGAAGGGGGAGTAGAGACACTCAGTGCGCCAGCACCACAATGGCGACCCGCCGATTTTCGGCACGGCCTTGGCGGGTTTTATTGTCCAAAAGCGGCAGTCGCTTGCCGAGGCCGCGCACTTGCAACAGATCCTTGCGCAGACCTGCCTCAATCAGAATATCGGCCACTGCTTGTGCACGGCGCAGCGACAGTTGCTCGTTGTAAGCATCACTGCCGGTGGCATCGGTATGCCCGTCCAAACGCAAAGGCAACGGGCCCATGGATTGCAAGAGTTGCCCAATACGCATCAGCCTACTGCGGCTTTCCTGCTGGATGCTGGCATCATCGCTGGCAAACAGTATCCGGTTGGACAGCCCCAGCTCCCAGCCTTCATCCGTGGGCAAAAATTGTTCTTGCCTTAGCAAATCATGCTGCGCTTGGCTCAAGCCCTTGCGACTGCCGATATGCTGGCAGGCACCGAGCAGCAGCGACAGGATTATTAAGATAAGCAGGTTATGCATCATCGGTTTCCTTTACTTCAAGTCACTTCAGGGGTCAGATGCACTCGCTAATTTCCGGCTGCCACGCTTGTCGCGTTTGGCAAGATACATGGCGACATCGGCACTGCGCAGTAGATGCTCGGCGCTACGCCCATGCTGTGGATACAGGGCAATGCCGATGCTTAAGCTGGTGCTGACACGGCCTTTATCATTAAGGACAATCGGCGCATTCATCGCTTGTAAAACGGCATCGGCAATGCGCAGCGCATCTTTAGCCTGCGGCAGCGGATAAATCAGCGCAGCAAACTCGTCGCCACCCAAACGGGCGACCAAATCCGATTCGCGCAGGTGACGGCGGATACGACCGGCGACCTCGGTCAATACTTTATCGCCAGCGGCATGCCCTAAACCATCATTGATCTCTTTGAAGTGGTCGCAGTCAATAAACAGCAACGCCGCTTGGCGTTGTTGGTGCATGGCATCTTGCAATACCAGATTAAGGCGATACTCAAAGAAGCTGCGATTGGGCAAACCGGTTAGGTCATCGTGCCTGGCCTTGTGCGCCAGCAAGCTGTTTTCCACCTTGATATGGGTCTGCCAAGCGTAGAGCTCATCGAGCAAGGCATTAAAGTCTTCGCTTAAATCGTTAAGCTCACTCAAGTTGCTTTTCTGCGGGACGTGGCGGGTGAAGTCGCGGTCGCGGCGGATGGCGCGAGTAATTTGTGTCATGTTTTCCAGCGGTTCGACCACCCTGCTGACCATTCTTTGCGATAGATAACGCGCGGTCAGCACCGAGAGCATAAGACCGGCCAGCAGGCTGCCGCTCGCTATCAGAATAAAACCTAACAATTCGCCCGCATGGCCGGTCAGTTCAATGTCACCGATACGGCCGCCTTTATGCACAATCGCCGTGCGGTAATGGCCACCGAGCAGCCAACTGATCACCGGCGACTGCACCCGCCGATAAGCTGCCAGCGGCTCGCCACTCCGGTCGTAAATCACCGCTGCAGCGATGGCTTCCTCGCGGACGATGGTTTGCAGAGCTTCTTCAGCCGCCTGCACGTCGTTAAAGACCACCGCCGCCTCGACCGTGTAAGCAATCGAGCGAGCAATCAACCGCAGGTTGTGCTGCGAATAAGCACGCAGCATCAATACGCTAACCAGCATCATGGTCAGCCCGACCATCGCCACCGAAATCAGCGCAACGCTCAAACTGCCGCGCAAAAATGCCCAGCGCAGCGGTAGTCGTTCGGGCTGGCGGATGAACAGCAAACACCTCATGGCCGCTGCCTTGCCAGCTTGAGCACATTGGGATGCACGCGCACCGTACTGCGCGAGAGCGAATCCAAATTAATATTGAAATTCACCTGCTGCTTGGTAACCGCAAGACAAAACATATTGCCGAGCACGCATTCATCGTCCGCTTCGCTAATCAAAAGCGTTGACTTGCCCAAAAAGCGGGCGAACAGCGCCTGCTGAGTGGCGGCTGGCAGCTTGCCCAAATACAGTGCGTTGCAGTTAGGCGGCAGCGCATCAGCACTGGCATAGTGCTGCACGCGCAGCGCTTGACCATTAGCTTGGCGCAAGTCATCGGTCAGCAACGAGGCAAACTGCACTTCACCTACGACACAAAGGGTTAAATGCTCAGACGGCCACGGCCAGCGGACGAAACTCAAGATACCCAGTACCGTGCGTGTTACTGCAAGGCTCGCCTGCTCGCGTTCTTGTGCAGGCAAAGCTTGCTCGGCCAGCGAGCCTTTGCCAAGACTTGCCAACAACAAAACAAACACCACAAACCATCGATACAAGCGCGATGCAGCCACAAAGGCTCCTGATACAACAATGAGTTAATGCATCAGTTTAACCGGTTTGCCCGCCCGTTGGGTTAGGGTTTGTTCCCGTTTCAAACCCTATCAGGCTACCCCCTTATGGCATAATCGCCGGTCTTCTTTTTCAGGTAGTTAACATGTCCGCCTTGCTTTACGGCATTAAAGCCTGCGACACGGTTAAAAAAGCACGCCACTGGCTGGATAGCCATCAAGTGGCTTATCAGTTTCACGATTATAAAACGCAAGGCATTGACCAGCCTCGCTTGCAACAATGGTGCAGGCAGCACGGCTGGGACAAAGTGCTTAACCGAAACGGCACGACCTTTCGCAAATTGGATGATGCGCAAAAGCAGGATTTAAACGAAGACAAAGCCATTGAGCTGATGCTGGCGCAGCCTTCAATGATTAAACGCCCCATGCTTGATAACGGCGAACAAAGCTTGCTCGGATTTAACGCAGAACGTTACGCCGCCTTCTTTAATCTGTAAGGATATTGCCCATGTCATGTTTTGCTCTCGCCTTTGGTATCGGCAGTCAAAATCTTCAAGGCCAGTGGCTGGAAGTCTTCTATCCCAAGCCGCTGCTTAATCCGCCTGATGCGCTGCTGGCCGCCGTTAAGCAGTCACTCAAGCTCGCGCAAGAAAACTGCGCCCTTGCCCTTAGCAGGGAGCAGGTCAAGACGCTGGCAACGGCTTTGCAATCCGTCGATAGCGAACAGGCCGCTTTGCTTATCCAGCTTGCGCAAAGCCGCAAACCCTTGGTTGCCACGCTATTACTGCAAGACTGCGCTCCTGCCTCTACCCCCGAGGCCTATCTTAAGTTGCACCTGCTCTCACACCGTTTAGTTAAGCCGCACGGCGTGAATTTGTCCGGCATTTTTGCGCTGCTGCCGAATGTCGCCTGGACTAATGAAGGTGCCATTGATTTGGCCGAGCTGCCGGCGCGCAGGCTCGCGGCTCGTTTGGCTGAACGCAAGCTTTGCGTCACCTCGGTGGATAAATTCCCCAAGATGACCGACTACGTCGTCCCCAGCGGCGTGCGCATTGCCGATACCGCGCGGGTGCGCTTGGGCGCTTATCTGGGCGAAGGCACCACGGTAATGCACGAAGGCTTTGTCAACTTTAATGCCGGTTGCGCAGGTCCGAACATGATTGAAGGGCGGATTTCCGCCGGGGTGTTTATCGGTAAGGGTTCCGATTTGGGCGGTGGCTGCTCAACCATGGGCACACTCTCAGGTGGCGGAGAGGTGCTCATCAGTGTGGGCGAAAACAGCCTGATTGGTGCCAACGCCGGTATCGGTATCCCGCTAGGCGACCGTAATACGGTCGAGGCCGGGCTTTATCTCACCGCAGGCAGCAAAGTCACTTTATTGGACAGCGACAACCAGCCGCTCAAAGTCGTTAAAGCACGGGAACTGGCTGGCAAGCCCGACCTGCTATTTCGCCGCAATTCACAAACTGGCGCGATTGAATGCAAAGTCAGCCAAAGCGGCATTGAACTAAACGCCGTGCTGCATGCGCACAATTAAACCCCAATGACTGACCCAATGCTCTCTCCTACCGCGATTCTTGCTTGCGAGCTTATCCGCCGTCCTTCCATCACGCCGGATGACCAAGGCTGCCAGCAACTGATGATGCAACGCCTTGAATCCATCGGCTTTCGCTGCGAAGCCATGCGCATCGGCGAGGTGGACAACTTCTGGGCGCTGCGCGGGACAAGCGGTCCTGTGCTCTGTTTTGCCGGACATACCGATGTGGTGCCGATTGGCGATTTAGCGGCCTGGACCTACCCGCCCTTTGCCGCACATATCGACCAGGCAGGCATGCTGCACGGGCGCGGTGCCGCCGACATGAAAGGCAGCCTCGCCGCCATGCTGGTTGCGGTGGAGCGTTTTGTCGCCGAGCACCCAAGCCACAGCGGGCAGATTGCCTTTTTGATTACCAGTGACGAAGAAGGCCCGGCCGTGCACGGCACTAAAGCCGTTGTCGAGCGTTTGCAGGCACGCGGCCAGCCGCTTGACTGGTGCATCGTCGGCGAGCCGTCTTCCACCGAACGCTTAGCCGATGTGGTGAAAAACGGGCGGCGCGGCTCGCTAAGCTGCGATATTCGCGTACGCGGCAAGCAGGGGCACGTGGCCTATCCGCATTTGGCACGTAACCCCATTCATCTGGCCGCGCCAGCGCTTGCGCAATTAACCGCTGAGCACTGGGATGCGGGCAATGATTTTTTCCCGCCGACCAGTTTCCAGATTTCCAATATTAAGGGCGGAACCGGCGCGGGCAATGTCATCCCAGGCGAGCTCTTGGTGCAGTGCAACTTTCGTTTTTCCACCGAATCGAGCGTAGACAGCCTAAAGCGGCGCGTTATCGCCATTTTCGAACAACACGCACTGGACGTGGAACTGAACTGGACATTGTTTGGCGAACCCTTTTTTACCGCTCCGGGCGTGCTGCTCGATGCGGTTTGCCAAAGTGTCCAGCAAGTCTGCGGCTACCGCCCCGAAGCACAGACCACAGGCGGCACTTCCGACGGACGCTTTATCGCCAAAATGGGCTGCCAAGTGGTCGAACTTGGGCCACTTAATACGACTATCCACCAGATTGACGAGCAGGTTTGCTTAAACGACCTTGAGCGTCTTACCAGCATCTATCAAAACTGTCTAAAACACCTGCTGCTTTGAACCTAAAAAAACCTTTGCTTTTTTGCCTTAGTCGATAGAATGCGCGCCGCTTGACTGCTATAACGCAATGACCATAAGCCAACCGAGGTTGTACGATGAGCGCGGATAATTTGGAACAAGATAACCTTTGCGGCGTTGAAGACGATGAGCCTTTAGCCGAAGCGGATGTTGAAGAAGAAGCTGAAGATGCAGGCGATACAGAAGTCGCCGCGATACCTTCCAGCAAAAAATCCACTAAAACCGCAGCCGTCGCTAATCCCGACGAACTGCCCAGCTTGGAAGCCAAGCAAAAAGAACGTGAAGCGCTGGACAAAGCCATTGCCGAGTTCCTCGCCCGTGGCGGCAAAGTACAGGAAATCGGCAGCAACGTGCTCGCCGACCCGCCTAAAAAACCCGAAAACAAATACGGCAGCCGCCCCATTTAACGCCTTGCCCTCTCCCATTGATGGGAGAGGGCTGTCTCTCTACTCTGCCCTAGCCACCAAGCGATTCCACAACCGATAAATCGGCGAGGCCAGAAAGACCAGTAAAAACAAACGCAGCACCTGCAAAGCGGCTACCAGTGCCACGGATAATTGCAGGGCTTCGGCGCTGAGTGTCAGCTCGGCAATACCGCCTGGCATCATGCCCAGCATCAAGCTAAAGCTATCGACCTTGGCAAAGCTTGCAAGCAGCCAGGCGAGCGGCACTATGCCGAGCATGCCGAGCAAGGTCGAAAGCAGCACGAGGCCTAAAAAGCGCGGTGCGCTGCGAAAAAAACTGCGATCAAAATAGCAACCGAGCGAACAGCCAATCAGCCACTGTCCCAGTTCGCCAAACCCCAACGGCAGGCTCAGTTGCCAATCAAGGACAAGGCTAATCGCGGCGCTGCTGCAAAGCGGCCCGAGCATCCACGGGTTAGGCTGCCTCAAACGTGACCAAAGGAGGGCGACGGCTGTGCCTGAAAGCAAAAGCAAAGCCAGTTGCGCGGCACTTGCCACTTGGCTTGCCAGGTGAATGCCGGTTTTCGGCAGATACCAAGCAAACAGTGACGGCACCAGCAAGACCACCAATAAAAGACGCAAACTGTGTGCCGCAGCCACTCGCGCCGGATCTGCGCCAAAGCGCAGTCCCAGCATGACCATTTCGGACGAACCGCCGGGCAGGCTGGCAAAAAATGCCGTCGCTCGATCGACCCCGGCGCGGCGCAGCAGCCACATGCCCAGCAAGGCCAGCAGCAGTGTGCAGCAAGCTCCCAGCAGTATCAGCAGACCATGACTTGGCACCTGCTGCCCTACCTCGCGGGTAAAGTGCAGGCCAATGCCGCTGCCGACCAAGCAAAGCCCCAGTCTGCGCCCGCTGGCAGGCAGTGCTTTGGCTTGCGGCTGCCACAAGCAGCGCAGCGCAATCACCGCCAGCAAACTGCCCAGCACCCAAGGCAGCGGCCAGTGCACAAGGCTGGCACAAAGGCCACCCGCCGCACCGGCCAAAGGCACTTGCCAGTGCTGGCTAAACGCGCCTTTTAGCCGGGTAAAACGCATTCATCTAAACCTTGGGAAGTTTCTCGCGGCTCAGTTTAGGGCGCAGCACGCGCCAAATGGGCAAAATCACCATCAGCGCGGTCAGCGCCCAAGCGCCCCAGGTAATCGGGCTGGCGAACAGTATGCTTAAATCCCCGTCGGAAATGGACAGTGCGCGGCGCAGGCTTTGCTCCATCATCCCACCCAGAATAAAACCCAAGAGGATGGCCGACAGCGGAAAATCCAGCTTGCGCAGCAGGTATCCGGCCACACCAATGGCAATCATCAGGTACAGGTCAAAGGTCGTGGCATGCACGGCGTACACGCCAATCGAAGTGATGATGGCAATCGCCGGTACCAGCGCCCAGTACGGCACGGCGAGGATGCGGGTGAAGACTTTAATCAGTGGAATGTTCATCACAATCAGCATCAAATTGGCGACAAACAATGAAGCAATCAGCCCCCAGACGATTTCCGGCTGATGCTGAAAGAGCAGCGGCCCGGGCGTGATGTTGTACAGCGTAAGCGCCCCGAGCATCACCGCGGTTGTTCCTGAACCCGGCACGCCCAAGGTCAGCATCGGTACCATCGAGCCGCAAGCCGAGGCGCTGTTGGCGGTTTCCGGCGCGGCAAGGCCGCGTAAATCGCCGTTGCCGAAACGGTTGCCTTCTTTCGCCAAGCGCTTTTCACTCATATAAGCGACTGCGCTCGCGAGCGTTGCGCCCGCACCGGGCAAAATCCCAAGGCCAAAGCCCAGCGCGCCGCTACGCAGATTGGTCGCCAGCACCGATGCGCCTTCTTTAAGGTTAAACAGCATGCGTCCACCGGCTTTAATGGCTTGCTGCCCTTGGTGACTGCGTTCAAGCAAGACCAGAATTTCGCTGACGGAAAACAGCCCCAGCACCAGCACGACAAACTGAATGCCGTCGGCCAGCCCCAGGCTGCCGAAGGTAAAGCGGTACACGCCGCTGCCCGAATCAATGCCGATACAGGACAAAAACAGACCCAGACAGCAGGCGATTGCGGTTTTCAGCGGCTTGTTACCGGCCATCCCTGCGAGGCAGGTCAAGGCAAAGACCATCAGCGCAAAGTATTCCGCAGGACCAAAGGCCACCGCCCATTTAGCCAAAAGCGGGGCAAACAGCACCACGCCTAGCGTGGCTATCAGTCCGCCGATAAACGAACTCCAGGCGGAAATGGACAGCGCAATCCCGGCCTTGCCCTGCTGTGCCAAGGGATAGCCATCGAGTGTGGTCATCACTGCCGAAGCTTCGCCTGGAATATTGAGCAAGATGGAGGAAATCCGCCCGCCGTATTCGCAGCCCAAATACACCGCGGCGAGCAAAATCAACGCGCTTTCCGGCGGCAAGCCCATGGCATAGGCAATCGGGATCAGTAGCGCCACTCCGTTAATCGGCCCGAGACCTGGCAGCAAGCCCACCACCGTGCCAATCAGCGTGCCTGCCAAGGCGGTGGCCAAGTTGTAGGGCGACAGCGCAACGCCAAAGCCTTGTTGCAAATACTCTAAGGTGCCCATCCGTTAAATCTCCCAATCCGACAGCACGCCCAGCGGCAGCGGTACGTCCAACGCCTTGTCAAACAGCAGGTAAAGCCCTATCCCCAAGATCAAGCCGCTGGCCAGCGCAAGCGACCAGCGTCCGTCGTACAGCCGCGCCAAGCCCACTCCCAGCAGCATGGCCGAAGGAATAAAGCCCAAGGTTTCAAACAGCGCGGCATAAATCAGCAGCAGCAGCACGCAGCCGCTCACTTTGGCCGATAGCCGATAGTCGGCCTTGGGCTTTTCTTCGCTTGCTTTGACTTGTGGGGAAAGCAGCAGCGCCAGTGCGCCCAGTCCCAGCAAAGCGAGCAGTATCAAAGGCCAGGCACGGGGGCCTACCGGTTCGTAGGAAAACGGCGCTTGATAGCCAAAGGCCACCACCGCAAGCGCGGCGCAAATCAGCAGCAGCAAGACGGAAAAACTTCTTTGCAACATAAGAAAATCCTCTGCATTGCGCCTTTGTTTTTTCTTAAGGAGCAATGGACAGGTTGTTTATTGGGGATGTAAGTGTTAGTTCCTGCACTTAAAACGCTGCTCGTGCTTCCCTATCAATAGGAACAATTCCCCTCGCCCGCGTGCGGGAGAGGGGAAGGGAAAGAGGGTGCGAAGGATTAGCGAATCAGGCCAAATTCCTGTGCCAATTCGCGGTACTGCGCCACTTGTTGCTTAACAAAAGCGTCCAGCTCTTCCCCGCTTAAGGCGAACGGATAGAGTTCGCGTTCTTCACGCAGCTTGGCAAAATCCTCTGAAGCCAGCAGTTGGTCAAAGGTGTTTTTCCACCATTGATAATCCTTATCGCTGACTTTCGGGCCGACATAAAAACCGCGTACCACCGGCCAACTGACATCCACGCCCTGTTCTTTGGCGGTGGGGATGTTTTCCGTGGTGGCACCCGGCAGGCGTTCATCAGCCAGCACCGCCAAGATGCGCATATCGCCGCTTTGCACGTGCGGAATGGAGTCGGAAATATCGGTACTGGCGACCTTGATATGCCCGCCCAGCAGCGCCGTTGCCAGTTCGCCGCCGCCTTCCATCGCCACATAGCGCAGCTTGTGCGGGTCAACCCCGGCGACGCGGGCAAGCAGCGCCACTTGCATCCAATCCTGACTGCCCACCGTGCCGCCTGAACCAATCACCACTTGGCTGGGGTCTTGTTTAAGCGCTTCAATCAACTCCGGCAGCGTTTGCCAGGGCGCGTCTTTACGCACGACGATGGCGCCGTAGCTGGTGCCGACGGCTGCCAGCCATTTCACTGCGTTTTCATCAAAGCGGCCAAACTTGCCTTGCGCCAAATTCAGCAGCGAGCCGCTGGAAAACGCGACGATGGTGCCGGGATCTTTCGGGCGCTGCGCGACTACCGCGTTGTAGGCCACCGCGCCAATACCGCCGGGCATATAGGTGACGCGCATGGGATTGCTCAAATGTTTTTCCTGCACCAGCGCGGTTTGCGCGAGCTTGCAGGTCAAGTCAAAACCGCCGCCGGGTGCCGCCGGAGCGATACATTCCGGGCGGCGCGGCTCGCCCGCCTGCACAGTGCAGGAAAGCGCCAAGCCAAGCGCTGTTATAGCGCGAATGATCGATAAGGGTTTCATCGTTTTTCCTTATAGTCAGCTCTTATGGCAGAGCATGGGGAGTTACAGCAACGACAGGCTATAACTAATAATCAGGCGGGTTTCATCCGCGTCGCGGGAAAACTCGCTGCGGTACTGAGCGTTACGCAGGCGTAATGACAAGCCTTTAAACCTTCCTTGTTGCACCTGGTATTGCAATTCCAAATCGCGCTCGCGTTCGGCATAAGCGCCCGAGCGACCTGGAATATGCGCGCTGCGGCCTTGCAAATAACGCGCCATAAAGGAAAGCCCCGGCATAAGGTCTTTAAAGTCAAAGTCGTAACGGCCTTGCCAAGAACGCTCGCCCGCCTCGCCAAAATTACCTATCTGCACAAAGTTGACGAGATAAGGATCTCCGCCACCAATATGAGCAAAGCCCGTTTTGCCGTCCATCTGCTGCCAACCAAGACCGACTTTTTGTGCGCCCAACTTGTAGCTAAATAAGCTGCTAAAGGCGTGGTTATCGACTTTTCCGGCGAGTGACTGGCCGCTGTCTTTACTGCGGAAAAAGCGCACATCGGCACTCACTGTGCCAGCAGGCAGCTTGTGGCTGGCGGTGAGCCCGACAAATTGCTGCTGGTAAACGTCTTTTAACTCGGACTGCCAATAACGCGCGGTGATGTCTTGAGTCACCTTCCAGTCCGCACCGAACAGGCTAAGGTGCTTGCTTTCTACGCCGCCGCGGTAGCGGCCACCGTTACCCGCTAGCGTCAATTTTTCGGCGTTGGTGGAAGCACGGTCAATGACCTTAGAAAATCGCGCGGCGGTTAGCGCCAAGCCATCCACTTCAGCGCTTTGCAGCGTCGTACCTGCAAACACTTGCGGCAACAGGCGTGAAGTGCTGCTTGAGACCACCGGCAGTTTCGGCACGTGCGAGCCAAAACGCAGTTCTGTAGCAGAAACCTTGGCCTTGGCGGTTGCCTGCAAGCGGCTGAACTCATCCGCCGAATGCCCATCATCGTGCCTTGGCAGCAGGCCGGTACCGGTGCGGCCACCGCCGGAGTCAAGCTTTAAACCTAACGCTGCGTTAGCATCAAGACCGAAACCGACCGTACCTTCGGTAAAGCCTGAGCGCATCTCCAGCGCAAAAGCCTGCCCCCATTCTTCGCGCTTGTTCTGCCCCGAGCCTTCACGGAAATCGCGGTTAAAGTAGATATTGTTGGCGGAAAACTTGACCTTGCTATCCTCAAGCAAAGCCGCCTGTGCAGGCAGGGCGGCAAGACTGGATGAGGCGGCGAGCATTACAATGTTTTTTTTAGCTAAAGCAACTTTCATCAGCGGGTTTCCTGGCTTGTTTTTTATTCCTCTGCACGACGACAGAGGGGCATTTTTGCCAAGCCTAAAACGCCAACCTTTCAGCAGCCTTTCAATGCGCCCTTTTTTGCCATGCGGATTTTATTAGTCGAAGACCATCCCACCATCGCGCTAAGCATTCAAAACGCGCTGCAAGCGGCCGGTTTCGCTGTGGATAGTCTGGCCGACGGCATTGTCGCCGACCTTGCGCTACAGAGCAGCGACTACGCGCTCGCGATTATCGATGTCGGCCTGCCGCGCCTCGATGGTTTTGCCCTGCTCGGCAAACTGCGCAGTCGCGGCCAGCGCCTGCCGGTCATGATGCTGACCGCTCGTGGTGAAGTGCGTGACCGCGTGCAGGGACTTAATCTGGGTGCGGACGACTATCTGGCTAAACCCTTTGCTTTGGCTGAACTCGAAGCCCGTGTGAAAGCGCTGCTGCGCCGCACTCTGGCCGATGGCGAGAAGCAGCAGCAATGCGGCGCTCTGCTCTATGAGTTAAGCCAGCGCCGTTTTAGCTTAAAGGGTCAGCCGCTACCCTTAACCGCGCGTGAACAGGCCGTTTTAGAAAGTCTGATCAACCGCCCCGGGCGGGTACTGAGCAAGGAGCAACTGGCGGCTAAAGTCTTTGGTGTTCATCAAGAGGCGAGCCTTGATGCGATTGAAATTTACATCCACCGCCTGCGCAAAAAGCTAAGCGGCAGCGGCGTACAGATTGTCACCTTTCGCGGCCTGGGTTATCTACTGGAAGACCGCACGTCATGAAATTGCGTTTTCGCAGCCTTCGCTCGCGCTTGCTGCTGCGCATGAGCCTACTGCTGCTGCCGCTTTTGGTATTGTCTTGCCTGCACGCTTATTTAACGGCGAGCCAGGCGGCCGATACCGCTTACGACCGCAGCCTGCTGCTCGCCGCACGAAGCATTGCCGAGAGATTGCACGATGCGCAAGGCCAGTTACTGCTGCAAGTGCCTTATCTGGCGCTGGATAACCTCGCCTGGGACAGCAGCGGGCAGATTTACTATCAAATTCTTAACCAAAACGGCGAGTTATTGTCCGGCTACGAAAACCTGCCCGCGCCGCCCGAAGATACGCCATTAACCACGGATTATCCGGCGCTGGCACGGTTTTACGATGGCGACTACCAAAACCAGCCGGTGCGCCTGATTAGCCTGTTGCAGCCAGAAGCCTCTGGCATGCTGGAAATTCGCCTGGCGGAAACGCGCAGTGCACGAAAGCGCCTGGAGGGTCGTCTGCTTAGCGTAAGCCTTTGGCATTTGGGGCTACTCGCCGCCAGCGTGCTGCTGCTGTCGGTGTTCGCCGTACAACTGGCGCTGCGTCCGCTCGGTACCTTGCAACAGATGCTAAGCCAAAGGCGCAGCGGCGATTTACAGCCACTTTCGCTTAAGCGGCTGCCACGCGAAGTGCTGCCGCTGGTAAAAACGCTCAATCACTTCCACCGTAAATTGCGCCGTTTATTCAGTCAGCAGAGCGCTTTTATCAGCGATGCCGCCCATGAGCTACGCACCCCGTTGGCGGCGCTCAAAGCACGGATTGAACTCGGCCAGCGCAGTGCACAGCCTGAAGATTGGCAACTCGCCTTAAAACAAGCAGGCGAGCAAAGCGAGCGGCTGATAAGCCTTGCCAATCAACTGTTATCGCTGGCACGGATTGAAAGCGGCGCACAGGCGATTGCAGATGGTGCCAGCCAACCCGTTAATTTAACCCTGCTCACCCGCGAAACCGCGCAGGCATTAGCCGCGCTCGCCCATCAACGCGGCCTTACCTTGGAGCTTTTCGCCGCGCAGCCGGTTTGGATTAAAGGCGAGGCCAATCTGCTCTGCGAACTACTCGGCAACCTGATCGATAACGCACTTTGCCACGCGCAAAGCCGAGTGATTTTGCGCGTATCGGAAAGCGGCCTGCTGGAAGTCGAAGACGACGGCTGCGGCCTGCCCGAGGCCGATTACAGCAAAGCCTTTGCCCGCTTTTGGCAACAGCAAGACCGCCAAAACCGAAGCGGCGTGGGGCTTGGCCTTGCCATCGTGCAGGAAATCTGCCGCGCCCATCAGGCCAGCATCAGCCTGCATCCGGCGCAGCCCTCTGGTCTGTTGGTGCGCGTGCAATTTGCCCGGTTGGCCGCAGCCGATATTGCTCCGGCACCTGCGCCAAGCCGCGCACGGTGACTTTTAAATCCTTCCAGATACCATCTTTAATGCCGTAGATACAGCCGTGCACGGCAAGGCTCTGCCCGCGCTGCCAAGCGTTTTGCACAATGCCGGTATGACTGACATTGGCGACTTGCGCGACCACATTAAGTTCACACAGGCGGTCTACTTTGTCCTCCATCGTGGGGAAACGCGCAAGGTCTTCGCGTTTCTCCCAAGCAAGCTCGCGGATGCTGCGCAGCCAGCCGTCAATCAAACCCAGCTGGGTATCCTGTAATGCCGCACGAATACCGCCGCAGCCGTAGTGGCCGGTGACCAGAATATGCTTGACCTTAAGCACATCGACGGCGTATTGCAGCACCGACAAACAGTTCATATCGGTATGCAAAACCAGATTGCCGACATTGCGGTGGACAAATAAATCCCCCGGCAACAGCCCAACAATCTCATTGGCCGGAACGCGGGCATCGGAGCAGCCAATCCACAGATATTCCGGCGCTTGCTGACGCGCAAGGCGAACAAAAAACTCAGGGTCCGTCTCCTTGATTGATTTCGCCCAGCGGGCATTGTTCTCAATCAAATCCTGTAATTCGCTCATAAGGGGTCTGCTCTGCGCTAAAGACGGAGGAAAGGGCGCGGCAGCGCACCTTAAAAGGTTGCCGGCCACTTTTCAAATGCGGCAAAGTACGCGCCCCTTCACCTTGAGACAGTCAATGAAACAACAAGCCCTGCGTGCTGATTTTTTAATGTTGCTGGCGGCCATGATTTGGGGCGCTTCCTTTGTGGCGCAGCAAGTGGGCATGGAGTATATCGGTCCACTGGTATTTACCGGCACAAGGATGTTGTTGGGCGCGTTGGTGTTACTGCCGCTACTGAGATTGCGCCGTGCGGGCAGAAGCCATGACTTTACCCGCCGCGACCTATGGCTAGGTGGCACGCTGATGGGGCTGGCATTGGCGCTGGGTTCCAATTTGCAGCAGGTCGGGCTTTTGTTTACCAGCGTGACCAATTCCGGCTTTATCACCGGTCTTTACGTGATTATCGTGCCACTTTTGGGACTATTTTTCGGCCAACGCAGCCATTTGGGCATTTGGCTGGGCGCAAGTCTTGCCGTGATCGGCATGTTTTTGCTGTCGGTTGGTGAAGGCTTTTCGGTTGCCTCTGGCGACTGGCTGCAACTCGCCGGGGCTTTTGTTTGGGCGAGCCATGTGCTGCTGATTGGCTATTTTGCGCGGCGCGCCGACCCTATCGGGCTAAGTATTATTCAGTGCTTGGTCTGCGCGCTGATCAGCCTGATACTCGCGCCGTTTTTTGAACCACTTAGCTTAGATGGCTTAAACAAAGCGCTGCCTTCTCTGCTGTTTGCCGGGGTCGCCTCGGTCGGTATTGCTTACACCTTGCAAGTCTTTGCGCAGCGTCACGCGATTGCTTCACACGCCGCCATTATTTTATCGCTGGAAGCGGTATTCGCCGCGATTGCCGGAGCGCTAATGCTGGATGAATCCTTAGGACTACGCGGCTATATCGGCTGCGCACTAATGCTTGGCGGCATGCTGGTCGCGCAGCTTTGGCCGAAGAAGCAGCAAGCGCCGGCGTAATCTTCCCCAGCCCTCGCCCGCTTGCGGGAGAGGGCTGAGGCGCCTTTCGTTTACTGCTCTTTAATACCCAGCAATTCCACATCAAATACCAGTACCGAATTAGGCGGAATGTCGGCGCTGGGGCTTTGTTCGCCGTAGGCGAGATTGCCCGGGAGATACAGGCGGTATTTCTCGCCAACCTGCATCAGTTGCAGTCCTTCCGTCCAACCTTTGATCACACCGCCTAGCGGGAACTCAACCGGCTCGCCGCGGGCGATGGAGCTGTCAAACACTTTGCCGTCTATCAATTTGCCCTCGTAGTGCACGCTGACCACATCGGTTTCTTTGGGTTTGGCACCCGTGGCTTTTTTCAGCACTTCGTATTGCAAGCCGGAGGCCGTGGTCACTACGCCTTTGCGTTTACCGTTGGTTTCGAGGAATTTTTTACCGGCGGCGGCGTTTTCTTCGCCCAGTTTGGCAAGCTTCTCCTCAGTGTCGCGCTGCAAAAAGACAAAAGCGGCGTCCAGTTCCGAATCACTTAACCTGGACTCTTTATTGCCCAGCGCATCTTCAATACCCAGGAAAAGCGCTTTTAAATCAAGGTCATTTAATCCGCCTTGCGCCAGACTTTTGCCCATGTTAAGGCCGATGCCATAGGCGGCTTTTTGCGGTTCAGTGCCCTTTTTAATATCCAAGGGCGCGGCGACAGCGGAAAAACTCAGTCCCAGCAGCACAAAAGCCGCCGCGAAATAAGGTTGTTTCATTGGGTTTCCTTGTGAGCGTAGTAAAAGATGCCCGAAGCAGGCGGGCGCTGTATCATAGACTCAATCAATCCACTCCATGCCATCAATCAATTTAATCTTTCAATGGCCTTGTGTCAGGATGCAACCCATGCCTTGAGCCAAGGCCTTCACCCCTAAAGATAGGAGCTGTAAACCATGTCGCTTATCAATACTCAAGTGCAACCTTTTAAGGTCAGTGCTTTCCATAACGGCCAGTTTGTTGACTTAACCGAACAAAGCCTGCTCGGCAAGTGGTCGGTGCTGATTTTTATGCCAGCGGCCTTTACCTTTAACTGCCCGACTGAAGTGGAAGATGCCGCAGACAGCTACGCCGAGTTCCAGGCCGCTGGTGCAGAGGTCTACATCGTCACCACCGATACGCAGTTTTCGCACAAGGTCTGGCACGAAACCTCGCCAGCCGTCGGCAAAGCCAAATTCCCGCTGATTGGCGACCCCACCCACCAATTGACCCGCGCTTTTGGCGTGCATATTGAAGAAGAAGGCCTCGCTCTGCGCGGCACCTTTATCATCAATCCAGAAGGCGTGATCAAGACGCTGGAAATCCACTCCAACGAAATCGCTCGTGATGTGACAGAAACCCTGCGCAAGCTCAAAGCCGCACAGTACACCGCCGCGCACCCGGGCGAGGTCTGCCCGGCCAAGTGGAAGGAAGGCGCAAAAACCTTAACGCCCTCGCTGGATTTGGTCGGCAAAATCTAACCCCGCTGCATCCTTTCGGTCTGCCTTTATTGGCAGACCGAAGCCTGCCCGGTGTCCCGGGCATTTTTTTGTCCGTTATTTTTGTTTTAAAGAGTAAAAACCGTGTTGGATGACAGTATCAAAAGCCAATTAACCAGCCACTTTGCCCATATCAAGCAACCCTTTGTCATCACCGCTTCGCTTGATGAAAGCGAGCAATCGAAAGAAATGCTTAGCCTTTTACAAGATATTGTCGGTTTAACCGACAAAATCACTCTGCGCACCGATGGTAACGCCTCGCGCCGCCCCTCTTTTGCGTTAAACCGTATCGAATTTGTCGGCCTGCCGATGGGGCATGAGTTCAGCTCCTTAGTGCTCGCACTGCTGCAAACCGGCGGGCATCCATCCAAATTGGACGAACAAAGCATTTCGCGCATCCAAGGCATTGAAGGGCGCTTTGAGTTTGAGACCTGGTTTTCGCAGTCCTGCCAGAACTGCCCGGATGTGGTGCAGGCGCTTAACCTGCTCGCGGTACTTAATCCCAATATTCGCCATCAGGCGATTGACGGCGCACTCTTTGCCGATGAAGCCGAAGGTCGCCAGATTTTGACCGTACCCAGCGTTTGGTTAAACGGCGAACCGTTCGCCCAAGGGCGAATGGAAGTTACGGATATTCTTGCCAAAATCGATAGCCAAGGCAGCGCGCGTGAAACCGCAGCGCTTAGCGAAAAAGCCCCCTTTGATGTACTGGTATTAGGCGCAGGCCCTGCCGGTGCGGCGGCTGCCATCTACGCCGCACGTAAAGGTATTCGTACCGGTTTGGTGGCTGAACGCTTTGGCGGACAGGTGCAAGATACGATGGCGATTGAGAACTTTATCTCAGTCACCCATACCGAAGGCCCGCAGCTTTCCCGCGCCCTGGAAGAACACGTCAAATCCTATGAGGTGGACATTATCCGCGCTCAGCGTGCAGAACAACTGCTGCCTGCTGCCCATGCCGGGGAACTGCACCAAGTCACACTTGAAAGCGGCGCGACGCTTAAAAGCAAGACGCTGATTATTGCAACCGGTGCCCGCTGGCGCGAAATGGGCGTGCCTGGCGAACAACAATACAAAGCGCGCGGCGTATGCTTTTGCCCACACTGCGACGGCCCGCTGTTTAAAGGCAAGCGCGTGGCGGTGATTGGCGGCGGCAATTCCGGCGTGGAAGCGGCCATTGATTTGGCCGGGATCGTTGCCCATGTCACTTTGCTTGAGTTCGATAGTCAATTACGCGCCGATGAGGTATTGCAGCGCAAACTGGCAATCCTGCCCAATGTACAAGTGATTACCCACGCACAAACCACCGAAGTCTTGGGCGATGGCAGCAAAGTCACCGGCCTGCGTTACCAGCCAAGAAACGGCGGCGAAGGTCAAGAGCTGGCACTTGAAGGCATCTTTGTACAGATTGGCCTGCTGCCCAATACCGACTGGCTAAAAGACCAGCTTGCCATAAACCGCGGCGAAATCATCACCGATGCGCGTGGTGCCACCAGCATCGGCGGCATCTTTGCCGCAGGCGACTGCACCAACGTGCCCTACAAGCAAATCGTTATCGCCACTGGCGAAGGTGCCAAAGCCGCGCTGTCGGCCTTTGACCATTTGATTCGAACCTGTTGAAAGACTGCTAAAATCCACTCCTTTTTAACCAAGGCCTGATGATGTCGCAAAGCCCCTTGCCGACTGCTACCGGTCGCCGCGTGATGGTCGGCATGTCCGGCGGAGTGGATTCCTCGGTCGCTGCCTTGTTGCTTTTGCAGCAAGGTTGGCAGGTCGAGGGGCTGTTTATGAAGAACTGGGAAGAGGACGACGGTAGCGAGTACTGCACGGCAATGGCTGATTTAGCCGATGCCCGCGCAGTTTGCGAGCGTTTGGGCATTCGTTTGCATACGGCAAACTTTGCCGCCGAATATTGGGACAACGTATTTGAGCATTTTTTGGCCGAATACCAAGCCGGTCGCACACCGAACCCGGACATTCTGTGTAACCGTGAAATCAAGTTCAAAGCCTTTCTCGATTACGCCTTAAGCCTTGGCGCAGACTTTATTGCCACCGGCCACTACGCCCGTTTGCGTGCGCGTGACGACAAGCAGAGCGAGCTGCTCAAAGGCTTGGATGCCAATAAAGACCAGAGCTACTTTCTGCACGCGGTGGCCGGCGAGCAATTAGCTAAAAGCCTGTTTGTGCTGGGTGAACTGGAAAAACCCGCGGTTCGCGCGCTGGCCGCCAAACACCGGCTGGCGACGGCCAAAAAGAAGGATTCCACCGGCATTTGCTTTATCGGCGAACGACGCTTTCGGGATTTTCTCGCGCAATACCTGCCCGCGCAGCCCGGTTCGATTGAAGATACCGATGGCAAAATCCTTGGCCAGCACAACGGCTTGATGTACCACACCATCGGCCAACGCCAAGGGCTTGGCATCGGCGGGCAAAAAGATGCAGGCGAAGAACCTTGGTACGTACTCGCTAAAGACTTAACGCGCAATGTATTGATTGTCGGCCAGGGCAATGACCACCCGCTGCTTTTTTCCAGCACCCTTTATTGTTCACATATCCATTGGATAAATCCCATCGACTATAAGCAGCCGCTGCACCTTTGCGGCAAAGTGCGCTACCGCCAAGCTGACCAGCCCTGCCTGCTTAAACAAAGCGCAAAAGGCTGGCAAGTCGAGTTTGAGCAACCGCAACGCGCGGTCACGCCTGGGCAATCGGTAGTTTTCTATCAAGGCGAGCGCTGCTTAGGTGGCGGCGTGATTGAGCAGGTCAAAGGATAACCGCATGGCACAACTGCAAGAACAACTGACAGCACTCGGCGGCCTGTTCGCTTGTGCGGCGGCGGTTGACCGTATCGCCCACGGTGAGCGCATGGGCGAAACGGTGCTGGCAAGCCTGCTCGGCAGCCTGTTGGTACGCGACCCACAAACCACGCTGGAAGTTTATGGCGGCGACGACTTCAGTCTGCGCGAAGGCTACCGCGCCTTGCAGGGCATGCTCGAACGCGACCCGCAAAGCCTGCAACGCGAAACGCTGCGCTATGCGCTTTCGCTGATCACGTTGGAGCGTAAACTGGCGCAGCGCGGCGATTTACTGGATAAAATCAGCAGCCGCTTAAATCAAATCCAGCAGCAAGTTGCGATGTTCGGGCAAACCCATGACAACGTGATAGCCTCCTGCGCCGCGCTCTATCAAGACAGCCTAAGCGCCTTTCGCCAGCGCATTTTGGTACACGGTGACATGCGCACGCTGGAACAACCGTCCAATGCCGCCAAAATCCGCGCCCTGCTGCTTGCCGGTATCCGCTCAGCCAGACTTTGGCGGCAATTGGGTGGGCGGCGCTGGCACCTGCTGTTTGCCCGCCGCAAGCTGCTGCAAGCCCTGTACAACTTGCAGCGCGGGCATTAACCATGAAAGTACGCTGCAAAATCTGCGGCATTACCCGCCCGCAAGATGCACTCGCTGCGGTACAGGCCGGAGCCGATGCGCTGGGCTTGGTGTTCTATGCCGAAAGTCCCCGCGCGGTCAGCCTTGCACAAGCCAAAGCCATCCGCGCCGCACTGCCACCTTTTATCTGTTTGACCGGACTTTTCGTCAACGAAAGCCGCGAGCAAATCGCACAAACGCTGCGCGAAGTGCCGCTCGATTTATTGCAGTTTCACGGCGACGAAACACCTGAGGACTGCGCAGGCTTTGGCCGCCCTTGGATTAAAGCGCTACGCGTTGGCGCTTTTGATGACATCAAAAGCCAAGCGGCAGGTTACCCAAACGCCTGCGGGATTTTGCTGGACAGCCAAGTCGCCGGACAATACGGCGGCACTGGCACCGTATTTGACTGGAGCCTGATCCCCACAGACTTAAGGTACCCGCTGATATTGGCCGGCGGACTTAATCCGCAAAATGTCGGCAAAGCCATTGCCCAAGTGCGCCCGTTCGCGGTGGACGTGAGCGGCGGGGTGGAAGCGGCCAAAGGCATCAAAGATGCACAAAAAATGCACGCTTTTATCCGCGAAGTACGCAAAGCAGAGCAAGCCATAAACAACCCGTCATAACCTGCTGGTACAATTCGCGCCTGCTAAAAACTGCCCGCAACCGTTGCGGCTTTGGAGAAACACTGCATGAGCAACTGGCTGGTAGACAAGCTGATTCCTTCCATCATCCGTTCCGAAGTGAAAAAAAGCTCGGTACCGGAAGGACTTTGGCACAAATGCCCGTCCTGTGATGCGGCGCTGTATCGCCCTGAGCTGGAAAAAAACCTCGAAGTTTGCCCCAAGTGCGACTACCACATGCGCATTGGCGCACGTAAGCGGCTGGATATTTTCCTCGACCAGGAAGGCCGCGAAGAAATCGGCGCAAACCTGGAACCCATCGACCGCCTGAAATTCCGTGACAGCAAGCGCTACAAAGACCGTATCGCTGCGGCACAAAAGCAAACCGGCGAAAAAGACGCACTGATTGCCTTTAAAGGCTGCGTGCAAGATTTAGCACTAGTCGCCTGCGCCTTTGAATTTGAATTTATGGGCGGTTCAATGGGTGCGGTGGTTGGCGAGCGCTTTGTCCGCGCAGCAAAAGTTGCACTTGATGAAAGGCTGCCGCTTGTGTGCTTTTCCGCCTCTGGTGGCGCTCGCATGCAAGAAGCGCTGATTTCACTGATGCAAATGGCAAAAACCTCAGCAGCACTGGCAAGGCTGCGCGAAGAGGGTCTGCCGTTTATTTCCGTATTGACCGACCCGGTCTACGGCGGCGTTTCCGCAAGCCTTGCCATGCTCGGTGACGTGATTATCGGCGAACCCAAAGCCTTAATCGGCTTTGCCGGGCCGCGCGTGATTGAGCAAACCGTACGCGAGAAACTGCCAGAAGGCTTTCAGCGCAGCGAATTTTTACTGGAACACGGCGCCATCGACCTGATTATCCATCGCCGAGACTTGCGCGAACGCCTTGCCAAACTACTCGCCCAATTAACCGGCCAGCCAAGCCCGCAAACCGGCAGCGAAGTGGCGGCCTTTGCATAATGGATTGCTTGGCTCCCAGCGCAGGCAGAGCCGCTAGCGCCTACGACTTAACCCGCTGGCTCGCTTATCTGGAGCGCCTGCACCCCACCAGCATTGAACTGGGTCTTGAGCGCGTAGCAATGGTGGCTCAGCGTTTAAAGCTGCAACGCCCAGCCAAGCAAGTGATTACCGTCACCGGCACCAACGGCAAAGGCTCCACCTGCGCCCTGCTCGCCGCATTGCTGCAAACACAAAAGCTCAAAGTAGGCGTTTACAGTTCACCACATTTGCTGCGCTACAACGAGCGCGTGCGCATTAATGGCATTGAAGCGAGCGACGGTGAACTGTGCCGAGCCTTTGCCGCCGTGGAAGCGGTGCGCGGCGATACTTCGCTGACCTACTTTGAAATGGGCACCCTCGCCGCCTTCTGGCTGTTTGAACGCGCAAAGCTGGATGTCGCCATCCTCGAAGTGGGTCTTGGCGGGAGGCTGGATGCCGTTAATCTTATCGATGCCGACCTTGCACTCATCACTAATATCGCACTCGACCACAGTGAATGGTTAGGCCATTCGCGCGCACAGGTCGCCTTTGAAAAAGCCGCCATCTTTCGCCCTGGCCGCCCTGCCCTGTGCGGCGACCAAGACCCACCGCCGGCTGTTTTCGATACGGCAAAACAACGAGCCGCACCGCTGTTTTTGCGCGGGCGCGATTATGATTTTGCGCAAACCGATAGCACTTGGCATTGGCGCGGACAATGCCTGCAAGGTACACAACGGCAATGCCACGACCTGCCATTGCCATCCTTGCCACTGCCTAGCGCGGCACTGGCACTGCAAGCTTATGCACTGCTCGATTTACCTTGGCAACAGGACCTGTTGGCCGATGCACTGGTTCACACTCAGCTTGCCGGTCGCATGCAGCGCCTTTCGCTAAACTGGCAGGGAAAATCCTTGAGGCTACTGCTGGACGTCGGCCATAACCCCAATGCTGCCGACTATTTAGCCGAGCAACTGGCCGCAAAACCAGCCCACCAGCATCTGGCGGTCTTTGGCCTGCTGGGTGACAAAGATTTATCCGGCGTGATCACGCCCTTATTGCCCTTGCTGCAACATTGGGCGGTGGCCACACTGCCCACGCCGCGCAGCCTTGCAGCGGGCGAACTCGCCACCGCCCTGCAAACCTCGGGCGCTGCCGTTAAGCCTTATCCAACCATTATTGATGCCCTGAAAGCGCAATGCGAACAAGCACAAGAAGGCGATGAAATAGTGGTATTCGGCTCGTTTTATTGCGTGAGCGAAGCGCTTGACTTTCTACAGAGCTTGGCTCATCCGTAATAAAACGCACGGGCAAGCCAAGCACAATGGATTTAATTCACCCGCAACTTACTGCGGTTTTTCTCCAAAATAGCCGCGCCTATGCCTTTGACTTCCAGCAACTCATCCACCGAAACAAACGGCCCGTGCTCCTGCCTGTAATCCACAATAGCTTTGGCCTTAACCGCACCAACACCCGTTAACGCCTGCTGCAAAGCCTGCGCATCAGCACTGTTAAGATCAATGGTTTGTTCGCCAGTAACGACTGCGGTGGACTGAGCATCCACACTCACCACTTCACCGGCCGCGCTGACAAACAGCGGCAGGCTGGTAAAAACGATAAAAATCAAGCGTAAAAGATAGTGTTTCATGGTAGAAGTTCCTTTTCTTTGGATTTGTAAGGTCGCTATCTGCGGTACTTTTGAACCGCTTAAAAAGGCTAGGCCACATCTGCAAAAATGCAAATAAATCCATAAAAAGGATGTCTGCGGAGAGTCAGAAATTCTTTGCCCATTCAACAAATCCGGCGGACAAGTCCGATTGGCAGTTACTGAAGGGCCACCTTTCCTGTGTCGGCGAACTGGCGGCGCGTAATGCCGCCCATTTCGACGCGGCGCATCTGGCCAGGCCCATGGGCTTGCTGCACGATCTCGGAAAATACACGAACGCATTCCAAAAGCGCCTGAGCGGCGAATTTCCGAAGGTGGACCATTCCACCTGGGGCGCACGAATCGCGCAGAAAGAATACGGGGAGCTGGGCCTGTTGATGGCTTATGGCATCGCCGGCCACCACGCTGGCCTCGCCAACGGCAGGCGGAGAAAGGCACGGACGACGCTCCAGGAACGGCTGCAAAACGAACTGCCCAAACTGCTGCCGCAGTGGAAGACGGAAATTAACCTTCCCGACGCTGCGGAAATCAACAAACTGCCCAAGGATTTCAAGATTTGCAGCGAGCGCGTCGCCTTCCAATTCGCGCTATTGACCCGGATGCTGTTTTCCTGCCTGGTCGATGCCGACTTCATCGATACCGACAATTTCTACCGCCGGATAGAAGGGCGGCCGGCCCGGGACGGCACGTCCCGCCCCAGCCTGGCGCAGTTGCGGGAGCGTCTCGATGCCAGGCTCTCGGATTTTCGGGGCGACAGCGAGGTCAATCGTCTACGCGCCGGCATCTTGTCCCACGTGCGCGGGCAGGCGGCGCATGAGCCGGGGCTGTTTTCGCTCACTGTCCCGACGGGGGGCGGCAAGACCTTGGCTTCACTGGCTTTCGCGCTGGATCACGCCATCGCTCATGGTCTGCGCCGGGTGATTTTCGTGATTCCTTTCACCAGTATCGTCGAGCAGAATGCGCAGGTGTTCCGCGAAGCGTTCGGCGAGCTTGGCGAAAGCGCGGTGCTGGAGCATCACAGCGCTTTTGTCGACGATCCTGAAAAATTTGTCGACGATCCTGAAAAATCCGCCCAGTCCAGGGAAAAACGCCAGTTGGCCATGGAAAACTGGGATGCTCCCGTTATTGTCACCACCGCCGTGCAGTTCTTTGAAAGCCTGTTCGCCGACCGTCCTTCGCGCTGCCGCAAGCTGCACAACATCGCCGGCAGCGTCGTGATCCTGGACGAGGCGCAGACGCTGCCCCTGAAACTGCTGCGCCCTTGCGTGACTTTGCTGGACGAGCTGACGCTCAATTACCGCACCAGTATCGTTCTGTGTACCGCCACCCAGCCTGCCCTTAATGACGCCGACGGTTTTCGCAACGGACTAAAAGGTGTACGTGAACTGGCCCCCGACCCCGCCGACCTGTACCGGCGACTGCGCCGGGTCAACGTGCGCCACCTCGGCACACTGGACGACGAGGCGTTGGCCGGCCACTTGCGGCAACGCGAACAGGTGCTGTGCATCGTCAACAACCGCCGCCATGCCCGCGCGCTCTTTGACGCCATTGCCGATCAACCCGGTGCCTGTCACCTGACCACGCTGATGTGCGCCAAGCATCGCAGCGCGGTGCTGGGCGAAATCAGGCAGCGGTTGAAAGACGCTCTGCCATGTCGCCTGATATCGACGTCGCTGATCGAGGCGGGTGTGGACATCGACCTGCCCACGGTGTTGCGTGCGCAAGCCGGCCTGGATTCGATTGCCCAAGCCGCCGGCCGCTGCAATCGCGAAGGACGGCGCGAGCCTGCGGACAGCGAGGTGCTGGTTTTCGCCACCGCAAACCCGGATTGGGCCGCGCCGCCTGAGTTAAAGCAGTTCGCCCAGGCGTTTCGCAGCGTCGAGCCGCGCTATCGTGACGACTTGCTGGCGCCGGAAGCCATACGGGCCTATTTTCGTGAGATTTACTGGCAAAAAGGCGACAAGGAACTCGATGCCTGCGGACTGTTGGACCTGCTCAAAGCCAGCCGGGAGGACAGTCTGCCATTCGAAAACCTTGCATCTGATTTCCGGCTGATCGAAACCACGATGCGCCCGGTCATCATCCCTTGGGACGACATCGCCCGGGATGCCCTGGCCAAGCTGCCATTTGCGCAGGGTTGCGGCGCCATTGCCCGCCGTTTGCAGCCCTATGTGGTGCAACTGCCCAAGCAGGCCTACGACGCGCTATCGCACGCCCATGCGATACAGGCGGTGCGGCCAGATATCTACGGCGAACAGTTCATGCAGTTGGTTAATCCCCGGCTATATGACGAACGCTTCGGCCTGCACTGGGACAATCCGCAATTTATTCAAGCCGAACGCCTCGTGTATTGATGCCGTAATGATTTTTTGAAAATTGTCATAAAAAGATTATAAAAACCGCCTAAAGCTTGCAAAATAGTAAAAATAGGGACGACAAGAAACATGGCTTACGGCATCAAACTCCATATTTGGGGCGATTGGGCGCTATTCACCCGTCCAGAAATGAAGGTGGAGAGAGTCTCGTACGACACGATCACACCGTCCGCCGCCCGCGGCGTCCTGGAGGCGATCCACTGGAAGCCAAGTATTCGTTGGTGCATCGACAGCATCCAGGTACTGAAGCCCATCCGCTTCGAGGCGATCCGGCGCAATGAAGTCGGCAGCAAGATTTCCGCCGCCAGCGTCGGCAAGGCAATCAAGGCCGGACGCACCGACGGTCTGGTCAACTACGTCGAAGACGATCGCCAGCAACGCGCCGCCATTGTGTTGCGTGATGTCGCCTATGTGATAGAAGCCCACTTCGAGTTGACCGATCGCGCAGGGCCGGACGACAGCGTTGGTAAGCATCTCGATATCTTTAACCGCCGCGCCCGCAAGGGCCAGTATTTCCAGGCACCTTGCCTGGGCACGCGCGAATTCCCCGCCAGTTTCGTGCTCCTGGAAAGCGGTGCCTGCGCACCGCCGGTCCACGAGGCCTTGTCGGGAGAGCGCGACCTGGGCTGGATGTTGCACGACATCGATTTCGCCGACGGCATGACGCCGCGCTTTTTCCGCGCCCGCATGATCGACGGACGGATCGCCGTTCCCGCTTTCGCAAGCGCAGAGATCCGCTCATGATTCTATCCGCGCTCAACAGTTACTATCAGCGTCTGCTGCTGGACAGCGATTCCGGCATTTCCCCACCCGGATATAGCCAGGAAAAAATCAGCTACGCGATCGTGCTCGGCTCGGACGGGGCCGTCGTCGATGTCATGGACATCCGCGATACCAGCGGCAAGAAGCCAACGCCGAAGAGCCTGAGCGTGCCCGCATCGTTCAAGCGTACAGTCGGCGTAAAGTCTTTCTTTCTCTGGGATAAGACCAGCTATGCGCTGGGCGTCAGCGCCAACAGCAAGCGCTGCGAACAGGAGCACGCCGCATTCCGGCTGTTGCATGAACAATCGCTGGCGGGGACGGAGGATCCGGGATTGAAAGCGCTGCTGGCCTTTCTCGAAACCTGGACCCCAGAACAATTCCAGAAGCACCCGGCATTCGTCCCGCATCGCGAGGCCATGCTGGATGCCAACATCGTGTTCCGGTTCGACGACTTCGCCGACAAGCACCAGTATCTGCACCAACGCCCCGCTGCCGACCAGGCCTGGTCGAAGCTGTTCGATGGAGACGCTGAAGACCGCCAGGGCATTTGTTTGGTGACGGGCGAGCGAGCACCATTGGCGCGCCTGCATCCCTCCATCAAGGGCGTCAGGGGTGCGCAAAGTTCCGGTGCCTCCATCGTCTCCTTCAACCTGGAGTCGTTCACTTCCTATGGCAAGGAACAAGGCGAGAACGCCCCCATATCCGAGCAAGCCGCTTTTGCCTACACCACGGCGCTGAACCACCTGTTGCGCCGCGAAAGCCGCCAGCAAATCCAGATTGGTGATGCCACGGTCGTCTTTTGGGCACAGGCGACGGATGCCGATCAAGCGGAAAATGCCGAGTCGCTGTTGAGCCTGTTCTTCGACCCGCGGGACGAAGACCCGCGTGAAATACAGAAACTGCGCGATGCCCTGGACCAGGTCCGGCAAGGGCTGCCGCTGCAAGCGCTCGATCCCGGGCTGAATGATGGTACCCATATCTTCGTGCTCGGCATTTCGCCTAATGCCGCGCGCTTGTCGATCCGTTTCTGGGAAACGCAGACGCTGGCGACTTTCGCGGCGCGATTGGCGCGCCACTTCGATGATCTTCGGCTTGAGCCGTCGCCCTGGCGCGCGCCGCCGGCGATCTGGCGCCTTTTGCTTGCCTGCGCGCCCTCGCGCGATGGCCGATCCAAGAATGAGGACGTACCGCCCTTCCTGGCTGGCGAAACGACCCGTGCCATTCTCGCGGGCACCCCTTATCCACGCAGCCTGCTCGGCACCATCCTCATGCGCCTGCGCGCCGATGGCCACATCTCCGGCACGCGCGTGGCGTTGTGCAAAGCTATCCTGGCCCGAGATGCGCGGCTGGGCAACATCAACAAGGAGCCACCACCCGTGAGTCTCGATTCGACCAACACCAATCCGGGGTATCTGCTCGGACGACTGTTCTCCACCTTAGAGCGTGTGCAAGGCGACGCCCTGGGCCCCCAGATTAATGCCACCATCCGCGATCGCTATTACGGCGCCGCCTCGGCGACGCCCGCCATTGTATTTCCGCTGCTTTTGCGCAATGCCCAAAACCATTTGAGCCGCGTGCGCAAAGACAATCCGGGTCGTGCCGTGAACCTGGAAAAGGAAATCGGCGAGATCATTGATGCGCTGGGCACCACCTTTCCGCGCAGCCTGCGCATGGAGGCCCAGGGCCATTTTGCCATCGGTTATTACCACCAGAAGACCAAGCCGCGCTCCGCCCGCCCTGATACGCAGACCACCACTGACAACGATTCCGCAGGAGAAAATGAATGAGCACCCTCAGCCACCGTTACGAGTTCGTCTACCTGTTCGATGTCACCAACGGGAATCCGAACGGCGACCCCGACGCTGGCAATCTTCCACGCCTGGATCCGGAAACCAATCGCGGCCTGGTCACTGACGTCGCGATCAAGCGCAAGATTCGCAACTATGTGGCGTTGGAGAAGGAAGGCGAACCGGGTCACGCGATCTACATGCAGGAAAAATCGGTCCTGAACAAGCAGCACAATCAAGCCTATGCTGCCCTGGGTATCAAACCTGAGGCCAAGAAGCTGCCCAAGGACGAGGCGAAGGCCCGCGAGCTGACCGCCTGGATGTGCAAGAACTTCTTCGACGTGCGTACCTTTGGTGCGGTGATGACGACTGAGGTCAACGCCGGCCAGGTGCGCGGCCCGGTGCAGATCGCCTTCGCCACCTCCATCGACCCGGTGCTGCCGTTGGAAGTCGCGATCACCCGTG
Source organism: Ventosimonas gracilis (assembly GCF_001580025.1). Classification (GTDB taxonomy): domain Bacteria; phylum Pseudomonadota; class Gammaproteobacteria; order Pseudomonadales; family Pseudomonadaceae; genus Ventosimonas; species Ventosimonas gracilis. The sequence goes on along the minus strand of NZ_LSZO01000211.1, from coordinate 30,253 downwards.
TCGCGGTCACCAACGAGAAAGACGCGGACAAAGAACGCACCATGGGCCGCAAGCATATCCTGCCCTATGGCCTGTACCGCATGCACGGCTTTATCTCGGCCAAGCTGGCCGAACGCACCGGGTTCTCCGAGGACGACTTGCAGTTGCTGTGGCGCGCGCTCACCAATTTGTTCGAACACGACCGCTCTGCTGCGCGTGGCGAGATGGCCGCGCGCAAGCTGATCGTATTCGAGCACGAGCACCCGATGGGAAATGCGCCGGCCCATGTGTTGTTTGACCGTGTCAAGGTGCGTCGCATCAATGGGCAGGATGATTCCCCGGCGCGCAATTACGCGGACTATCAAGTGGATATCGACCGCGACAAGCTGCCTGCCGGCGTTTCGATTAACGAAATCTTTTGACCGCAGGGCGGACTGACGTGGATGACGCAGACCTGATACCCATTTCCGCCCTCCAACATTACCTGTATTGTCCACGTCAATGCGCGCTAATCCATGTCGAGCGGCAGTGGGCTGAGAACCGGCAAACGGCGCAAGGTCGGCTGCTGCATTCGCGTGCGGACCAGCCCCTGTCCGAGCGGCGTAAAGGGGTGCGCGCGATCACCGCAATGCCATTAGTGTCTCTGGAACTGGGTATCACCGGCGTTGCCGATGTGGTGGAATTCCACGATTCTCTGCCCTTTCCGGTCGAATACAAACGAGGCAAGCCCAAAATCCATCGCGCCGATGAGGTGCAGCTTTGTGCGCAGGCCTTGTGCCTGGAAAGCATGTTCGATGACGCCATTCCCCAAGGCGCCTTGTTCTATGGTCAGACGCGACGGCGTCGGGACGTCGCCTTCGACGATGATTTGCGTGCATTGACTCGTGATACTGTGATCCAAACTCGGAATATGATCGCTGCGGGGGAAACCCCTCTGGCGAAATATTCACCTGGCCTTTGCAATGCCTGTTCACTGCTCGATCTATGCCAGCCCAAGCTACTGGCGCAAGGACAAGGTGTGTCCCGTTGGTTGCTCAAACAACTGGCAGATTGATGCGTCGTCAACTCAACACCTTGTATGTCACCACCGAAGGCTCGTGGCTGTACAAAGATGGCGAGAATCTGGTCCTGGAAGTGGAGAAAGAAGTCCGTGCCCGCTTGCCAGCGCACATGCTGGAAAGCCTGGTCTGCATCGGCCGCGTTTCGGTCAGCCCGCCATTGCTCGGCTTTTGCAGCAGCAACGGTATCAGCATCTGTTATTTAACCGCCCAAGGCTGTTTCCTCGCGCGCGTCGAGGGACCGGTATCCGGTAATGTGCTGCTGCGCCGCGAGCAATACCGGCGCAGCGACGATCCCGCGAAATGCGCGCAGATCGTCCGCAACCTTTTGGCCGGAAAGATCCACAATCAACGTGCGGTACTGGCTCGCGGCTGGCGCGATCACGGCGAGAAACTGACCGACGTTGCCGCGTTTGAGCGCGCGCTCGCCCGTTTGAAGCGCATTCCTTATCGGCTGCTCCAAGAGGACGCTGTCGATACGCTGCGCGGATTGGAAGGGGAGGCAGCACAGGTGTATTTCGGCGTGTTCGATCAATTGATCCGCAGCGGATCGCCATTACTGCGTTTTGGCGGCCGCAATCGCAGGCCGCCGCGCGACGCCTTCAATGCTTTACTCTCGTTTTTGTACACGCTGCTGACCCACGATTGTCGATCCGCGCTGGAAACGGTGGGGCTCGATCCTGCGGTCGGCTTCTTGCATCGCGACCGTCCCGGGCGTCCGAGTCTTGCCCTTGATCTGGCTGAGGAATTCCGGCCGTTGCTGGGAGAGCGCCTGGCGTTGTCCTTGATCAATCGCAAGCAGTTGAATGAACGAGATTTCCGCTACGTCGAGAATGGTACGGTGCTGTTGAAGGACGACGCACGCAAGACGGTTCTGGTTGCCTACCAGGAGCGCAAGCGGGAACAATTGCAGCATGTCTTTCTCGGTGAAAAGGTTGATATTGGCCTGCTGCCTTATCTGCAAGCACAATTACTGGCCCGTCATCTGCGCGGCGACCTGGACGCTTATCCCCCTTTCTTGTGGAAGTGAGAGAAAATCATGCTGATTCTGGTCAGCTACGATGTGAGCACCATCGCCGTCGGCGGCGAAAAACGTCTGCGGCGTATTGCCAAGGTATGCCAGGATTTTGGCCAACGCGTCCAGTTTTCCGTGTTCGAACTCGACGTCGATAATGCTCGCTGGGTCGGAATACGCCAGCGCCTGTGTGATCTGATCAATCCCGATACGGACAGCCTGCGCTTCTACTATTTGGGAAATAATTGGCAGAACAAAGTCGAGCACGTCGGCGCAAAGCCCGTCCTTGACCTGCACGGCCCCCTTGTTCTCTGACCAAATAGCGCGGCAAGCTACAGAATCAACCCCATCATCACCCGCGGTAGGCGTACGATCACTGGCCGCATAACGCGATTCAAATATCCGCCAGTCTTGCTCATCAAGCAAGCACGAGACCTTCAGCGTCCTGTGCTCCTTCAAATCACTCAGGTACTGTTGCAGATGTACCGTGCCAACAAACAACGCAGCCCGGTTGCCGTCAACGAAGCGACGGCCACTTTCTATCGCGCTCTTGACCTGTCTGGCAGCCACAGCCTCTGGGGCTTTTCCAAATCACTCAAACTGCGCGGTAGGATCAGACACTCGACGGGTGATCTCTCTGTGCTGACGAAGACAACAACGGCCAGTATAGCGACGGAGGCTTTCGCGACAGGCTCTTTAGCAAGGGAGGATGTCAAAACGCGAACCCCAAGCGCCCTGCATAACCCTGGCAGGTTCGCGCGCACATAAGTCATTGATTCCAATTTAACTTCAGAGCGTATCCAGTCGAATCCCATCGAATCTTTGCGCGATGACACCCACATTCGCGAAACTGGCTCCAGTTTCTTAGATTACACAAACAGTTATCATAGGGGCAGTCGCGCCCTACGCGGGCGCGTGGATTGAAACAAGACGCCGATGCGCGGCCATCACTGCATGCCCGGGTCGCGCCCTACGCGGGCGCGTGGATTGAAACCTCCAACTTGTCCGCAAGCTCGTTCGCGGCAGCAAGTCGCGCCCTACGCGGGCGCGTGGATTGAAACAACCGCATCCGCGCCGCGGCGACCGCTGTAGCCTTGTCGCGCCCTACGCGGGCGCGTGGATTGAAACACGGCGTTGCCGGTGGAAGTTGCGCATCTGTTGGGGTCGCGCCCTACACGGGCGCGTGGATTAAAACTTGCTCGGCTAGCGGGTAGAGCGGGCTTTCAATACATATAGGCGAGCACATCCTGTTCGGCACCACCCATCAGCCTTGCGAGTTTCGGCACCTTCGGCCTGATCTGGTCGGCAAGATTGCGCCATTGGGCGCTTGCCGCCGTCCACAATCAAGAACGTGCTGCATATGTTGCGCCCCTGTCGCGACAACCTGATTTTTAATGCCTGCTCCAGCAGACTACCCCGGCTACCCCCATCACGCGGCGCATTGCACTTGGCAAAATAGGGGTACACCGTGCTCCATTTGGGAAAATCACGCGGCAACGCCCGCCACTGCAACCCGTGCGCAACACATATAGCACCGCGTGCCTGCTCCAACAATGGACAAATCAACTCAAATTGGGCGCGGCGAGTGTCGCTGGGATAACCTATTCTGCTCATCCGCCAAAAAGACCAGATACTCTTTAGATCGCAAACAGGCTCTAATAACGCTTTTCCAGTAAGAGTAACTACCAATTTGCAAGGATCATCTATTCCTGATGTTATTTATCAGAACAATAAAATAAAAACCGCTCATGGCGATATTTATATTGAAGACAGCCGAGGCAAAGGCGAACATTCACGCATCATTTGCGCCGAATATACTCGGCAATATCAAAGTAGTTAAAGATAATCAAAACGGCCGGTAAAAATAACCTGCAACTGACAGCCCTCACCGGTTTTATGCCGACGGGGTTTTGTTTGTCTATTAAAAATAGGGCAAAATCGACTCTTGCTCACAGTAGGCCAGCCCAATCCTATGAACAGGTCGCAAATTTACCAGGTAGACATTATCGAACGAAAAACCTGCTTTGAAGGGTTTTATCGGCTTGACCGACTGCGTTTGCGTCATCAGCAGTTTGCCGGGGGCATGGGGCCGCTTTTAACGCGAGAGCTGTTTGTCCGTCCCGATGCGGTCTGCGTGCTGCCCTATGACCCGCTCCAAGACGCTGTAGTGCTGGTTGAGCAGTTTCGTATCGGCACATTGGAGAAAAGCGAAAATCCTTGGCTCTTGGAATTGGTCGCCGGGCTTATTGATACCCATGAGACGCCCGAAGCGGTCGCGCGCCGTGAAGCCATCGAAGAAGCCGGGCTTACTTTAAGCGAACTCTGGTCTTTGCATTGCTACTACCCATCACCTGGCGGCAGTGATGAACGGGTGCATCTGTTTGTTGGGCGCTGCGACAGCCGCGGTGCCGGCGGGGTACATGGGCTGGTGGAAGAAGGCGAAGATATTCGCGTGCATGTTCTGCCGCTCGCCGGTGCACTGCAAGCCTGTAGCGATGGGCGCATTAACAACGCCGCTAGCTTGATAGCACTGTCTTGGCTCGCGCTGAACCGCGATCAGGTTCGGGCAAAGTGGCTGTAACCTTGACGGCGCGCCGCCTACGCCGCTTTAACTTGGCTTCGCTACAGGCGCAGTGTGCGCTCAACTATGTCCATCTCATACGACTGCTGCCGCAAATACGGCAAATCGGCAGCAGCAAGCCCATTGCGTTGACACATGGGTGCCATGATTGGGGTGTGCTGCATTTCCAAGTGCTGGAAGTCTGCCCGTGGACGTCCAGTGTGCAGCTTACCCACGATTACAGCGGCACTTGGCTGCATCTACCGGCCTTGGTGGTGCGCGTCTACCACGATTTGCGCTTGGCAGAAGTGATTACTGCACAAAGTCACCATTCACTAGCCAGCCGCTATCCCTACCCCAACCCCGCCATGCACCAGCCGGATGAAAAAAGCCAACTGAACGGCTTTCTCGGCCAATGTCTTAATCACTGCTTGGCGATAGGGCATCAGCCGCTGCCGGTTTGAGCACTATGTCTACCCAACCGCTACTACTGGTGCAACTGACCGACCCGCACCTGTTTGCAGAAGAGGACGGGCGCTTGCTGGGGCTTGCCACGACAGACAGTCTGCAACAGGTGGTCGAATTAGTAGGCAAGGAACAGCCGCAAATTGACCTATTGCTCGCTACCGGCGACCTCGCGCAAGATGGCAGCCTTGGCGCCTATCAGCGCTTTGCGCAGATAACCGCGCCACTTTGCGCTAACGCACGCTGGACGGCGGGCAACCATGATTGTCTGCAAACCCTGCAACAAGCCTGTGCAGAAACGGATCGGCTGGAAGCGGTCACGGACATCGGCCATTGGCGGATTATCCTGCTCAACTCCTCTGTGCCAAATGAGGCTTATGGCTGGCTGCAAGACGAACAATTAACGCTCCTTGAGCGCGCATTAAACGAAGCGCCCACGAGGCACTGCCTGATTGCCCTGCATCATCATCCGGTTGATGTCGGTTGTGCTTGGCTTAGCCCCATTAGCCTGCGCAATGCCGATGCCTTGTTCGCCTTGCTTGACCGCTTCACGCAAGTGCGTGTATTGCTTTGGGGACATGTGCATCAGCCGTTTGCGCAAAAACGCGGCAAGCTGCATTTGCTCGGTTCGCCTTCTTGCTGCATTCAATTTGCCGCGCAAAGTGAAGATTTTAATGTCAGCGTTGAAGCACCCGGTTATCGCTGGCTTAGATTGCATCAGGATGGACAAATCGAAAGCGGCATTTCCCGTATCGACAGCGCTATTTGTCACAGTATTGATTTAAGCGGGCAAGGCTACTAGGGCAAAACCCGATTGGCACCCAAATAACGCTTGCTCCAATAGCGATCACTCAAATAATCCATCCGCACCGTGCCGCCGGAAGAGGGTGCGTGCACAAAACGGCCATCACCGCTGTAAATACCGGCATGGCTTACTTTTTTGCCGCCATTGGTGGCAAAAAACACTAAATCGCCTACTTCCAAGGCGCTGCGCTTAACCCGTGGCACAGACATGGACATCAATCCGCCGGTCGTGCGCGGCAGCGAGATGCCCACCGCCTGGCGAAATACGTAACCAATCAGTCCGCTGCAATCAAAGCCACCCCCCGGCGTATTGCCTCCGTATCGATAAGGCGTGCCAACCAATCCCAAGGCTTGCAACAATACCTCGCCACGCAAATGGCTCGCCCGGGTCGAAACCGTGGGTTTAGACGAAACCGCCGTTGTCTGCGGCGCAGTGACGGGTGTCGATTGGCAGCCTAATAGCAGCCCGCCAAACAACAAACAGGCCAGTTGCAGTCTTCTGACTATCCTCTTTAATGACACGGCAACTTCCTCAAAAACCAAACTCAATCGAGCTTGCCGCCAATAACTGCCAAGTGCAAGCGCTTGAATTTAAAGATTGACCAGTTTTAATAGCGGCGCGGTGCTTTTAGTTTCTTTGCGCAGATTAACAAAATCAAATAATTCACGGTCGGCCAATTGCGAGGGCGCCACATTTTGCAGGGCGCGAAACATAATCTCCGTGCGCCCTGGGGAGGTGCGCTCCCAATCCTGCAACATCGTCTTAATGACTTGTCTTTGTAGATTCTCCTGCGAGCCACACAGATTGCAGGGAATAATCGGGAACTGTTTAAGCGTCGCATAAGCTTGGATGTCTTTTTCACTGCAATAAGCGAGCGGACGAATTAACAGGTTACGGCCATCGTCGGATAACAGCTTGGGCGGCATGGCCTTTAACCTGCCGCCGTAAAACAGATTTAAAAAGAAGGTTTCCAGAATATCGTCACGATGATGGCCGAGCGCCAGTTTGCTCGCACCGATCTGCTCGGCAAAGTCATACAGCGTGCCACGGCGCAGCCTTGAACAGAGCGAGCAGGTGGTTTTGCCTTGCGGGATTTTTTCCTGAACGATGGAATAAGTGTCTTTTTCAATCACATGCCAAGGCACGCCGAGTGCCTCTAAATACTGTGGCAGTACCTGTTCGGGAAAGCCCGGCTGCTTTTGATCCAGATTAACCGCAACCAGTTCAAAGCGGATCGGCGCTATTTTCTGCAAATACAGCAGCACATCCAGCATGCTGTAACTGTCCTTGCCGCCGGATAGGCAAACCATCACCTTGTCGCCGTCTTCAATCATCTTGAAGTCGCTAATCGCCTGCGAGACTTGGCGACGAATGCGCTTTTGCAATTTGTTCTGACTCACCGAAAAATCGCCCACTGTTTAACCTGGCTCAATAAAAGTGGCGCATTTTAGTGAAAATTACTTGCCACAGGGTCTATACTGCGTCACAAGGTCGCAGACCGAAAAGCTGTCAGCAGGCCGGTGCCGGCATCAACGCTGTCACTTAAGCCAGATAACAAGGGACAAAAAAGGAGTTTCAAACATGATCCATCATGTTGTTGGGTTGTTTACCCATCCTGACCAAGAATGGCAAGAAATCCGCGGTGAAGAAGAATCCATCAGCCATATCTATCTCACCCACGTACTGCTGCTCGCCGCCATTCCGGCGATTTGTGCCTATATCGGCACCACGCGGGTCGGCTGGAGTATCGGCGGCGGTGCACCGGTGACACTGATTGAAAGCAGTGCGCTGAGTATGGTGATTATGTCTTACTTGACCATGCTGGCAGGGGTTGCGGTGATGGGCGGTTTTATCCACTGGCTGGCGCGCACCTACGATGCCTCGCCCAGCCTCGCCCGTTGCATCGTGTTTGCTGCTTATACGGCAACGCCGCTGTTTATCGGCGGATTGGCCGCGCTCTATCCCAATTTGTGGCTGGCGATGATTGTCGGCACGGCTTCCATCTGTTACACGATCTACCTGCTGTATGTGGGTATTCCTACCTTTATGAATATTCCCAAAGAGGAAGGCTTTTTGTTTTCCAGCTCGGTACTCGCCGTAGGCTTGGTCACGCTGGTGGCCATTATTGCCTTGACCGTAGTGATTTGGAGCATCGGCGCAGGCCCGGTATACCGCTATTAAAACGGGATCCGTCCACAAACCCCGGGCTTTTTGCCCGGGTTTGTTGTTTAAGCGCCAAATGATTCGCTTTAAAGACCACCGCGCATTGCCCTTGACTACACACTTAAGTGAAAATAAACACTATTTTCTATTAAAAATACCGTATTCGCCTAAGGAGTCTTGTCATGGTAAGCCGTCGTGATCGCGCCAATGCGGTTCGTGCTCTTTGTATGGATGCCGTTGAGAAAGCAAGTAGCGGCCATCCGGGTGCGCCTCTTGGGATGGCCGACATGGCTGAAGTCCTTTGGCGTGATTACTTAAAGCACAATCCGGCCAACCCGAGTTGGGCAGACCGCGACCGCTTTGTACTGTCCAACGGCCACGCCTCCATGCTGCTCTACGCCTTGCTGTATCTTTCTGGCTATGATTTATCGCTGGACGATTTACAAGATTTTCGCCAGTTGCACAGCAAAACCCCAGGCCATCCCGAATACGGACAAACGCCCGGAGTCGAAACCACCACCGGCCCGCTGGGACAAGGCATTGCCAATGCAATCGGCATGGCGATTGCGGAAAAAACCCTCGCCGCACAGTTCAACCGTGACGGACACGAGATCGTCAATCACTACACTTACGCCTTTGTCGGTGACGGTTGCCTGATGGAAGGCATCTCGCACGAAGTTTGCTCGCTGGCCGGCACCTTAGGCTTGGGCAAGCTGATTGTGCTGTACGACGACAACGGCATTTCCATCGACGGTGAAGTCGAAGGCTGGTTTACCGACGATACCGCGCAGCGTTTTGAAGCCTACGGCTGGCAGGTCATCCGCCATGTCAATGGTCACGATGCCGATGAAATCAAAACAGCGCTGGATACCGCACAAAAAACGCCCAGCCGCCCAACGCTCATTTGCTGCGAAACCACCATCGGCTTTGGCTCGCCCAATAAACAAGGCAAAGAGCAATGCCACGGCGCACCGCTGGGCGAAACTGAAATTGCCGCCACCCGCAAGGCGCTGAACTGGCCGCACCCACCTTTTTTAATCCCGGAAGACATCCTTGAGCAGTGGAATGCCCAAAAAGCCGGAGCCGAACGCGAAGCCGACTGGAATCAGCGTTTTGCCGCCTATGCGGCCGAATATCCCGAGTTGGCGAATGAATTTAAGCGCCGCATACAAGGTGATTTACCGGAAGACTTTGCCGCCAAAGCCGCGGCCTATACCGCTGAAGTCGCCGTCAAAGGTGAAAGCATCGCCAGCCGCAAAGCCAGCCAAAACGCACTGGCAGCTTTCGGCCCATTACTGCCGGAACTCTTGGGCGGTTCGGCGGATCTGGCCGGTTCCAACCTCACCCTTTGGCCTGGCAGTCAAGCGATAACGGCGGCGGACGCGACCGGCAACTACCTGCACTACGGCGTACGCGAATTTGGCATGGCTGCCATCATGAACGGCCTTGCCCTGCACGGTGGTTTTATTCCTTACGGCGCGACTTTTTTGGTGTTTTTGGACTACATGCGCAACGCCGTGCGCCTGTCCGCGCTGATGCGACAGCGCGTCATTTATGTATTGACCCATGATTCCATCGGTTTGGGCGAAGACGGCCCCACCCATCAGCCCATTGAACAGCTCGCCAGCCTGCGCAGCACGCCCTACCTGGATACTTGGCGACCGGCCGATGCCGTGGAATCTGCCGTGGCCTGGCAAGCGGCGCTACAGCGCAAGGATGGCCCGTCTGCCTTGGTCTTCAGTCGGCAAAATCTGCCGCACCAAAAACGCGACGAAGCACAGCTTGCTGAGGTCAAACGCGGCGGCTATATCTTGAGCGATTGCCAAGGCACGCCTGAACTGCTACTGCTGGCAACAGGTTCAGAAGTCGCGCTCGCCCTCTGTGCGCAGGAAAAACTGCACGCCCAGGGAAGGCGCGTGCGCGTCATCTCGCTGCCCTGCCTGGAAGTGTTTGAGCGCCAAGACAAAACCTGGCGCGACAGCGTACTGCCGCCTGCTATGCGCACACGTATCGCCATTGAAGCGGCACATAGCGATTTTTGGTACAAGTACGTAGGTCTTGATGGGCGGGTTATCGGCATGCAAGGCTTTGGCGAATCCGCACCGGCACAGGCGCTGTTTGAGCACTTTGGTTTTACCGCCGAAAAGGTAGTTAAGGTTGCAGAAGACCTGCTGATGCAGTCCACCCATGCCGTTTAAGCTCGCCATTAACGGCTATGGTCGCATTGGCCGCTGCGTGCTGCGGGCGCTGCACGAACGCAAACAAGCGGGGCAAAACAACGAGCTGGAAATTGTTGCCATCAATGAACTGGCCCATCTCGAAAGCCTTGAATACTTAACCCGTTTTGACTCCACCCACGGGCGCTTTCCGGCGCATATCGGTGCCGATAACAGCAGGCTGCTTATTGACGGCAAAGCGATCCAAGTATTTTCAGCAAAAGCGCCGGAAGCCATTGATTGGGCGGCGCTCGGTATCGACCTGCTGCTGGAATGCTCAGGCCAATACCCAAGCCGCGAACAAGCTATGCGCTTTTTACACGCGGGAGCGCCACGCGTGCTGTTCTCGCAGCCGATGGTCAGTGCAGAAGCGGTCGATGCCACCATAGTCTACGGCATTAACCAGCAGCAGCTAAGCGGCGACGAGCGGCTGGTTTCCAACGCCTCCTGCACCACCAATTGCAGCGTACCGCTACTTTGGCTGCTCAATCGAACCATCGGCATTGATTATGTCTCCATCACCACCATTCATTCGGCGATGAACGACCAGCCGCTGATTGACGCTTACCATCATCAGGATTTACGTCGTACCCGTTCGGCCTTTCAGTCGGTTATTCCGGTAGCCACCGAGCTTTCGCGCGGGATTGAGCGATTACTGCCCGAGCTTGCTGGCCGCGTGCAAGCCAAAGCCATGCGCGTGCCGACGCTTAATGTGTCGGCGCTGGATATTCATATCCAAACGCGGCGCAAAACCAGTGCGGCAGAAGTCAATCAGATTTTGCACAAAGCCGCCGCGAACGAGTTAAATGGCCTGGTGGCCTACACCGAACTGCCCCACGCAAGCTTTGATTTTAACCACGACCCCCATTCCGCCATAGTCGATGGCAGCCAAACCAGCGCCAGCGGTGCGCAGTTAATTAATCTGCTCGCTTGGTTTGACAACGAATGGGGTTTTGCCAACCGCATGCTGGATGTCAGCGCTTATTGGCTGCATCTGGCTTATTCCTTATCTGCCCAGGACGCTCCATAAATGACCCTATTACATATGCAAGACATTGACCTTGCAGGTAAATCTGTATTAATTAGGGAAGATTTCAACGTGCCGCTCAAGGATGGAGCCATTACCAGCGCCGCAAGGCTCGAAGCCGCCCTGCCCGGTATTCGTCTGGCGCTTGATAAAGGTGCGGCGCTGCTGCTCTGCTCACATCTGGGCAGACCCAGCGAAGGGCAATTCGATGAACACTTAAGCCTTGCGCCGGTCGCCGATTGGCTAAGCGCTGCGCTGAAACGTCCGGTGCCGCTGCTGCGCGATTATTTAGATGGCGTGACTATCCAAGCAGGAGAAGTCGCACTGCTGGAAAACGTGCGCTTTAACATCGGTGAAAAAACCAACGACGATACCCTTGCGCAGCGTTACGCCAGCCTCTGTGATGTCTTTGTTATGGATGCCTTTGGCACGGCGCACCGCAGCGAGGCTTCCACCGTGGGCGTTGCCAAGTTTGCCAAGGTCGCCTGCGCAGGGCCCTTACTTGCGGCGGAACTTAACGCCTTGGGCAAAGCGCTGGATAATCCGACGCGGCCACTGACCGCCATCGTCGGCGGCTCGAAAGTCTCCAGCAAACTGGCGGTACTCAATGCGTTAAGCGAGCGCTGCGACCAATTGATTGTCGGCGGCGGCATTGCCAATTGCTTTTTGGCCTCCGCCGGCTTTACCGTCGGCCAGTCGTTGTACGAAGCGGATTTAATCGATGCTGCCCGCCGTATTGCCGTCAAGGTCAATATCCCGCTGCCGATTGATGTCGTGGTCGCCAAAGCCTTGGTTGAAGACGCAGCGCCCAAGGTCAAATCCATCGACAAAGTGGCCGATGACGAGATGATTTTGGATATAGGCCCAAAAACCGCCGTGCACTTTGCTGGCCTGTTAAAAGACAGCGGCACCATTTTGTGGAACGGCCCGGTCGGCGTGTTCGAGTGGGCTGCCTTTAGCAGCGGCACACGCACGCTGGCCACCGCCATTGCCGAAAGCCGCGCGTTTTCCATCGCGGGTGGCGGCGATACCTTGGCGGCTATCGACAAATTCGGCGTAGCCGCGCAAATGTCCTACATATCCACCGGCGGCGGCGCGTTTTTGGAATTTGTCGAAGGCAAAACCCTGCCCGCACTGGCCGCTCTGATGGAAAAATAACAAGAAGACTCCGCGCGGTTTAAACCCACCGCACGGGGGCAGATTTAGCGGCGTGGTTCGGGTAATTCCTCGCCGCCCAAGGCTTCAAACAGAGCCGACAAAAACTCGCTTAAGGTCAGCATCATCAAGGTAAAGCTCGCGTCCTGTTCGGCTAGCGCGTCATCGCCGCCGTCGGTTGCGGCTTGTTCGGTTAAAAGGTCAGCAAAACGCAGGCGCTTGATCACCAGTTTGTCATCGAGCACAAAGGTGATTTTTTCCTGCCAATCCAGCGCCAGTTGAGTGACGATTTTGCCGCTTGCAAGATGAAGCTGGATTTCTTCACTGGCTAAATCCTGCCGCTGGCAGCGCACTATTCCGCCGTCTTCATGGGTATCACGCAGTTCGCAGTCGCCTTGCAAAACAAAGCCGTCGGCGGCTTTTTGGTTTTTTAGCCAATCGGTTAGCGTCGCACTGGGCGCGATTTTTACCGAAACCGGACGCAGCGGCAGCGAGCCAATGGCTTCGCGCAGCGTTGTCAGTAACTCTTCCGCTCGATTGGCACTGGCTCCATTGACCAGCAACAAGCCAAGCTTTGGCGCAATAGCGGCCAAGGTCTGCGAACGGCGGATAAAGGCACGCGGCAGCAAGGATTGCACGATTTCATCTTGCATCTGCTCGCGCTCTTTGCGGTAGACCTTGCGCATCTGCGCGCTTTCAATTTCCTCAATTTTTTCTTTGAGCGCGTCTTTGACCACCGCACCCGGCAGCAGGCGTTCCTCCTTGCTCGCCGCTATCAGTAAAAAGTCGCCGCTGGCATGCACCAGCGGCGCATCCGCGCCCTTGCCAAGCGGTGCGCTAAAGCCGTAGCTAAAAAGCTCGCCGCTGGCACAAGGTTTGGCCGCTTTGGCGGTCAGTGCCTTAGCCAGGTGTTCGGCATCCAGATTGATGTCTTGGGTAAAGCGATAAACCAGCAGATTGCGAAACCACATGCCAATGTTCCTTGAAATAAAGCCGCGCATTATGCCGCAAGCCGGATACAAGGTTTCCCTGCGCGATTAAAAATCCCGCCGGTACAGCAAATCCAGTGAATTGGCGAGGCTGCTGGCGACTTCCAGATAGAGGCTGCGAGTGAGTTGGTAGCGCAGGGCGAGGGTGCCTTGCGGCTCAAACAGCCCCACGCCGTAACTTACGGACAGTCGATTAGCGAGCGTGCCGCTAACCATTACTTGGGTATTTTCCCCACTGCCTTGGGTGCCCAATTCAAAATTTGAAAGGCCTATTTGCTCGCCAAAACGCTCAGTCAGCGTTTCGCCACCGGCAAGCCCCAATCCCAGCGCGGCTTTTAGCAGTAAATCATTGCTGCCTTCAGCATCACTGCCCAGCGGTTTGCCCAGCACCAAGTACGACAGCGCCTGTTCATCGCTCATCGAAGGCTCGGCGAAAATCCGCGTCTGCGGCCTATCGGCTGAACCGCTGATGCGAAGCCCAGCGACCAGATTGTCCACCTCGCGCACCGCTTCAATATCAATAAAAGGCTGCTGCAATGAGCCGGTAAACAGTAAACGGGCGCGGCGCACTTTAAGGTTTTGTCCATAGGAGCGGTAACGCCCGCCGCGCAAATTAAGCTCGCCCTGAGTGCTTAAGTTATCGCCGATATGCAGTGCGCCGGCAAGTGTAGCCTGCAAGCCAAAGCCGTTAAAGCTGACCCGTTCGCTGCCGACTTGCAGCGCGATATTCATGCCGATGCTGTGCTGAGCACGGGGACCAACTTCTCGCCCGACCACCGAAGCGTCCATTGATGGACGCACCACCGAAGGCGGCAGGCTGTGGATTTCAATCGCGCCGCTTGGCACTTGAATACGTCCATCGATGGACAGTTTGTCTTCAGCAAGATGCAGCGTTAAATCGGGAAAAACCTGCAACTGCGCATAAGGCGGCAGGGAAACCGGCAGTTTTTCGCCGCTTAGGTGAATCTCGCCAGATAGCCCTTGCTGCCAAGATAGCTGCCCGTTCAGTGCGCCGCGTCCCTGTTCACCGCTGGCAAAACCGCCGCCAAGTTGCATCTGCTCGCCGCGCACACGGGCGGCAAATTCAAGCTGATGCAGCTTGAGCGGCAAATCCGCGCCGCTGATTTGCCCCTGTTTAAGCGCCATATCGGCCTCGATTTGTGGGGCAAGTAAAGCGCCTTGCACTCGCCCTTGGCCAGAAAGCTGGCCGCCTAAATCGCTAAGCTGCGGCAAAAAAGGCAGCAGCAAGGCGAGGTCAAGCCCGTCCACCTGCCACTGCCCGTGAATGGGTTTATCCGCTAGATCGGGATTAATTTGCAGCGCTGCGGTAAAGCTACCCAGCACTTTGCTTTGAAAATCCAGCGCCCCGTCAATCGCCGTTTTATTCATTTGCCCGTTAAGGGTAAAACGCTGCCAAGGCAAATCCAGCCACTTTTCTTCTTGCTGCACGCGCAGCGTGCCGCTTTCGCTTGCAAGGCGCAGCGAACCGTTTAATTCAGTGGAAAGGTCCAGCGCCAGCTCGCCAAAAACGGATCCGGCGAGGCGCAGATTATCCGGCAGCCAAAAGGCAAGACTGGCCAAGTCAAAGTTTTGCAGGCGGTAGTTCAGGCGCACTTGCGGCAGCAGCTTAAGGTTATCGGCGCACAGGCTTGCCGCGGCGCTTTGCAGGCAATGGGCGGCGAGGCTTAACGGCCCGTCGGCTTGTTTTTCAAGGCGGGTCGGTTTGCTCAGTTGCCAATCCTGCCCGTAGCCGGAAAGCTCAAACCTTCGCAAATCGCCCAGCCACTGCCAGCCTGAGCCAAGCACTTGGTATTGCCCGTTCAGTGCAAATGCCGCTTTAACTAATTCACCGCGCCATTTGCCGTTCAATTCACCGATCAATTGCTGCTCTGCGCCTTTTTGGCGCGTGTTTAGCGCAAGACGGGAAAAACGCTGTCCAAGCGCGTCTATATCCGTAGCGAGCAGTTGCAGCGTACCGTTATCTTCCAAGAATTGGCCGTCGATATTCAGTGCGCCAATGGATTGCTCGGCCAAGATCAGTTTTTGCGCGGCAAGCTGCACCGTACCTTGCGGCCTGATCAGTGTGCCATGTAGCTGAATGCGCCCATTGGCACTGCCGGAAAGTTCAGGCCAAAGCTGTTTAAGCTGCGCCAGCGTTAAGGTCAAGTCGGCCTGCAACTGCTCGCCCGCGCCACTGGCTGTGCCGTTAAGCCGATTATTGCCAAGCTGTATATTCAGCCGCTTAAGATTCCACTGGGCTTGACTGCCCTGCCCTTCGGCCAACAAATGCGCCGGCTGCCCGCGCAGTTTGCCGTTAAGGTCAAAGGCCAAATCGCCCTGCAGCGCCGCGCCTTGCCATTTCCCTTGGCTGCTTAGCGAACCGGAAAGCTGCCCGGGCAGCTCATCCAGCCAAAATGCCGGATTAAGCTGGTGCAAAGTCAATGCAAGCTGCCAGGCCAGAGCATCGGCGAACTGCACATGGAGCTTTCCCTGCGCGCCGCCAGCATCGGTTTTTAGTTGCAAATCGCTCAAGGTTAGCTGCGTTAAATCGCCTGCAAATGGGCCGCTTAAGCTGACATTTGCGCCTGCCCCGCCAAGCTCTGTCGCAAAATCGCCCAGGTACTGCCCATTTTCGTACTGCACCTTGGCATTGATTTGCCTGAGTGCCAGCGGCAATTGTTCAAGCGGATACAGCCGCTGCCAAGGAAAATCCCGCCCGTGCAAATCAAGCTGCGCCGTTAAGCCTGGTTGCAGGCGGATAACGCCAGAGGCGGTTAATGACTGAGTATCGCTTGCAGCCAGTTGTAACTGCTTAATCTCGACCTGCTTATGAAAAGCCAAGGCTTGCAGATGGACAGTCAATGGCGGTTGGTTATCCGCGGTGTCAGCCAAGTTCGCGCGGGCTTTTATCTGATAACCGGTTTCCCCGTCGCCACTGGCGTTTACTTGCAACTGGCTCAATTGCAGATTATCCGGCAATCCCAAAAACGGCGGTTGTTCGCTGTCAAGCTCAAGGTTAAGCGGCAAATGCTGCGCAAGCGGCGTAATACTCCCGCCTATCTGCGCGTTAAGCCAGCCTTGGCTTTGTCCTTGTACGGCGAGGGTTTCAAGCAGATTGCCGCTGGCCGTGAGCTTAAGCTGCCACTCTTCGCCATCAGGTGCAGGCAGAAAAAGCTGCGCCGCTGCATTAAGCGGCCAGTTTTTCTGCATCTGCAACTCGCAGGATAAGGTGATCAATCGTCCTTGCTGGCGGGCGCGGGCTTGTTCAATAACAACGTTATGACCGCTCCAGTGAGCTTGCAGATTAACCTCAGTAAGCCATTCGTCCGTATCCAGATACAAGCGGCCAAGCTGCACTTGGGAAAGCTCCAAGGCGAGAAGCGGTAAGCGTAGCGGCGGCAGATACAGTGGCGCAGTATCGGCCTCGCCTTTCGAAGCAGGCGGCAGATGCAGGTCAAGTCGTCCAACCTTAAGTTGTTCTACACAAAGTGTTAAGTGCAGCAGACAAGCGGGATTTATAGCCATTTGTACATCGGACAACGCCACCCTCTGGCCGTTTTCTTGCCAAATCAAACGCTGCGCTTGCCAAGACTTAAGCAAGCGCCCGTCAAAGTCTTGCACTTGCAAACCGGGCACCTGTGCCAGCAGCCAGCGACTGCCGGTTGTGCTGACGAGCAGCAGTACAGCGGCCAACAAGGCCAGCACCAGCAAGGCCGCCAGTCCAAGCATCAGGCGTTTGAGCGCTATCACAAGCAGTATCTCTTTGACCGATTAAAACAACCCACTACTGTTTAATAAACTATCGCAATGGCAACCTTATATCGCCTATCTGTTACCATTCGCGGCTCTCAAGGCTTGATAAGCATTGAGCCAAGTCAATGTCTGCACAAAACGACTTGGGCATAATTTATTTGGATGTCTATTTTTATTCTTAAAAGATCAGGGAGCAATCATGAAAAAAAGTTTTTCTCGCGCCGCTATCGCCGCCTTGGCCTTGGCTAGCCCGCTCGCCATGGCACATCAAGCGGGTGATATTGTCGTTCGCGCCGGTGCCGTTAAGGTAGACCCGCACGAAAAAAGCAGCAAAATCAAGGCCGGCGGAGCAGCAATCGCTGGAAGCAAAGCCACGCTCAACAGCAATACCCAGCTTGGCCTGAACTTCGCCTATATGTTCAGCGACTACTTGGGCGTTGAACTGCTGGCGGCGACTCCTTTCAAACACAATATTGGGATTAAAGGAGTTGGTGGCGGTCTAGACGGCAAACTCGGTACAACCCGCCACTTGCCGCCGACCCTAAGCCTGGTTTATTACCCGCTTGGCAATAGTGAAGTGGTTCAACCTTATCTGGGAGCCGGGATTAATTACACTTGGTTCTTTGACAGCAGCCTAAAAAGCTCTGCAGAAAAAAACGGCTTTAGCGGCTTGGATGTTAAAGACTCATTTGGCTGGGCTGCGCAAATCGGCATGGATATCGATCTTGGCGACAACTTTTTATTTAATGCCCAAATGCGCTATATCGATATTAAGACCACCGGCACTACTAAACTCAACGGCGCTAGAGTCAAAGTGGACTTGGACGTAGATCCCTTGGTTTATATGATGGGCGTGGGTTATAAGTTCTAATCGCTTCCCCGCTTGTCAAAGAGCCAGCCTTAAAATAGCTGGCTCTTTTTATTTACCCATAAAAAAAGCACCCATAAAAAAGGCGACCTTTTCAGGTCGCCTTTTCTTTTAGCTTAAAGTCGCTTAGGCGGCTTTTTTGCCACTGGCGGCTTTGCTGGCTTCGCGGGTGGCTTGGTTGGCAGCGGTGGTTGCCGCAGCAATACCGTTTTCAGCGATTTCAGCGGCCTGTTTGGCGGCTTTTTGTGCGCTTTCGTAGACATTGCCAGCGGTTTCCAGTGCTGAACGCAGCACCGCAACAGCAGGTTCCGCACCAGCCGGTGCGTTTTTGGCGATGGTTTCGACCAATTCCTGCACTTGCTGGCTGCCAGAGGCCACTTGGCGCTCGGCGAGCTTGCTGATTTCGCTTTGCGTGCTGGAAATCAGTTCGTAGACCTTGCGGTTAAATTCCAGCACTTGTTCGGCTTGCGCGGCTTTCTGTGCGAAAGCGCCTTGCCAATCCAAAAATGCCTGCGGGTCACGGGTTTCGCTCAGTTTACGCAGGTTTTCAATTTGCGCATCGGCGCTGGCACGCAGGGTTTTAAACTGCAATTGACCGAGTTGCTCGGCGCTTTCAAACAGTTTGCCAGCAACCTGTTGCAGCAGGTCGATATTGGCTTTTTGTGCCGCGTTCAGTTTTTCAACATCAAAGAAGGACATAGGTGTCTCCTGATTGAGGGGTAAATTCGGTTTCAATGCTTTGACTTGCGTGGAAGCTAATATTGCACTGCACAAAAATAATTGCAAGCACTTTTTTGTGCAGTGCAACAAAATAATGGGAATCTGTCGCTTTCGCCTATTTACGGGTCGCAAAGCGGCCATTGCGAAGCTTTTTACTGCTTTTTTACTGCTTTTTTATTGCCTCGCATAAAAATGGCTAAAAATGGCTTAAACGGGCAAAACCCGCTACCCTTGCGCGTCCTTTGTTGGTGAAGAGCGAGCCATGAGCCAATACCTTTCCCGCCCCCCGGCACGCCCTGTGGTGCTGTGCCTGTCCGGTCACGACCCTTCCGGCGGAGCGGGTCTGCAAGCCGATATTGAAGCCCTGCTGGCGCAGCACTGCCAGGCGGCGGTTGCCGTCACCGCGCTCACCGTGCAGGACACGCAAAATGTGCTGGATTTTCGTGTATTGGATAAAGCGTGGATTTTGGCGCAGGCTCAGGCGGTGATGGCCGATATGCCGGTCGCAGCGATTAAGCTCGGCATGCTCGGTTCGCTGGAAGTGGTTGAGGCGGTTCTGCATATTAGGCAGATGCTGCCGGATGTGCCTTTGGTCTGCGATCCGGTGCTGCGTGCGGCAGGCGGCGGCTCATTAGGTTGTGATGAAGTGGGGCAGGCCATCGGCGAACAGATTCTGCCCATTGCCCGCATTGCCACGCCCAATCTGCCGGAGGCGCGCCTGCTTGCCGGTTTGCCGGATGGCAGCGCCGATGAATGCGCAGGTAAGCTGCTGCCCAACATGGCACGCGGCCAGTATCTGTTAATTACCGGTGGACACGGCGATGAGGCCGATGTCCATAACCGCCTGTACAGCACAGAAGGCACGCGTGAAGTCTTTACCTGCCCACGTCTGCCGGGGGTCTATCACGGCTCTGGTTGCACACTCGCCAGCAGCTTGGCCGGACGGCTCGCGCTTGGCGAAGCACTGCCTTCGGCGGTGCAATCGGCGCTTAATTACACATGGCGCACGCTGCGTGATGCCGAACGCCCCGGCCGCGGCCAATTTGTCCCGCGTCGCCTGCCGCTGCACTGTGATGCTTAAGGGGAGTCAAGGGCTTTACGCCATTACCGATAGCGAGCTTTTGGCAAACGACAAGCTGCTGCCTTACTGCGAAGCGGCGCTGCGTGGTGGTGCAAAGCTGCTGCAATACCGCGACAAATCCCAAAATCACGCCAGGCGTTTGCGCGAAGCCCGCCAACTGGCGCAGCTTTGCCAGCGTTACCAAGCGTATCTGATTATCAATGATGACCTTGAATTGGCCGCCTACTTAAACGTCGGGCTGCATTTGGGGCAGCAGGATGGCTCGATTGCCGAAGCACGGGCGCGTTTAGGCGAGCACGCCATTATCGGCGCGACCTGTCACGATAGCTTGCAACTGGCCGAACAGGCTCGATCTGAAGGTGCAAGCTATCTTGCCTTTGGCCGTTTTTTCCCGTCACAGACCAAGCAGGATGCACAGCCCGCTGATTTATCGGTGCTACAAAGCGCCGCACAGCGTTTTAACCTGCCTTTGGTCGCCATCGGCGGCATAACGCTGGATAATGCGCAGCCATTGCTGCATAACGGCGCGACCATGCTCGCCGTGGTGCACGATTTATTTGCACAAAATACAGCCGCTGCCGTGGAAAGTCGCGCCCGCGCTTTTGCGGCGCTGTTTAATTAAAGAGATTTGCCATGTCCCGTTCCCAAAGCCTGTTCCAACGCGCCCAGCAACATATTCCCGGCGGCGTTAATTCGCCGGTACGCGCCTTTAAAAGCGTCGGCGGCACGCCGCTGTTTTTTAAGCACGCCGAAGGCGCTTACGTCATCGATGAGGACGACAAACGCTATGTGGACTACGTCGGCTCTTGGGGGCCGATGATTTTAGGTCACAGCCACCCGCAAGTGCTTGCGGCGGTGCGCAGTCAACTGGAGCACGGCCTGTCCTACGGCGCGCCCACCGCGTTGGAAGTGGAAATGGCGGATTTGCTGTGCAGCCTGGTGCCTTCACTGGACATGGTGCGCATGGTCAATTCCGGCACTGAGGCGACCATGAGCGCCATCCGCCTCGCCCGTGGCTATACCGGTCGGGATAGCATTATCAAATTTGAAGGCTGCTACCACGGCCATTCCGACAGTCTGCTGGTAAAAGCCGGTTCCGGCGCACTGACCTTTGGCGTGCCCAACTCGCCTGGCGTACCACAAGCCTTCGCCCGTCATACCTTAACCTTGCCCTTTAACGACTTGGCAGCGGTAGAGCGCACATTGGACGAAACCCGCGAGCAAGTCGCCTGCATTATTGTCGAACCGATCGCCGGTAATATGAACTGCGTACCGCCTGCGCCTGGCTTTTTGCAGGGACTGCGTGAGGCTTGTGACAAGCACGGCGTGGTGCTGATTTTTGACGAGGTGATGACCGGCTTTCGCGTCGCCTTGGGCGGGGCGCAGGCGCTGTACGGCGTAACGCCTGATTTATCGACCTTCGGCAAAATTATCGGCGGCGGCATGCCGGTGGGTGCTTTTGGTGGCAAGCGCGAAATCATGCAGCAGATTTCCCCGTTAGGGCCGGTTTATCAGGCGGGAACCTTATCCGGCAATCCGCTCGCCATGGCCGCAGGGCTCGCCACTTTGCGCTTAATCACTGAGAGCGGTTTCCACCAGCGTTTAACCGACTTCACCACGGCGCTGCTACGCGGCCTGCAAGCGCTTGCCGATGCGACGGGGGTGCCTTTTACCACCACTCAAGCGGGCGGCATGTTTGGCCTGTTTTTTAGTGAGCAGCGCGAAATTCGCAGCTTTGCGGATGCAACCGGCTGCAACCTTGAGCGTTTTAACCGCTTCTTTCATCAGATGCTGCAAAGCGGGGTTTACCTTGCACCGAGCGCCTTTGAAGCGGGCTTTACTTCAGCCGCGCATGGCGACACGGAACTTACCTTGACGCTGGATGCGGCAAAACAGGCTTTTGCTGCGTTATAAACAAACCCTCTCCCATTTTTATGGGAGAGGGGAAAATCAATCTATGGTGGTTTTTAAGCGGGTAATCAAACTGGAAGTATCCCAGCGCCCACCGCCTGCGGCCTGAACTTGCGAGTAGAACTGGTCAACCAATGCGGTCAGTGGAAGCTGTGCGCCGTTGCGGCGGGCTTCATCCAGCGCAAAGTTTAAATCCTTGCGCATCCAATTGACCGCAAAACCAAAGTCAAAGCGCCCTTCGCTCATGCTCTGCCAGCGGTTTTGCTGCTGCCAGGACTGCGCCGCGCCTTGACCTATCACCTCCATTGCAGCGGCAATATCAAGACCCGCCGCCTGCGCAAAGTGCAGTCCTTCGGCCAGTCCCTGCACAATACCGGCAATACAGATTTGGTTGACCATCTTGGTCAATTGCCCGCTGCCGACCGGCCCCATGTGTTTGACCAACTTGCCATAGGCTTCTAAAACCGGCGCGGCGCGCGCGTAAACCTCCTGCTTGCCGCCAACGGCAATCGACAGCATGCCCGCTTCCGCGCCTGACTGGCCGCCGGATACCGGTGCATCAAGAAACTCAATGCCGCGCTGTTCGGCAATGGCCGAAAGTTCCCGTGCCGCTTGAGCAGAAGCGGTGGTGTGGTCAATCAGGATGCTGCCTTTTTTCATTGCGGCAAACGCGCCGTTATCGCCTAGCAGTACGCTGCGCAAATCATCGTCATTGCCGACGCAGCACATCACCATCTCAGCGCCCTCTGCCGCCTCGCGCGGGGTCAGTGCTGCTTCACCTGCAAACTCGTCCAGCCAGAGCTTGACCCGCCCTTGCGTGCGGTTGTAAACGCGCACTTGATGCCCTTCACAGGCCAAATGTCCGGCCATGTTAAAGCCCATCACGCCAAGGCCAATAAATGCGGTATCTGCCATCTCCCTGCTCCTTGTGTTTTTTTGCGGATATTGGCAGAGCCTAGCATGTTAGTTGGAATGCGTCTTGTCTCCCGCATGCGAGCGACTAACGTTTCGGCAAATAAAGCAGCGGGTCTACCGCTTGGCTTTGATAGCGGATTTCAAAGTGCAGTTTGACGCGGTCGGTGCCGCTTGCACCCATTTCGGCGATAACTTGTCCGGCTTTGACTTGCTGGCCTTCTTTGACCAAAAGACGGCGGTTATGGCCGTACACACTCACCACCAAACTAGTGCCGTGCTTGATCACCAGCGCCTCGCCGTTGCCGTACAGGCCGTTACCGGCGTAAGTGACCAGCCCGTCGGCGGCGGCTTTCACGGGTTGTCCGGCTTTTCCAGCAATATCAATACCTTTGTTTAACCCGTTGTTTGCGGCAAAGCGGGCAATCAAGGTGCCATCGGTCGGCCAGCGCCATTGAATGGCAGAAAGTGCCGCACTTCCTGCCGCCGGTGGCGTCTGCCGTGGTGGCGGATTAGTGGTTTTTGCCGGTTGGCGTGAAACCGAAGGTTTAGGTTTGCTGGGCGTAGCAGGCGGTTTGCTGGCGGTTTGCCGCGGCGGCGGGGTGCTGCGGCGAGGGGCAGATGCAGGCGTTTGCCGCGGCAGTGGGCGATTGTCAAAACGGATAATCTGCCCGACTTTTAAGCGATAGGGACTGCCAATGCGGTTATGCGCGGCGAGCGCTTTCCAATCCCAACCGTGGCGGCGGGCAATGGAGTACAAGGTATCGCCCCGGCGAACCACATATTGGCCGTGCATCACTTTGGGTATCACACGCACCTTGGCACTTGTCGGCGCGCGGCTGGTGGTGGTGCAAGCGCTCAGCCAGAAGGCCGAAAACAGCAGGAGCAATCCGCCAATACTGATTTTCAACCCTAACACCGCAATATCCCTTGGCTGCCGACTTACCCATCACATTCGTGATAGCCGGACTGTTCACAGCGCTTGGCGGCTTGTTCGGCAAGCTTGATTTGTTCCTCAGAGAGTACCGCGCGCACTTTGCTGTATAGCGCCAGCCAGTCATCGTTTTCTTCCAAGGAAGCATCGATGCTGGCCGCCAGCAGCAGCCAGAGCAGCGCTTTTTCACGGCCTTCCTGCCCGCCGTAATCCTGCCAGTACAAATCCGCAACGTTAATCTGCGCGGGCGCAAAGCCTTGCTCGGCGGCCAGGCGATACCAGTACATGGCCTCGGTATCACTACGTTCCACGCCAAAGCCCTCAAGGTACATCTGGCCAATTTCCCGCTGTGCATCGGGGTCGCCGCGCGCGGCGGCGAGGTGAAACCATTTCAGCGCTTCATCGTAATCGCGCATCACGCCAAGCCCTTCGCGGTACAGGCGGCCGACTTCAATTTGACTGGCGACATCGTTTTGTTCGGCGGCCATGCGATACCAGTGCATAGCTTGGCTGTAATTACGCATGACTTCACCTTGGCCTTTTTGATACAGATTGCCCAAGCCGCGCTGTGCACTGATGTCGCCTTGCTCGGCAGCGAGGCGATACCAGCGCACGGCTTCACTGACATCGGCCTCAGTACCAAGACCGTAGCGGTACAACCTGCCAAGCTGGCTCTGTGCGCTGACTTCACCTTGCAACGCGGCAAGGCGGTACCACTTAAACGCTTGCAAGTAATCACGCGGCACGCCAAAGCCGTTGCGGTAGAGAAAGCCAAGGCTCGCCTGTGATGGCGCGTCGCCTTTATCAGCAGCGAGCTGAAACCATTTCAGCGCCGCTGAATAGTCACGCGGCACGCCGCCCAGGCTGCGCACATAAAAATTGCCCAGCACACGCTGCGCCTCCACACTACCCGCCTCGGCGAGCACCGTAAATTCTTGCAATGCGCCCGCCACATCGCCTGCTTTGTATTTTTCCGTCGCGCTTTGAAAGTCGGCGGCCAGCAGCCAAGCCGGGCAATAAAGCAGCCAAGCGGCAAAAATCAGTTTTCCAATAAAAAGCGCAGGTTTCATACGCATCCTTTAATAAACCGTTCCACCCAGTAGCGGCACAAAGCGCACCGTATCCAACACAGTACGGGAAAACGTCTGTCCTTGGCGGACAATAACCTGCAACTGCTGAGTGTTGTCGCTGCCAACCGGAATCACCAGTCGGCCACCGTCAGTCAACTGCTCAAGCAGTGCTTGCGGTACTTCAGGCGCGGCGGCGGTGACCAAAATGCCCTGATAAGGCGCGAACGCATTCCAACCTTCAAAACCATCACCGAAGCGAAAAACCACATTATGCAAACCAAGCTGGGCAAGGCGTTGCTTGGCTTGCTGTTGCAGCGCGGCAATGCGCTCGACACTAAATACCCGCTCCACCAACTGCGCCAGTATCGCGCTCTGATAGCCCGAACCGGTGCCGATTTCCAGCACCTTGTTAAGCGTCCCGCCTGCCAGCAGCAACTCGCTCATCCGCCCAACGATCCAGGGCTGCGAGAGCGTCTGGCTGTGACCGATGGGCAGCGCGGTATCTTCGTAAGCGCGGTGCGCCAGCGCTTCATCGACAAACAAATGCCGCGGCGTATGGTTGATCGCCGAAAGCACCGCCGGATGACGCACGCCTTCCTCATACAGTCGCGCCGTCAAACGCTCGCGAGTACGCTGCGAGTGCATACCAATGCCTTGATGTCGCTGTGCTCTCACGGCGCAAGCTCCAACAGCCAAGCGCTCAGTTCGGCCACCGGCAATTCGCGGTGACCGATTTGTAGCGGCGTGACTGAGACAAAGCCTTGCCCTACCGCGTGAAAATCCGTTCCCTCGCCACCATCTTCTGCTTCACCGGCCACCGCCAGCCAAAAGCCCTGCTTGCCGCGCGGATTAACATGTGGCTGTGGCGCGCTCGCGCGGCGGCGCTGTCCCAGACGGGTAATACGAATGCCGCGAATCTGCTCAAGCGGCAAATCGGGGATATTGATGTTAAGCACAGTACGCGGCGGCAAATTCAGCCGTTCCTGCCCCCCCACCAACAAACGCGCAAAATGCGCCGCCGTGGGCAGATGAGTGGTTTTTTTTGATAGCAGCGAGAAGGCAAAAGCGGGGCGTTGCAAAAAGCGCCCTTCCATCGCCGCCGCGACCGTGCCGGAATAGAGCACGTCATCACCCAGATTGGCTCCCAGATTGATGCCAGAGACCACCAGCTCAGGCGGCTCGTCAAGCAGGCCGTTAAGCCCCAGATGCACACAATCCGCCGGCGTGCCGTTAATACTGAGCCAGCCGCTTGCGAGCCGCTCCGGATAGAGCGGGCGGTCTAACGTCAAGGCACTGCTGACCCCGCTTTGGTCTTCACTCGGCGCAACCACCGCGCATTCGGCAAAATCAGCCAGCGCCTCATGCAAGGCGGCAATACCTGGCGCATAAACGCCGTCATCATTGGAAATCAATATGCGCATAGGTTATCCGCTTTGTGTAACAGGGCATTTTAGGGTCTTTCCCGTTTCAAACGCGAGCCGCTTGCATTGTACAAAAGACCGGGCGAATGCCGCAGCCCTTTATAAAGCCTCAAAAACCGGCATGTTGTAAGTCTTTCAAAGGGACTTTTTAGGTTTATCCGCAATGGGAGACGGTTATTTTCGCGCCGCAAAATTGCATTCGTGGGACAATCGCGGCAAAAAACCATATTGCTTGTACGGGATTTTGGCATAATCGCCCACCTTGGCCGCTTTTAAGCGCTGGGCAAGACAATAAATTCCAATAAATCAAGGAGCACTACATGAGTAAATACCCACTCGGCAAACTCGCACTGTCGATTGCTTTGGTCTCAATGGGCAGCGTCTCTCAGGCCGCTCCAGTACTGGAAGGCGGTATACCTGCACAAACGCGTGAAATGCTGCTGGCACAGGCCAACGCTTGGGTTGAGATTGATGCCAAAGCCTTTGCCCATAACATCAATCAATTAAAAGGGCATCTTGCAGGCAAAACGCAAATCTGCGCAGTAATGAAAGCCGATGCCTACGGGCACAGCATCGCCCTGCTTATGCCCACCATCATTGCCCAAGGCGTTAACTGCGTGGGCGTGACCAGCAATGAAGAGGCTCGCGTCGCCCGCGCCAAGGGCTTTAAAGGACGGCTGATGCGTTTGCGCAGTGCAACGCCGGGCGAGATTGAAAGCGCACTGGCCTATGATATGGACGAACTGGTCGGCAATCTGGAAGTCGCTCGTTCCATCAGCGAACTGGCGCAGCGCAAAGAGCGCACCATCAACATTCATCTTGGTCTTAACGCCGGTGGTATGGATCGCAACGGGTTGGAAGTCGCCACCGAACAGGGCAAAAAAGACGCACTGGCCTTGGTCAAGCTGCCGGGCATCAAGCTCGCCGGCATCATGACCCACTTCCCCTACGAAGAACGCGACAAGGTGCTCGAAGGCTTTGCGCGCTTTAAAGAACAAACCGATTGGTTGATTAAAACGGCCAAGCTCAATCGCAAAGACTTGATTCTGCACTGCGCCAACAGCTTTACCACGCTCAATGTGCCGGAAGCCTGGATGGATATGGTGCGCCCGGGCTCAGCAATCTATGAACCTTTATACGATGCACACCCCGGTTATCAGCGCGTTATGCAATTTAAATCCCGTGTCGCTTCGGTAAATGCCTATCCTGCGGGCAGTACGGTGGGTTATGACGGCACCCATACGCTCACGCGCGACTCATTGCTTGCCAATATCCCGCTGGGCTATTCCGACGGCTACCGCCGCATACTGTCCAACCAGGCCAATGTACTGATCAGCGGTCAGCGTGCGCCTTCGGTTGGCCGTGTATCGATGAATACCTTTATGGTCGATGTCACCGATATTAAAGGCGTTAAACCCGGTGATGAAGTGGTGCTGTACGGCAAACAGGGCAACGATGAAATCACTCAAGGCGAACTGGAAGAAGCGCTCGACCTGTGGATTGGCAACGCCTACGTGCTGTGGAGCAACTCCAACCCGCGCGTGTTAAAAGATTAAAGCCTCTCTACAAAACCCCTCTCCCGCAAGCGGGAGAGGGCAAGTAGGTTTATTGATGGGAAAAAGCATCCCATAAAGCATCCATCTCGGCTTGCTGCTCAATGCCGGGAGCACTTAATAGTTGCATGCGGTTTTTATTTTGCGCGGTCAATTGCAATAACGGACTATTTTGCAGTTCAGGCTTAAGAAACGGTTTGATATTTTTAAGCGGGCTGCCATAAAAAGTTTGGTTGACATTACGTGCAGAAATTTCCGGCTTCGACAAGAAGTTAATAAACTGATGAGCCGCCGCACTGTTTTTTGCTGTTTTCGGGATAACCAAAGCATCAAAGGCCATCGTTAAGGCATGGTTTGAGGGAAGTACCACCTGCACATCCTTGTTCATTTGCGCGGCACGGGAAATACCACCCGACCAACCCATCGCCAAGCACAAATCCCCCTTGCCGAGGTCATATAAATAACGGTCGCTATCGATATAACGCAAATTATTACGCAGCTCAAAAAGGTTTTTCCGGGTCAGGCGACGCATACGATTTAACGGTGTTTTATCCAATAATCCCGGATAACCACTGTAACTGAGCAGTGTGGCATAAAGTTCAACCGGCGCGTCCGCCACGGCAATACCACAGCCTTTTATCTTGGCATTTTGCGCAGCATCAAACAGCAGACTCCAATCTTCTTTAAAATCATCGCCCAATACCTTGGCAAGTGATGAACGGTTAAAACCCAGCGCAGCGGTATACCAAAGATAAGGCACGGCATAATCGCCTGCTCCGACTAATGTAACGCGACTTGCGATAAACGCATCAAGATTTTCGCGGGTAGGCTGCAGGGTGGCCTGTTCCAATGGAGAAAGTAGCCGTTTGCGAACCAACTGTTTCAGCATGAAATGTGGCACTACGGCAATATCTATCGGTTTCTTTTGTTCGAGTAACTGAATAATTTCATGCGCACTACTGAAGGTTTGATAATTGACTTTTATCCCGCTTTCTTGCTCAAAATCCGGCAGGATGGACAGGTCAATATAGTCGTACCAGTTATAGATATTAACAACGCCTTGCGCCTTAACCGCAAAGGAAAATAAAACCCCAAAAATCAGGGTCAAGTATTGCAGATTGCGGATTACGTATTTCAGCATGGTATATTGTATTTCCAATAAAGACAATAGATATCCTTCCTACCCCTTGGCTTCCATCAACAACGATGCGGATAATACAGAGCAAACAATAAATTCGTCAAACACGCATGACTTGATATTATCGATTGCCCTTTTTTATCCAATTCTGCCTTGGATTAAGGGACGCTTTCCGATGGGTCTTTTAATTAACGGCCATGCGCCAGCGAGTAGATATAAGCCGCCAGCACCTGCACCTTGTTCTCAGCCAAAAAATCCACCTGGACGGGCATCTGGCCTTGCAACGCTTACCCAGGGCAAGTAGGCTTATTGATTGACAAAAGCATCCCATAAAGCATCTATCTCGGCTTGCTGCTCAATACCGGGAGTACTTAACAGCTGCATGCGGTTTTTATTTTGCGCGGTCAATTGCAATAACGGACTATCTTGCAGTTCAGGCTTAAGAAACGGTTTGATATTTTTAAGCGGGCTGCCATAAAGGGTTTCGTTGACATTGCGTGCAGAAATTTCAGGCTTCGACAAGAAGTTAATAAACCGATGAGCCGCTGCACTGTTTTTTACTGTGCTCGGGATAACCAAAGCCTCAAAGGACAGTGTTAAGCCATCGTTTGAGGGAAGTACTACCTGCACATCCTTGTTCATTTGCGCGGCACGGGAAATACCACCCGACCAACCCATCGCCAGGCACAAATCCCCCTTGCCGAGGTCATATAAATAATTGTCGCTATCGATATAACGCAAATTATTACGCAGCGCTAAAAGGTTTTTCCGGGTAAGGCGACGCAGACGATTTAACGGTGTTTTTTCCAATAATCCCGGATAACCACTGTAACTGAGCAGCGTGGCATAAAGTTCAACCGGCGCGTCCGCCACGGCAATGCCACAGCCTTTTATCTTGGAATTTTGCGCGGCATCAAACAGCAGACTCCAATCTTCTTTAAAATCATCGCCCAATACCTTGGCAAGTGATGAGCGGTTAAAACCCAACGCAGCAATATTCCAAAGATAAGGCACGGCATAATCGCCTGCTCCGACCAAGTTAACGCGACTTGCGATAAACGCATCAAGATTTTCGCGGGCAGGCTGCAGGGCGGATTGCTCCAATGGAGAAAGTAGCTGTTTGCGAATCAACTGTTGCAGCAGGAAGTGTGGCACTACGGCAACATCTATCGGTGTCTTTTGTTCGATTAACTGAAGAATTTCCTGTCCGCTACTGAAGGTTTGATAATTGACTTTTATCCCGCTTTCTTGCTCAAAGTCCGGCAGAATGGATAGGTCAATAAAGTCGTACCAGTTATAGACGTTAACAACGCCTTGCGCCTTAACCGCAAAGGAAAATAAAACCCCAAAAATTAAAGCCAGGTATCGCCATTGCGGATTGCGGATTGCGGATTGCGGATTGCGGATTGCGGATTGCGGATTGCGGATTGCGGATTGCGGATTGCGGATTGCGGATTGCG
>NZ_LSZO01000210.1 GCF_001580025.1 Ventosimonas gracilis | reverse complement strand
GATTTTCGAACGTTTGAAGTACCTATTTTTACCAGTCATATCAGGAAGTTATCATGCCATAAAAACATGTTTGCTTCCTAAGACCCTAAGTAAAAAGAAAGACAACGGTAGGGTGTCCGGCAGATTTTGTGGATACCCATTGTTTTGCAGTGCAGCAGTACGGAGTTTGACTGGCGCTTATGGGAAAGCCGTTCAAGAAGTGAGCGCTGTATTTCAACAGACATGGGTTCAACAAAAATATCTGCTACATAGGGAGGCTTCTATGAAACTGCCTGTTATTTTGTTGCATTCTTCTCCTGCCAAGGCCTGTTCTACTTTGTCAGGGCTGCTGCCATTGCTGCTTTGTACCGATGCTTTGGCATTTTCCTTCAGCGCTGGCGATTTGACCGGCTCGCTGGATACGACCCTGTCTTACGGACAGATGTACCGTATGGAGAAACAGGACAAAAACAACGATGACATCAATACCAATGACGGCAACCGCAATTTCAGTAAGGGCAAACTGGTCACCAACGCGGGCAGTATTGTTTCAACCCTTAAGCTAAGTTACGGCGACTATGGGTTGACCTTGAAAGGTCGTGGCTACTACGACCATCAGATTGCCAAGAACCGCAACGACTACTTTAAAAACAGCAGAACCGAAGAACCGTCCCAAGCTGACCCGTACAACAGCTTTCCGAAGAAAACCCGTGAACTGTCCGGCCGCAAGGCCGAGTTGCTGGATGCTTATGTGAATGCGAGCTGGGATATTTTCAGTCTTCCGTTCCAGGTCACTGCTGGCAAGCACGTGCTCAATTGGGGCGAGAGTATGTTCTATCGTGGTGGGGTCAACAGCGCCATCAACCCAATGGATTTGTCGACTTACCGCATGATGAATTACAACTTAAATGATTTGAAGGAACTCTATATCCCGATGGAGGCGGTCAGCTTCAACCTGGGTCTGACCGAAAACCTGTCGATGGAAGCCTTCTACCAGTGGAAATGGAAGGAAACCGTGCTGCCGCCGGTCGGCACTTTCTTTTCGGAAACCGATGTGCTCGCCGATGGCGGCAATACGGCTTGGGCAGACCAAGCTCCCGAACTGTTTTTGCTGGTACGCGACATTTATCCACAAGCCATCCAAGACAGTTGCAGCATTCTTTTCGGGCTGTACGACCCTTGTGACAATGGTTTGCTTGGCCTTTCTCCCGGGGTCATCATGGATGGTATTGTGCAAGTGGCGAAAATGGCACCCAAGCGCAATGCCCGTAATGACGGTCAGTTCGGCCTGAGCTTTAAATACACGGCACAAGCTCTGAACAACACTGAGTTTGGCCTGTACTTTGTCAACTATCACAGCAAAGAGCCCATATTGGTTGGCGATATGGGTGGTTATCAAGGGTACAGCATGCTGCCTTTGGTGCTGGGACAGCCGTTCTGGAATGGTCGGGGTCTTGGCAATATTCTCGACTTTATCACCAACCCGGCGGGTACCATTGAGCGCTGGGGCATTGACGCTGGTCTGCTGATGGCTATTGACGCAGCCGGTACTGTGCGTGGCTGGCGTCAATACCCGGAAGACATCCGCATGTACGGTTTTAGCTTTGCGACCGAATGGGCTGGGGTTTCTTGGGCGGGCGAAGTCACCTACAGACCCAACATGCCGATTGGCATCATGACCACCAATGACCTGATTGCTGACCTTGTCTACCAGACCCCCTTTGCTATCGATACCAACCCGATTACCCGCTTGATACATGGCGGTGATGGCACGGCAACGGTGATGGGTCAAATCATGACGCTTGAGGATACGCTGTACAACTACGAACGGGTGGAGATGTTCAATACCAGCTTAAGTGCCATCAAGTTCTTCGGTGCAGGGCTTACCTTTGACTCATCATTGCTGTTGTTTAACATCGCCTCCGAGCATTACCGCGGCAGCAGCCTGAAATACACCGGTTATGACACCAGCCAGCCAGTTTCCCTGCAAAAAGCGGGTTTGGTTGAGCGTCGTCTTACCGGACGCGGCAACCGTTCCTACTATGAGGGCGGCACGGACAAGGACCAAATCAGCAAGGATGCCTATGGTTTCACGCTGTCCTTTGAAGGGACTTGGAACAATGTCTTTGGGCTGACACTAAAACCCTTTATCGTCTATCAGGATGCCTTCAAGGGTAACTCGCACATGACCGGTAACTTTGTTGAGGGAGCCAAGGCTTATTCGATTGGCATGCGCGCTGAGCTGGATAATCTGGAAGCGGAGATGCAGTACACCGAGTTCTGGGGCGGTGGTATGAACAATCAGATGCGCGACCGTGACAACACCAGCTTCAACGTTAAATACAGCTTCTAAACGCAAGAGGACATTCAGTGCGAGGGGCAAAGTGAGCAGCACGCACCGCTAAAAAATCGCTTTCTGGGATGGGTAAGCTGATGAAAAATCAGCTTTACCAATCACTTTGAGTGAATGGCAAGCCGACGCGGGGAGAGATGGCAGGCATCGCGTAGCAGGTGCTCTGCCCTGTGTTGTAAAGAAGTACTCCGATTTGGCTAACGCTGGTAAGGAAGCGGTTCCAGCACTTGGGGGATGAGTACAAGGCTTGTTCCCCAGAAAAATAAACTGCCTTTGGAGTAGCTTTAAATGCCTTCAGCAAAAGTGAAGCCTTATCGCTCTGTACGTTTTGCTCCTTGCGGTGCAGGTTTTTCGTTGGCCAGCCTGCTGCCGCTTTTGCTGTGCGCGGATGCGCTCGCTTTTAACTTCGGTACTGAGAATGGCGAATTGACCGGCTCGCTGGATACAACCCTGTCCTACGGGCAGATGTATCGCGTTGAGAAGCAGGACAAAAACAACGATGACATCAACACCAACGATGGCAACCGTAACTTCAGCACTGGCCTTGTCACCAACGCGGGCAGTATGACTTCAACCTTTAAGCTGAGTTATGGCAACTATGGCCTGACCGTAAAAGGCAAGGGTTACTACGACCACCAGATTGCCAAAAACAGTAATGATTACTTTAAAAACAGCATGACCCCTGAGCCTGCTCAAGCAGACCCATACAATAGTTTCCCCAAGAAAACCCGCAAGCTGTCCGGGCGCAAGGTCGAGTTGCTGGATGCTTACGTCAATGCAAGCTGGGATATTTTCAGTCTTCCGTTCCAGGTCACTGCTGGCAAGCACGTGCTCAATTGGGGTGAGAGCATGTTCTACCGCGGCGGGGTCAACAGCGCCATCAACCCGATGGATTTATCCACCTACCGCATGATGAACTACAACCTAAGCGACCTGAAGGAGCTGTATACCCCGATGGAGGCGGTCAGTTTTAACTTGGGACTGACCGATAACCTATCGATGGAAGCCTTCTATCAATGGAAATGGAAGGAAACCATCCTGCCGCCGGTCGGCACTTTCTTCTCAGAAACGGATGTGCTCGCCGATGGCGGCCATACCGCTTGGGCAGACCAAAAGCCCGATTTATTCCTGCCGCTACGGGATATTTATCCGCAGGCGGTAGGTGCCAGTTGCAGTGTTTTGGGCTTTGACATCTGTGCCAATGGCCTTACCGGCGCAGCCCCGGGCGTTGATGAGAATGGCATTGTCCAAGTGGCGCGCATGATGCCGAAGAAAAAAGCCAGAGATGACGGCCAGTTTGGCCTGAGCTTTAAATACACGGCAGAAAGCCTGAACAACACCGAATTTGGCTTTTATTTTGTCAACTATCACAGCAAAGAACCGCTCTTGGCGGGCGATATGGGCGGCTACCAAGCGTATGACATGCTGCCTTTGGTATTGGGGCAGCCGATTTGGAATGGCAAAGGGTTTGCCGGAAACCTCCTTGATTTTCTTACCAATCCGCAAGGTGCCATTGACAGATGGGGTATTGATGCCGGTCTGCTGATGGCGATTGATGCTGCCGGTACCATGCGCGGCTGGCGAGAATACCCGGAAGACATCCGCATGTACGGTTTCAGTTTTGCGACCGAATGGGCGGGCGTTTCTTGGGGCGGTGAAGTGACTTATAGACCCAACATGCCGATCGGCATCATGACCACCAATGACCTGATCGCCGACATGGTGTATCAGGCACCCTTTGCCATTGATAACAACCCGCTTACCCGACTGATTCATGGCGGCGACGGTACAGCGATAGTGGCAGGTAAAAGCATGACGCTGGAGGATAGGCTGTCCAACTACGAGCGGGTTGAGATGTTCAATACCAGCTTCAGTGCCATCAAGTTCTTTGGGCAGGGGCTTTCCTTTGACTCATCGCTTTTGTTGTTTAACATCGCTTCCGAACATTACCGCGGCAGCAGCCTGAAATACACAGGCTATGACACCAGCTCGCCGCTTACCGCGAAAAAAGCCGGCTTGGTTCAGCGGCGCTTAACCGGACGCGGCAACCGTTCTTACTTTGAAGGCGGCGCGGATAAAGACCAAATCAGCCGGAATGCCTATGGACTAACCCTGTCTTTGGAAGGCACTTGGAACAATGTCTTTGGACTTAGCTTAAAGCCTTTTATTGTCTATCAGGATTCCTTCAAGGGTAACTCGCACATGACCGGCAACTTTGTCGAAGGAGCCAAGGCTTATTCGGTCGGAATGCGTGCTGAACTGGAAAATCTGGAAGCTGAGATGCAGTACACTGAGTTTTGGGGCGGCGGCATGAACAACCAAATGCGCGACCGTGACAACGCCAGCTTCAATGTTAAGTACACCTTTTAATTTAAGTTATTTTTAGACTGTTCCCTTTACTCGGCTATTTTGAGCAAAGGGGGAAATAATCAGCACCGACGGTACCTTACGGAGAATCATATGTTAAACAAGAAGTATCTATTGACCGCCTTGACGCTTACCTTGGCAGCACTAAGCACACAGGGACAGGCCGCTGTCTCACAGCAGGAAGCCGATAGGCTCGGTAAGGATTTAATGCCGCTCGGCGGTGAGCGTGCCGCTAATGCCAGCGGTACTATCCCCGCTTGGGATGGTGGCTTGACCAAGCCGCCGGCGGGTTTTTTGGAATCCTCGCGGCATTACGTCAATCCGTATGAGAGTGACCAGCCAGTATTTACCATTACCAAGGCTAATTTGGAGCAATACAAAGCCAATTTGACCCCGGGGCAAATTGCGTTGTTTGATGCTTACCCGGATACCTTCAAAATGAAGGTCTACCAAACCCGCCGTAGCGGAGCCGCGCCGCAGTGGGTGTATGACAACACCAAAAAGAACGCAGTCACCGCCCGTCTAACCAACGACGGCAACAGCTTTGTTGATGCTTATGGCGGCATTGCCTTCCCTATTCCGCAAAGTGGCGTTGAGGTGGTTTGGAACCACATGACCCGCTATCGCGGTACCTTCTTGGTCGCTCCCTTTACCTCATCAGCCGTTGTCCAGCGCAACGGCAGCTTCAGCTTGGCTACCGGGCAGCAGGAAGTGTTGTTTCGCTACTACCGGCGCGGCGGCAGCTTTGCGGATTTAAATAACGTGCTGTTTTACTACATGATTTTCATCAAGGCACCGCCGCGCTTGGCCGGTGATGCGGTGCTGGTACACGAAACCATTGACCAGATTAAAGAGCCGCGCAATGCGTGGATTTATACTGCGGGACAGCGCCGTGTGCGCCGTGCGCCGAACATTTCTTACGACACGCCGATTATCGACTCCGAAGGCATGCGTACTGCCGACGATACCGACATGTACAACGGCGCACCGGACCGCTACGACTGGGAGTTGGTGGGCAAACGGGAAATCTACATTCCCTACAACAACTACCAGATTGGCGTAGGCAAACTCAAATACAGCGACATCCTGAAACCCGGCCACGTCAATCCCGAATACCCCCGCTACGAGCTGCACCGCGTTTGGGTGGTGGAAGGCAAATTGAAAGCCGGTGCAAGGCACGTCTATTCGCGTCGCACCTTCTACCTTGACGAGGATAGCTGGCAAATTGCGCTCGCCGATCAGTACGACGGTCGTGGTGAACTATGGCGCGTATCGATGGCACTTTTGACCAACTTCTACGTACTGCCAACCACTTGGTCGGCGCTGGATATGTACCATGACCTGCAATCACGCCGTCTGTTTGTCATGAACTTGGTTGACGAAGCGCCTGCATCGGCCGACTTCAGCCTACCGGTGCCGAATGACGACTACTTCAGTCCGGCGGCGCTGCGCAGACGTGGCACCCGTTAATGATGAGCCTGTCTACAAAGGAGTGGCCGCGCGTTATGCGCGGCCATGTCCCGGCACTGTTGCGGCTGGCTGTTGCGGCACCGCTGTTGATGAGCTTGGGATTTTCACCGGCGGCTTTGGCTCAGCAAGAGACAAACGATTCAGCAAACCAAGCCGACTATGCCGTTTTGTCCAACAAAGCGGTGCACGGCCTGCTGCTGGGTATCGCTCGCGCGGGCACGCGGCTGGTTGCGGTCGGTGAGCGCGGTCACATTCTCTATTCAGACGATAACGGAAGCCACTGGACGCAAGCAAAGGTGCCGACCCGGCAAGTGCTGACGGCGGTTCGTTTTGTCGATGCGCAAAACGGCTGGGCAGTGGGCTACGACAAGTTGATTTTGCACAGCGCTGATGGCGGCGAAAGCTGGAGCGTGCAACATGCAGATCCTGCCAGCGATGAAGGTGCACCGCTGCTTGACCTGCTGTTTACCGACGAAAACACCGGTTTTGCCATTGGTGCTTACGGCGCGTTGTACAACACCACCGATGCAGGCAAGCATTGGCAAGAGGTCTCCGATTGGTTGGATAACCCCGATGGCTATCACCTTAATGGCATTGCACAAACTACTGATGGCACTTTGTTTATTGTGGGGGAAGCGGGTTCGATATTTCGCTCGCGTAGCAAAGGCTTGACCTGGGAAACCCTGCAAAGCCCTTATGACGGCTCGCTGTTTGGCGTATTAGGTAGCGGTCAATCCTCTGGTGTGTTGGTTTTTGGTTTGCGTGGGCATATCTATCACTCTACGGATTTGGGGGAAAACTGGCAGCGTGTTGCCGTGCAGGCTGCGGCGGGTAATCTGTTGGAATACGGTTTGTCTTCTGGTCTGCGTACCAGTGATGGGCGTATTTTTCTGGTGGGTCATGGTGGAACCTTGTTGCAAAGTCGAGACTTTGGGCAGAGCTTCCAAATTGAGCCGCGTTCTGACCTTTTGTCCTTGTCGCAGCTTGCACTCGCCGCCAATGGCAACTTGGTTCTGGTAGGGCAGGCGGGCGTGCTGGTAACGGCTGCCGCAGATGGTAAACCATTGGCCGTGTCACAGCGCTGAAGGTCGCAGCGCTACAGCGATAAAAAGCAACAAAGGTTCCAAATAGTACTATTTGCATTGCAACAATAAGCCTTGGTGGACAATCCATGAATGACCCGCAGCAAGAACAGGGTACGGCCCTGGAACGCTTGATTTTTAATAATCGCCCGATCGTTATCGGACTTTGTCTTGTGGTCACGGTATTTTTGGCTTGGCAGGCGGTTCGGGTACTGCCGGAAACCAGTTTTGAGAAGATGATTCCGCAGCATCACCCGATTATTGCCAATATGTTCAAGTATCGCAGCGACTTGGAAGGGCTGGGCGGCAATAACATCAGTATTGTGGTAGAAGCGAAAGAGGGCGATATTTTCAACGCTGAGTATCTGGAAACCCTGCGCCAGATGCACGATGAAGTGTTTTTTCTGCCCGGGGTTGACCGCTCTGCTTTAACTTCGCTGTGGAGCCCTGCAATACGCTGGGTTAAGGTCACTGAAGATGGTTTATCCGGTGGCGAGATTATCCCGCAGACCTACGACGGCTCGGCGGCAAGCATTACCGAACTGCGTAATAATTTATTGTCTTCTCAGGAAGGATTGCGCTTAGTTGCCAAAAACTTTAAATCCAGCATGATCAATGCGCCGTTACTTGAGTCTTATCCCGATCCGGATAATCCCGGTAAATTACTTAAACTCGACTATCAGCGTTTATCGCATGAATTGGAAGAAAAAATCCGTGATAAATACCAGGCGCAAAATCCCAATGTAGTCATACATATCACCGGCTTTGCCAAAAAAGTGGGCGATCTGATTGATGGTTTAATTCAAGTGGTTGGTTTTTTTGCTATTTGCCTGCTCATTACTTTCGCCCTGCTTTATTTGTTTACCTGGTGTATTCGCAGCACCATTGCCGTGGTGACGACCACCTTGGTGGCCGTGATTTGGCAAATTGGTCTGGTGCGTTTGGTAGGATTTGGCATTGACCCGTATTCAATGCTGGTTCCGTTTTTGGTATTTGCCATCGGTATTTCGCACGGCGTGCAAAAAATCAACGGTATTGCTTTGCAATCCGGTTCAGCCGATACCTCGTTGCTTGCCGCGCGGCGAACCTTCCGCCAATTGTTTTTGCCCGGGATGATCGCCATCCTCGCCGATGCGGTGGGTTTTATTACCCTGATGCTGATTGATATTGGCGTGATCCATGAACTCGCCATCGGCGCCTCGCTGGGCGTTGCCGTTATCGTCTTTACCAACCTGATTTTGCTGCCGGTAGCGATTTCCTATATCGGCATCAGTCGCAAGGCGATACAGCGCAGTAAGAATGATGCGATAAGGCCGCATCCGTTTTGGCGGCTTTTGTCCAACTTTGCAGGCCCGAAAGTGGCACCCATCTCCATCTTTATTGCATTGGCGCTGGCGGTGAGCGGTTTTTGGTATCAGAAAACCCACCTGCAAATTGGCGACCTCGACAGCGGCGCACCGGAGCTGCGGCCGGACTCGCGCTATAACCTGGATGTGGACTTTATTACCAAAAACTACAGCGTCACCAATGACCTGATGGTGGTGATGGTGGTGACCCCGGAGGATGGTTGCACGGCCTATTCCATGATGGAGCCGCTCGACCGTCTGATGTGGAAGTTGACAAACACCGAAGGCGTGCAGTCTGCCGAGTCCTTGGTCACCGCCTCCAAGCTGGTGGTTATGGCGCTTAACGAAGGCAGCCTGAAATGGCAGGCACTGTCGCGCAATCAATCGGTGCTCGATAACTCGGTTTCCAATATCGGGCAGAAGCTGTTTAACAATACCTGTTCAATGGCACCGCTGTTGATATTTTTGGACGACCACAAAGCCGCAACCTTGGCGCGTGTGACCAAGTTGATACGCGACTTTGCCGCCGAAAACGACCGCCCGGGCTTGCAGTTTATGCTGGGTGCCGGTGACGCGGCGATTGAAGCGGCGACCAACGAAGTGATTGCCCGTTCGGAAATTCTGATCCTTTTGCTGGTTTACCTGTGCGTTGGCGCGATGTGCCTGATTACCTTTCGCTCCATCGCCGCGACCGCCTGCATTGTGCTGCCGCTGATTTTGACCTCCATTTTGGGGAATGCGCTGATGGCCTTCCTCGGCATCGGCGTTAAGGTCGCGACCATGCCAGTGATTGCGCTCGGCGTTGGCATCGGCGTGGACTACGGCATTTATGTCTACAGTCGCCTGTCTACCTTCTTGCGCGAAGGCCTGCCGTTGCAGGAAGCCTATTACCAAACGCTGAAATCCACCGGTCGCGCGGTACTGTTTACCGGACTGTGCCTTGCCTTGGGCGTAGAGACTTGGGTTTATTCGGCGATTAAGTTCCAGGCGGATATGGGGCTGATGCTGACCTTTATGTTCCTGCTCAACATGTGGGGAGCGCTCTGGCTGCTGCCTGCCTTGGCGCGTTATCTGATTGACCCGAACAAAATAGTGAAACAAAGCGCAGGCCGCTTTTCACTGGCTCATTAGCTGGCATCTCCCCTCCACCGCTGGCGGGGAGGGGAGGGCGATTAGTCGGCGGGCGCATCCGCATTGGGATTGCGGCTAATCAGCATGGCATCACCGTAGCTAAAAAAACGGTATTGCTCGGCAATGGCGACTTGATACGCCTGCATACAGTTTCGGTATCCGGCAAAAGCGGCAACCAGCATCAGCAAGGTTGAACCCGGCAGATGGAAGTTGGTCAGCAGCTTATCGACCACATGAAAGCGTCGTCCGGGATAGAGGAAAATATCGGTTTCGCCCTGCTGTGCACGTAGCTTGCCGCTTAATGCCGCGCTTTCCAGCGCTCTTGCGCAAGTCGTGCCGACGGCAATCACGCGCCCGCCGCGTGCCCGGCAAGCGGCTACCGCATCGACCAAGGCTTGGCTGACTTCAAAGCGCTCGCTGTGCATTTGGTGCTGCTCAACCTGTTCGCTGCGCACCGGGCTGAACGTACCTGCCCCCACATGCAAGGTGACACGGGCACTTTCCACGCCTTGGCTTTTTAGCTTTGCCAGCAGTGCTTGGTCAAAATGTAGCCCCGCGGTAGGTGCGGCCACCGCGCCGGGGTGCGTTGCGTAGACGGTTTGATAGCGTTCGCCGTCGAGTACTTCGGCCTCGCGTTCCAGATAGGGCGGCAGCGGAATTTGTCCGGCTTGTTCCAACAGCGGCAAAATGGCTTGGTTAAATTCCAGTTCAAACAAAGCGTTATGCCGCGAGAGCAAGCGCGCCTCGGTGCCGCCACCCAGCCTGATCAGGCTGCCCGCCTTGGGCGTTTTGCTGCTGCGCAGCTGCACCAAGGCGCGGCGATCATCGAGCAGGCGCTCCAACAAAATCTCCACCCGTCCGCCGCTTGTTTTATGCCCAAACAGTCGCGCGGCGATGACCTTGGTATCGTTTAGTACCAGCAGGTCGCCCGCCTTTAATTGCTGCGGCAATTCAGTAAAACGCTGATGCTGCACTGCACCGCTTCGCCCATCGAGCAGCAGCAGGCGGCTGTCCGTGCGCCGCTTAAGCGGATAGCGGGCAATCAAGGATTTGGGCAGGTCAAAATAAAAATCGGCAACGCGCATATAAAGCCAAGCAAAGGCACTTCCGGGCGGCGCAGTTTAGCCGAAAAAGCGGCATTTGCCGCCTTGCCTTGCTCTGTGGAACAATGCGGACAAAGTATCAGAGGCACCTTTTAAGTGATTGATGCGGACGGTTTTCGCCCCAATGTGGGGATTATTTTGGCAAACGATGCCGGGCAGGTGCTTTGGGCGAGAAGGCTTAGGCAGGACTCTTGGCAGTTTCCGCAAGGTGGCATCAATTTGGGCGAGAGCGCCGAACAGGCGATGTACCGCGAGTTAAACGAAGAGGTCGGGCTTAATCCTGAGGATGTTGAAATCCTCGCCAGTACCCGCCACTGGCTGCACTACCGCCTGCCGAGCCATTTGGTGCGTTCACGCGGGCATCCCAAATGCATCGGGCAGAAGCAGAAATGGTTTTTGCTGCGTCTTATGGGGGCGGATGAGCGGGTGCGGGTTGACCTGCACCCGCAGCCTGAGTTCGATACCTGGCGCTGGGTGAGCTACTGGTATCCGCTTTCGCAGATTGTCGAGTTTAAACGCGAGGTCTATCGCCGCGCGTTAAAAGAACTCGCCCCACGCCTGCCGCTTTGCACTTAATGGAACCCGGATGCTAAGCACACTTCGTCAAATCGTCCAGGAAGTCAACGCCGCGCCCAGCCTGCAAGCGGCGTTGGATATTATCGTGCAGCGCGTTAAATCGGCGATGCAAAGCGAGGTGTGTTCGGTCTATCTGCTGGATCCTGCCACCAACCGCTTTGTACTGATGGCAACCGATGGACTCAACCCCGAAACCATCGGCAAAGTGAGCATGTCACCCAGCGAGGGCTTGGT
This sequence comes from Ventosimonas gracilis, assembly GCF_001580025.1. Classification (GTDB taxonomy): domain Bacteria; phylum Pseudomonadota; class Gammaproteobacteria; order Pseudomonadales; family Pseudomonadaceae; genus Ventosimonas; species Ventosimonas gracilis. The sequence continues at coordinate 14,119 of NZ_LSZO01000210.1, read as the reverse complement.
GGGACTGGTCGGCAGCCGCGAAGAGCCGCTTAATCTTGAACACGCCTCGGAGCATCCGCGCTACCGCTACTTTAAAGATACCGGCGAGGAGCACTACGAGTCGTTTTTGGGTGCGCCGATTATCCATCACCGTCGCGTGCTGGGTGTGCTGGTGATCCAGCAGGGCGAGCGGCGCAGCTTCGATGAAGGTGACGAGGCGTTTTTGGTCACCATGAGCGCACAGCTTGCCGCAGTGATTGTGCATGCTGAGGCGACCGGCTCCATTCGCAGCCTCACCGCCAAAGGCCAGTCGCCCAAGCAAGAGGAAGCGCACTTTATCGGCGTGCCTGGCTCGCCCGGCGTTGCTGTGGGGCAAGCGCTGCTGTTATTACCACCGGCGGATTTGGACAGCGTGCCGGATAAACCGGCCGATCATATCGATAGCGAAATCAAGCTATTTAATGAAGCGCTCGCCTTTGTTCGCAAGGATATACAAAGGCTTGCCGATAAGCTCGCGGCCAATTTGCGGCCAGAAGAACAAGCGCTGTTTGATGTCTATCAAATGATGCTAAGCGACAGCGCGTTAGGCCAAGAGGTCTTGGCCATCATCCAAAGCGGCCAATGGGCGCAGGGTGCGTTGCGCCAAGTGGTGCAGGAACACGTGCAGCGCTTTGAGATGATGGACGATGCTTACCTGCGCGAACGCGCCGCCGACGTGCGCGATTTAGGTCGCCGTCTGCTCGCCTTTTTGCAGCAAGAACGCAAGCAAACGCGCAGCTTCCCGGATAACTGCATTTTGGTCAGCGAGGAACTCTCGCCGGCCATGCTCGGTGAAGTGCCGCCGGGCAAGCTGGTGGGGCTTGTTTCCGTGCAGGGTTCGGGTAACTCGCACGTCGCCATTTTTGCGCGCGCGATGGGTATTCCCACGGTGATGGGCGTGGTGGATTTTCCCTACGCCAAGGTCGATGGCATCGAACTGATCGTCGATGGCTACCACGGCGAGGTCTACAGCAACCCCAGCGAGGCGATACGCCAGCAATATATCGAGGTTGAGCAGGAAGAGCGCCAACTCGCCAAGGGTCTTGATGCACTGCGCGGACTGCCCTGCATCACGCCGGACGGCCACCGCATGCCACTTTTGGTCAACACCGGCCTGCTCGTCGATGTCGCCAGGGCGCAGGAGCGCGGCGCAGAAGGCGTGGGGCTGTACCGTAGCGAAGTGCCTTTTATGATGAAAGAGCGCTTCCCCAGCGAACGTGAACAACGCGATACCTACCGCGAACAACTCGCCGCCTTTGCCCCATTACCGGTGACCATGCGCACACTGGATATTGGCGGCGACAAAGCGCTGCCCTATTTCCCGATTAAAGAAGACAACCCGTTTTTGGGCTGGCGCGGCATTCGCGTGACACTCGACCATCCGGAGATTTTTCTGGTACAGGTACGCGCCATGCTTAAAGCGAGCACAGGTCTTAACAATCTACGCATCCTGCTGCCGATGATTTCTGGCGTGCACGAACTGGAAGAATCGCTGCACCTGATCCACCGCGCTTTTGGCGAGGTCTGTGATGAAGGCATTGAACTGTCCATGCCGCCGATTGGCGTGATGATTGAAGTGCCGTCCGCCGTCTGGCAGGTGCGCGAACTGGCGCGGATGGTGGATTTTCTCTCGGTCGGCTCCAATGACCTTACCCAATACCTGCTCGCGGTAGACCGCAACAACCCGCGCGTGGCTGAACTCTACGACTTTCTGCATCCGGCGCTGCTGCAAGCGCTGCTCACCGTGGTTGAGGGCGGCCACGCCGAAGGCAAACCGGTCGGCATTTGCGGCGAAATGGCCGGCGACCCGTCTGCCGCCGTACTGCTGATGGCAATGGGCTTTGACAGCCTGTCGATGAACGCCGCCAACCTGCCCAAAGTCAAATGGCTGCTACGCCAAGTCAGCTTGGACAAAGCCAAAACACTACTGGCACAAACCCTGCGCAACGACCATCCCTTGGTCGCCCACAGCGAACTGCAACTGGCACTGCGCAATCTGGGCTTGGGCCGCATTATCAACCCGGCCGCGACTATTCAAGGCTAAGGCTTTATTTGGAGCGGTTTTTTATTCTTTTTGAACGAACGGGACAGACCCTGGAGTTCAAGCCTTTAATTGCTTATGTCTATTTCACCCGACTTACTCCTCGCCTCATTAAACGATGCCCAGCGCCGAGCGGTCGCAGCCCCCTTAGGTTGCCAACTGGTGCTGGCCGGTGCCGGTTCCGGTAAAACCCGTGTGCTGGTGCAGCGCATAGCCTTTTTAATTCAGTGTCTGGAGGCATCCCGTCACAGCGTATTGGCGGTGACTTTTACCAATAAAGCCGCGGGTGAAATGCGCCAGCGTCTTGGCGAACTGCTGGGAGAAAGTCCGCAAGGCATGTGGGTTGGCACCTTCCACGGCCTCGCCCATCGCCTGCTGCGTGCGCATTGGCAGGAGGCGAAGTTGGAACAGAATTTTCAAATACTTGACAGCGAAGACCAGCAGCGGCTGATTAAGCGGGTCATCGGCGAGCTTTCTTTGGATGAAAAACAATGGCCTGCACGACAGGCTCAGTGGTTTATCAATCAGCAAAAGGATGAAGGGCGGCGCTCGCAACATATCCAGGCGGCGGGCGACCCATTTGTCGCGACCCAGTGCCAAATCTATCAAGCCTATGAAGCCGCCTGTACACGCGCAGGAGTGATAGATTTTGCTGAATTGCTGCTGCGAGCGCTCGATTTATGGCGTGACCATCCAGCGCTGCTGGCGCAGTATCAGCGGCGATTTCAGCATATCTTGGTCGATGAGTTTCAAGATACCAACGCGGTGCAATACGCTTGGCTGCGCCTGCTCGCAGCCAAGGCCGCGAGCCTGATGGTAGTCGGTGACGATGACCAGTCGATTTACGGCTGGCGTGGCGCAAAAATCGAGAATATTCAGCAGTTTTCCAAAGATTTTGCGGGCGCTCAAATCGTCCGTCTGGAGCAAAACTACCGCTCCAGTGGCACCATCTTAAAAGCCGCCAATGCACTGATTGCGCACAATCAGGAGCGCCTCGGCAAGGCGCTGTGGAGCGATGGCGGTGAGGGCGAACCCCTGTTGCTTTATTCTGCGCTGAACGAGCAGGACGAGGCGCGTTTTGTCGCAGGGCGCATCGAGCGGGCGCAGCAAGACGGTCTTGTGCGGCGGGAAATCGCCATTTTGTACCGCTCCAACGCGCAGTCGCGGGCGCTGGAAGAAGCGCTGTTGATGGCGCAAATTCCCTACCGAATCCACGGCGGCTTGCGTTTTTATGACCGCGCGGAAATCCGCAACGCCATTGCTTGGCTGCGCCTGCTGGAAAACCGCGATAACGATGCGGCGCTTGAGCGCGTGATCAACCTGCCGCCACGCGGTATCGGCGAGCGCACAGTGCAAATCTTGCGCGATATTGCCCGCGAGCAGGGCTTATCGATGTGGACGGCGTTGCAGCGGGCGCTTCCGGCCAAGGCGTTTCCCGCTCGCGCGGCATCCGCTTTAAGTGCTTTTATCAAGCTGCTCGATACGCTGGAAGAAAAAAATCTGGGCAAGAGCCTGGCAAAAATGGTGCAAAACGCCATTGAGGGCAGTGGTCTGCTTAATTACCACCGCGAGGAAAAAGGCAGCAAAGCGCAGGCAAGAGTAGAAAACTTGGGCGAGTTGGTCGGCGCGGCGCGTGCTTTTCAAGAGCAGTTCGAGAAGGAAGAAGCTCAAGACGATCATTTAAGCCTGCTACAAGCCTTCCTTGCCCATGCTTCGCTTGAAGCCGGTGACACGCAAGGCGAGGCCGATGAAGACTGCGTGCAGTTAATGACGCTGCACAGCGCCAAGGGCTTGGAGTTTCCCTTGGTATTTTTGGTGGGCATGGAAGACGGCTTGTTCCCGCACGGTTTAACGCTGGAATCGGCAGTGGGTTTGGAGGAAGAACGCCGTCTCGCCTATGTCGGCATTACCCGTGCCATGCGCCAGTTGGTACTAACCCATGCCGAACAGCGCTGGCTTAACGGCAGCGAACGCAGCCATCCGCTGTCGCGCTTTGTCCGTGAAATCCCGCAGGGGCTTATCGAAGAAGTGCGCCCGTTTGGCGCGTTACAGACCCCGGCCTTTAATGCCCGTGCGCATACGGTGCAGCAGGCCGCGCAAGATAGCGGCTTTCGTCTGGGCCAATCGGTTTATCACCCGCTATTTGGCGAAGGCGTGATTATGGATTTTGAAGGCAGCGGCAAACATACCCAAGTGCAAGTTAAATTTATTGACAGCGACAGCAAATGGCTGGTGCTGTCACATGCCAAATTACAGGCGATTTAATGCCCTTCTTTGCCCTGTTCCAAAGTATCCAATAAAGCCACCTGTATTTTCGTGTGTACGCGAATAAACCAGCGCCGCAGTAAAACGGCGACCAGTGCCGCGCACAGAGCGATAATGACTAATAATTCCATCGTGGGCAAAATACTGGCGGAAAGTCCCATCAATAAAAAGAACATGGTGCCGAGTGATAACAGCGGTATTAACTCGGCAATTACGCGGCGCACACGCAACGTATGACGTCCGGCTTTTTCTGCTTTTACGCCCATTTCCGCAAGCATCATGGAAAGCGCTTTCAGTTTACGGTAAGCGGCAATTAAAAACGGCAGCGAGACTAATAAGGCACCGCTCCAAATAATGCCTTTTTGCAGGTTGTCTTGGCTAATCCAATGATTTAAATAAGCGGCAATCGGCGCGGCAAACCAGGCGCTGGCGAGAAATATGGCAACCACCAAAGCAAAGTTGACGCCGATTTGCAGAATAATCTTGCGAATCATCGCCATAATCAGCACGCCATCACCTTGCGGGGAAATATTGCGCAGCCATTCACCGTAAAGACCAAAAACCCGCGCAATGGGTGCTGGCATCCAACTGGTTAACGTGCGGCTGATCGGGTCGGCGGCGCGGATTTGATAGGGCGTGGTTAATGTCGTAATGGCCGATACGGCAACCACAATCGGATAAAGAAAATCACTGGTTACGCCAAGTGTCATACCGAGCGCTGCGATAATAAAAGAGAACTCGCCAATCTGTGAAAGCCCCATGCCGACGCGCAGTGAAGTGCGTCCGTCATTACCGGCCAAAAACGCGCCCAAACTGCACGAAATCACCTTGCCAAAAATCACGACTAAAGTAATCACAAAAATCGGCCAAGGCTGGCTGAGCAAAGTGGCAGGGTCAATCATTAAACCGATGGCGACAAAAAATATCGCGCTAAACATATCGCGCACCGGTTCAATCAGTTTTTCAATCTGCATTAACTGGCGTGACTCGGCCATAATGGCGCCAATTAAAAACGCGCCCAGTACCATGCTGTATTGTAATTTAACCACCAGCAGGCAAAAGCCAAAACAAAGCCCCAGCACGGTAATCAGCAGCATCTCGCTGCTTTCAAACTTGGCAACATAAGACAATAAGCGCGGAACCAATAAAATGCCAATGACCAGTGCAACAATCATAAAGAGCGAGAGTTTGCCCACGGTGGAAAACACTTCGCCGGGTTCCACATTACCGCTAACGGCAATGCCGGATAACAAGGCAATAATGCCGATACCTAATATATCCTCAACAATCAATACGCCAAAAATCTGCTGCGCAAAGCGCTCGTGCTTCATCTTTAAATCGCTGAGCGCTTTAACAATAATGGTGGTGGAGGACATGGCGAGGATTGCGCCCAAAAAGATCGAGTCCATCCGCGTCCAGCCAAAAAACTGGCCGACTTCCCAGCCCAGCCAGACCATTAACAGAATTTCCATAAAGGCGGCAAAAAATGCCGTCGCGCCGACGCTAAATAATTTACGCAGGGAAAACTCAAGCCCCAAACAGAACATTAAAAAGATAACGCCGAGTTCGGCCAAGGTTTTAATGCTTTCTTCATCGTTAATCAGCCCGCCTTTACTAAGACTCGCCAGCTCAAACAGCGGCATATGCGGGCCGATTAAAAATCCGGCGAGGATATAACCTAAAACGACCGGCTGGCGAAAACGATGGCAGAGGATAGTGACCATGCCAGCGGTAAGCATCAGCACCGCTAAGTCTTGAATAAAACTGATGGCATGGGCATGCATAATCTTGGCTCCTCTTCAGCCGCAAAGCGGGCAGGGTGATGGGGTCAAAGCGCCCTTATCGGCGCAAAATAGCGCAAGATTCTAGCAGATTTGCCACCTCCTACGCCGCCAGCAGACAATGGCCGCCACTTCATTTAACAATAAGGAGTTTCATCATGCGCCCAAGAAGTATCTTAGAGGCCGCCGTTACCCGTCTTGCCGCAAACGAGGCTGAGCGCTTTTTGGCGCGTCACCCCAAATCCGTCGCCCTCGCCGGGCGAGCGCAGCAAAGCCTGTACGGCGGCGTGCCGATGCACTGGATGAGCGACTGGTCTACTCCGCGGCCTTTATTTGTGGAGCGGGCGCAAGGCGCACGTTTTTATGACGTGGACGGGCACGAGTACATCGACTTTTGCTTGGGCGATAGCGGCAGTATGTTCGGCCACTCGCCCGCGCCGATTGCGGCAGCGTTGGCGCAGCAGGGTGCAAACGGCTTGACCTGCATGCTGCCCGGGGAAGATGCGGTGGTTTGCGGTGAATTATTGACTGAGCGGTTTGCTCTGCCGTTTTGGCAGATGGCCATCACCGCGACCGATGCCAACCGCTTTGCCCTGCGCTGGGCGCGGGCGATTACTGGGCGAAAAACCCTATTGTTATTCGATGGCTGTTATCACGGCACGGTCGATGATGTGATGGTGCGTTGCAAAAACGGTCGCACCACGGCTCGCCCCGGCCTGTTGGGACAAGCCTACGACCTCGCCCAATACAGCCGCGTTGTGCCGTTTAATGACGTGCAGGCGCTGGAAGCGGCGCTGTCGAGTGGTGATGTCGCGGCGCTACTCTGCGAACCCGCGATGACTAATATCGGTATGGTGCTACCCGAACCCGGCTTTATGCAAAGCTGCCGCGAACTGACGCAAAAATACGGTACTTTGCTGATCATTGACGAAACCCACAGCCTTTCCACCGGCTATGGCGGCTGCACTCGTTTGTGGGATTTGCAGCCGGATTTTTTTGTCCTTGGCAAAGCCGTTGCCGGCGGTGTACCGGCTTCCGTTTACGGCTGTAGCTTTGAGATGAGTCGCGCCATGCAGCAAGCGCAGCAACGCGCGGGGCAGCAGTCGGCAGGGCAGCACGGTCACAGCGGCATGGGAACCACGCTGTCGGCGGGCATGCTCGCCATGCACTGTATGCGCGTCAATCTGGAACAAGTGATGACCGAAGCCGCCTACGCCCATATGCTGGATTTGGCAGCACAACTGGCGGCGGGATTGCGTGGTGTAATCGATAAGCACGGTCTGCCTTGGTCTGTGACTGAGTTAGGTGCGCGCTGCGAGTTTCAGTTCTGCCCGCATCCACCCAAAAACGGTGCACAGGCCGAAGCGGCCTTTCATGACAGTCTGCAACAGGCGCTGCATCTGTACCTGATTAACCGCGGCATCCTGATCACGCCGTTCCACAATATGATGCTGTGCAGCCCGCAAACACAGCCCGCTGATGTCGCCCGCCTGCTGGAGCTGTTGGATGCGGCGCTCACTGACCTGCTCGCATGACGAAAATTGGCGTGCAGGCGTTAAGCGCCGAATTTTTAGGGGTCGCGCAAAGCTACGCCGAACGCCTTAAGCTGCCGCTGTCACAAGACGCCGAGTTAATGCTGCAAGTGGGCGCCAATGGCCTGCAACTGGCCGAACAGAGGCCGCTGGCGCCCAATCCGTTGCGCGTGGATTTTACCCAAGGTGCGGCGGCTCACCGCCGTCAATTTGGCGGCGGCAACGGCCAGATGATTGCCCGCGCCATCGGTATTAAAGGCGCTATCCGCCCCAAGGTGCTGGATGCGACCGCAGGTTTGGGGCGCGATGCTTTTGTGCTGGCAAGCCTTGGCTGCCAGGTGCAAATGATTGAACGCGAGCCTATATTGGCCGCGCTACTAGAAGACGGCCTTAACCGCGCTGTTCAAGATGAAAGCACGGCAGCGATTATTCAGCGCATAGACTTAATCGAAGGCGACGCTTGCCGGTTAATGCAAAGTTGGACGGCTGAGCCGCCCGAAGTGATTTATCTCGACCCGATGTTTCCCCAGCAAAAACAATCCGCCGCCGTTAAAAAAGACCTGAATTTGCTGCGCCTGCTGTTGGAAAACCAAGCGAAAGACGACAGCGCCTTGTTAACCGCTGCCCTTAACCTTGCCAGTCACCGCGTCGTCGTCAAACGTCCACGTAAAGCCCCCAGTTTAGCTAATCTTGCGCCCGCGCTCAGCCTAACCGGCAAATCTTGCCGCTTTGATATTTATCCGAAGCAGAAACTGATCGCGCGATAACCTGCTTTTTTTGGGCGAAAGCAGGGCATTGGCGTACACTGGCAGCCGTTTATGAGGATTTTTTATGACTGCCATCAACATTACCGAAGCCGCCCAAGACTACCTGTTGGGTCTGCTGAAAAAGCAGGATAAAGAAGGCGTAGGCATCCGCGTTTTTATTGAAAACCCCGGCACGCCGCAGGCGGAAACCTGCATTGCCTACTGCCAGCCCGGCGAGCAGCAAGAAGGCGACCGTGCGTTGGCGCTTAAAGACTTTACCGCCTGGATTGACGCCGTCAGTGAGCCATTTTTAGAGGACGCGCTGGTCGATTACGCTGCCGACCGTATGGGTGGGCAATTAACCATCAAAGCACCCAATGCCAAAGTGCCGATGATTGACGAAGACAGTCCGCTGAGCGAGCAAATCCATTACTACCTGCAAACCGAAATCAACCCTAACCTCGCCAGCCACGGTGGGCAGGTTGCGCTGATTGAAGTGGTGGAAGACGGCATTGCCGTGCTGCGTTTTGGCGGCGGCTGCCAAGGCTGCGGGATGGTCGATATGACGCTTAAAGACGGCGTGGAGCGTACGCTCAAAGAGCGCATCCCGCAGCTTAAAGGCGTGCGTGACGTCACCGATCACAGCAACCGCGAAAATGCCTACTACTGAAATAATCGACGCCCTTTCGGCCGGGCTTGGCGCGGCGCTGAGTAAAATCGGCGAACAGGTGGCCTGCGCCGAATCCTGCACCGGCGGCGGCATTAGCGAGGCGATTAGCCGAACGCCAGGCAGTTCGGCTTGGTTTGAATTAGGCATTGTCAGCTATTCCAACACGCAGAAAACGGCTCGCCTTAACGTCTCAACAGCACTGTTGGAACAACAGGGCGCGGTGAGCGAGCCGGTGGTCGCGGCCATGTTGCGTGGCGTGCAAAAACTCAGCGGCGCACGCTTTGCCATTGCGGTAAGCGGCGTGGCCGGCCCCTCTGGCGGCACAAAAGAAAAACCAGTGGGTACGGTCTGTATTGGTCTTGCCGATGATGACGCTATCCACACGCATACGCACCACTTTAATGGCAGCCGTGATGAGGTCAGACGCCATACCGTCTGCGCCGCTTTGCAAGGCTTACTGCATCTTATTGAAGGCGTATAATCACGCGATTTTTGGCAAACCATCTAGGGGACAGCAATGGCAGCGGCGGGCGACGGCAAAAAGGAAAAATTAACAGCGGAAGATCAAAAAAAGAAAGCCCTGGGCGCGGCACTGGCACAGATTGAAAAATCCTTTGGCAAAGGCGCGGTGATGCGCATGGGCGATGCACAGCGCCAAGCCATTCCGGCGATACCCACCGGCTCGCTGGGACTGGATATTGCCCTTGGTATTGGCGGGCTGCCCAAGGGGCGCATTGTCGAGATTTTCGGGCCGGAATCCTCAGGTAAAACCACGCTGACCTTGTCCGTGATTGCTGAAGCGCAAAAACTGGGGGCAACCTGCGCTTTCGTCGATGCCGAACATGCGCTCGACCCGGAATACGCCGCCAAACTGGGCGTTAATGTTCCTGACCTGTTGATTTCACAGCCGGATACTGGCGAACAAGCGCTGGAAATTGCCGAAATGCTGATTCGCTCCAACGCGGTCGATGTCATCATTGTTGACTCGGTAGCCGCTTTGGTGCCGAAAGCCGAAATTGAAGGCGATATGGGTGATGCCCACGTCGGCTTGCAAGCCAGGCTGATGTCGCAAGCACTACGCAAAATTACCGGCTGTATTAAAAGTGCCAATTGTTTGGTGATTTTTATTAACCAAATCCGTATGAAAATTGGTGTTTCCTACGGCAATCCAGAAACCACCACCGGCGGTAATGCTTTGAAGTTTTATGCCTCGGTACGTTTGGATATTCGTCGTGGTACGCCGATTAAAGAAGGCGATGTGATTATTGGCAATGAAACGCGGGTTAAAGTGGTTAAAAACAAAGTCGCCCCACCTTTCCGCCAGGCCGAATTTCATATCCTTTATGGTAAAGGCATTTCCCGCCAGGCCGAAATTATTGACCTTGGCGTGCAATTTGACTTGGTGAAAAAATCAGGGGCTTGGTACAGCTTCCAGGGCGATAAAATCGGCCAAGGCAAGGCCAATACCGCCAAGTTTTTGGAAAATAACCCGGAACTTTGCGGCACTATTGAAAAATTGGTACGCGAAAAACTGGCCGCTGGTGCCGTCGTGGCGCCGATGCTGGCGGACAATAACAGCGGTGCCGATGAAGACACCCCGGCTGAAGTCGAAGCGCAAGAAGACCGTTAAAAAACCATGCGCCGCGTCGTGGAAAGTCCGGCCGATGTACGCCGCATCGCGCTGAATTTACTGGCGCGGCGCGAACACACAAGGCTTGAGCTGACGCAAAAACTGATCCAGCGCGGCGCAGCTAAGCCTTGGATTGACAGCACGCTGGATGCGCTGCAAGAAGAGAACTTGCTGTCCGAAGCCCGCTATCTGGAAAGCACCATTAGAACCCGTGCCGAAGCCGGATTTGGCGCGCTGCATATCCGTCAAATGCTGTGCAGTCGCGGTATTGCTGCAGAAGATGCAGACATTGCCCTGCAAAGCGCCGAATTGGATTGGCCGTCTCTGCTGAAAACCACTTGGCAGCGCAAATTTAACGGCGAGCTGCCGAAAAACCCTCGTGAACGCGACAAGCAAATCCGCTTCCTTGCCGGGCGTGGTTATCCCTTGTCCTTAATCCATCGGCTGCTTAAGTGCGCGGCAATGGATGACTGGTAAAATATCGTCCTTGACTGGTGCCTGAGTGGCTTTGAGCACGGTACGCCTTGGTCAAAAACCTTATAGGAAACCCACGAGGATGCTTTTATGTTGGTGCGAGTGATTTATCTAACCGTTGCCCTGTTACTGTTTACCGGTTGTGGACAGGGTTTTAGTGGCGACTATCAGGATGCTGTGGGCGTTAAATACAGCTTCCAAAATGATGGCAAAGTGACCATTCATATGCTCGGAACTGAGCGCGTTGTATCTTTTACCCGTGAAGGCCGTGTGTTGAAAATCGGCAACCCGCAAGAAAAACCCACATTGACCTTAAATATCTTGGATGACGGCAGTCTACAAGGCGAAGGCTTGGCGGGAATCCTGCATCTAAAGAAAGTCGACTAAAAGCAAAGCAGCGGCTGGCTTACTGTAAGCGGCAAAAAGCCAGCCGCTAAAACTTACCCGAAACGGCCTTTGAGTAAATAGAGAGCTTATGGACTTATTTGACGCGATAAGACCTTACAACGATAGCGAAGTGCCCGTTATATTGGCGCGATTAAGCAAAGATAAAGCCTTTTTGGATAGCCTTATCCGCTTTCGCTACCCCGCATTGGGGGCGCTACGCACGGCATTGCTGCGCCCGTTATTGGGGCTTCGTTTACAGGCGCAGTTGCGCACTATCCAAACCGTGGCGCAATTGCAGGTGCATATCGAGCCTTACATCAACCGCACCATTGAATGCAGCACGTCGGGCGTCAGTTGGTCTGGCGTGGAGCACCTTGAACTTGACAAGGCGCACCTGTTTATCGCCAATCACCGCGACATCGTGATGGACCCGACCTTTGCCAACTACGCCTTGTACCAATCCGCACGGCGCACGCTGCGCATTGCCATTGGCGATAACCTGCTACAAAAGCCCTTTGTGGCTGACCTGATGCGGCTTAATAAAAGTTTTATCGTGCAGCGTTCGCTGACTGGGCGGCGGGAAAAATTGGCGGCCCTTCAGTTGCTTTCCGCTTATATCAACCATTCCATACGACATGACGGCGAGCTGGTCTGGATTGCCCAAGCCGAAGGCCGCGCTAAAGATGGTGACGACCATACTGACCCTGCCATTCTCAAAATGTTTCATCTGGCCTGTAAAGAAGCCGCTTTTAGCGAATGTGTTCGTGATTTACGTATGACCCCGCTCGCCATCAGCTACGAATACGACCCCTGCGATACGGCCAAAGCGCGCGAGCTGTATATCCGTGAAACGACCGGCCAGTACGTCAAAGCCGCCGGTGAAGACGATGCCAGTATCGCCCTTGGCATTACCGGCTTTAAAGGGCGCGTGCACGTGCACTTTGGCACGCCGCTTGAGCCGGTGGACGACGCCAAAGCGCTGGCCTTGGCCATCGATCGGCAGATAAGAACGAACTGCCGATTGTTCCCGATAAACTACCTTGCCTATGCCGATTGGGAAGAGCGGGACAGTACGCTGAACGTGCCGCCCGCCGCCAGCCTGTTTGCCGAGACAGAATTAAAAGAAGCCAAGGAGCAGTGGCAAAAACGCCTGTCCGCCTGCGAACCCGCCCACCGCCCTTGGCTTATCCGCCAATACGCAACGCCAGTGCAAAACCAATATCGTTTAAAAGAAGGCTAATTCGCTGAACTTTTTAGTTGATGAGGCCAGGGCATCGCGGCATGGTTAAGAACCGTACTGTAATCACCAGAGAGGAACTGCAAGACATTATTGAAGGCACTGCGGAAATATGTCTCGTAACTCTGCTCAGCCACATAGCCAAGATGCGGTGTGCATAGTGCATTGGGCAGAGAAAGTAGTGGATGTTGGCAATCGTAGATAGGTTCGGATTCGTATACATCTACCGCAGCATACCCTGGCCTGCCCTGACCAAGGGCAATCTCCAGTGCGCCTGGCACCAGCAGTTCAGCGCGGCTGGTGTTTACAAACACTGCATCCGGCTTCATGTGCGACAAGTCTGCATGGGTGATGGAGTTGCGTGTCTCATCGGTCAGACGCAGGTGTACGGTCACTATGTCGCTGCTGGCGAAAAACTCTTCCCGGCTTGTGCAGGCTCTATAACCGGCCTTGACGGCTTCTGCCCGGGAGTGCTCACTACCCCAGATCTGTACATGCATGCCAAAGGCGTGTGCATAGTTGGCAACCAGCTTACCTAGTTTACCGAAGCCGAGGATGCCCAGCGCTCGACCATGCAGCTCACTACCTATATTGACCTGCCATTGTCCTTGGCGAAACGCATCAATGGCTTCATGGACACGCCGATAAGCGCTCATGATAAGAAGCCAGGCAAATTCGGCTGGTGCATAAGGCGAACCAATCCCTTGCATTACAGCTACGCCGGCAGCGTTGCAGGCCTCTATGTCGATATGCCGACCAACAGGGCCAGTTTGACTGACTAACCGAAGATTGGGCATTTTCTTGAGCAAGACTGCGTCGACACGGGTTCGCTCGCGGATCAGTACTAAGCAGTCGGTCTCGGCCAGAATCGGATCAATATCCTTTTTCTGCGTGAGATCACCAAGAAAGCTGACCGAATGTGCAGCCAGTAGCTCCATACAAGGAAGTTTCTCGACTGCACTTTGATAATCATCGGGTATCAATATATTCATTAACTCGGTTTATCATAAAAACAAAGTGGAATTACACTCAAGATGCCAGGCGGCTTACCTTAGAAGAAAAAGCTGCCGAGGATAAGGGTAATAGTTATTCCGGAAAGCATAGTCGTCCAGGTTATGATGGAGGCCATAGCCTCAGCGTCACCGTCCATTTGCCGAGCAAGAATATAGGCGTTACCCGCACAGGGAACCGCAGCATACAACAGTGCGATATTTGCAGGCACGCCAGAAGCACCTTGAGCTTTTAATAGAAGGGTCTTAGGAAGCAAACATGTTTTTATGGCATGATAACTTCCTGATATGACTGGTAAAAATAGGTACTTCAAACGTTCGAAAATCA